>DASVUC010000209.1:0-107267 GCA_036387255.1 Tepidisphaeraceae bacterium | reverse complement strand
CAGGGTGAGGGCTCTTCTCCAACAACCAAAACCACAACTTCGCCCACCCCCTCTCTGGCCACGTTGAACCTCTCCAAGCTCCTCCCCAACTCCAAAGTCTTCCTCTTCCGCAACGAAAACTACTTCGCCTCCCTCGCCTGGGGCAAACGCTCGATGGCCACCTTCACCCCCTTCAAAAGCGTTGCCCGCAACCCCTACGTCACCCTCCCCATCGACCCCGGCCTCGTCCCCGCCAACCTTGAATCCCTCCTCGAACACGGCACCCTCAACAACGTTGAAATCTGTGTCGTCGAATCCACGAACAATCGCCGCACCGCGCTCGTCTGTCTCCCCAACTCCGCCGTCTTCCTCAGCGCCGATGCCCCGCGACCGCTCGGCCTTGAGAATGATTCACTCTCCGGCCCGCGCACCGTCTCCTTCGACGAGACCAGCCAAACCATCCCCGTCCTCCAGCCCATCGCCCCCTTCACCATCACTTCTTCATCCGTCAACATCGACAACCATCTCGCACTCATCTCCACACCCCATGGCTTCCAATACACGCACGCCGGCGACTTTAATCGCAAGTCTGCCGCCATCGATATGATCGTCCCCCTCTCCAACTACACCGCCTGGCAGATGACCCCCGGCGTCAAGGCGGACGAAACCTGGCGTCTCGCGCACGCCTTCGTCTGCAACTTCGATGGCTCCTCCATCACCGTCACCCTTCAAGACACCCCCAAAGGCCACCGCTATCGCATCCGCGCCAACCTTGCCGGTTCCATTTCACAAAACGCCGGGCCAAGCGTATTGGTGGATAAGCTGGATTGATCTACAAGGAGATACACTTGCGTTTCCGCCCGCTCGTTTGCGCTGCCGCCGTCTTGCTCCCCATTTTCCACGTTGCGCTTCACGCTGCGTCGCCCAAAAAGCCAGCCTTGCAACCGCAACAAATCTGTCTCACCGAAACCGACACCAACTCCCCCCGCCACACAAAGCTCAACGGCACGAAGCCAAACGATCAAATCCTGCGCACCGACATCGATCATGACAACGACCCCGACCTCCTGGAGCGCTGGCTCAACGGGAAGCGCGTCCGCTTCATCGACGAAAACGATGACATGAAGCCCACCGACACGATGGGTGACCAAACAGGTGACGCGATGCAGATCGACCGCGACGACGATGGCTACTACGACGGCCCCGGCGACTTAAACATCAAGTGGACTGACGACGACAACGACGGCCGGCCTGACATGCAGATTTTCGCCGCCAATCCCACCAGCGAACAAACCAAGATCAGCTCCGGCGCCAGCCACTTCATGGTCTTCATCGACACTGATCACGATGGCGTCCTCGGCTACATCGACTGGCAAGACTTCGAGTTCCATCGCGCCAACTGGCGCGTCCCCCCCACCACCTCGCCGACGCACACCATTCCGCCGCCCAACTTCTCCCCCGACTACCTCGGCAACAGCATCTTCCTCAAGCAGCACCTGCCCCCCTGGGCCATCACCGACATCCGCTTGAACTGGGAAAACCCCTTCGCCTTCTATGATTTCGACGGCGACGGCTGCACCGAAATGTCCATTCGCCTGCTTGATCAAACACCCAAAGATCCCGCCGACAAATCCACCGACCATAAAGGCACCTACACCGGTTTCGACTACGAAGCCTACACCGGCTGGGACCTCGATAACGACGCCACCAAGGGCAACGAGATGGACTTCGACATGACCTGGCGCTTCAGCTCCGCCCTCGATGGCTCGCGCGGCGGGCGTATCGACTATCGCAAATACTCAGACCCGCACCCCAAGATGAAAGCCCCGCAGTGGGTCCTGGACGCCAAGTATTTTCGCTACGACAACTGGCGCAAGATCGAAGACTTCTGCTACGTCACCCACGACAAGTGCTTCGACGAAACCTGGAACACCAACTGGGGCGACTGCTGGATCAGCTTTGATGAAGACGACGATGATCACCGCTGGGAGCGCGTGGAGCTTTACTACCCCACCGACGACGTCTACTCGACCAAGCGATGGGACGCCAAGCGCGTCGGCGGCTTGATGGGCCACGGGCAATCCGACACCCTCGGCGACCGCGGCGAGTGGGACAATGACAACTCCGGCCGCGGCCAAATCTACATCGGGAAGTGGGACGCCAAGATCCACCTCTACGGCGCCGAGAAAGGCGCCTGGCTGGTCGACGAACACGCCAGATACTGGGGCTCCTGGCCCGTCCTGGGCAACAGCTCGCCGGACAAAGCCACAAAGGTGGAAGAAGTCGTCCAGTACTTCGACACCGACGGCAACGGCTTCTTTGATCACATCACCTACGACTACGACGGCGACAAGACCGTGGATCTCGACATCAACCTGCTCGATTACAAGTCAGAACAAAACCCCCACCCCGACGTGCAGGCGCTGACCAATCCCGGCAACGCCAAGTGGCAAGGCATGCACAAGCTCTTCCAACAAATCTCCAAGCAATCCTTCCAGGACGCTGGCAAGCTTTATCGCGCCCTCTGGAAAAAAGGCCTCACCGATCGCGCTATGCACGACCTCTCCTTCGCCAGCAGCATCGGCGAGCAATACAACAACGGTTACTGGCTCAAAGAAAAAATCTTCCGCGCGCTCGACCAAAAACTGGCGACCGACAAACAACAGCACGCGATGTTTCGCAGAGCCTACTTCACCGGCGATTACGCCACCGTGATCAAGATCATCGACGCTTTGTAGAGGTGCCATCTCATGCGTGGCATGGGCGTCTCGCCCATGCATCCCCACCGCGGCGAGACGCCCATGCCACGCAAAAATCCCGTCAATCGACTAACGCCTTCGCGCACCACGCGTAGTTACAGATGCCATGCGTCTGCATCTGCATCACCTTGTCCTGGCGATTTTCGCGTGCTCCATCGCCCGCGCCCAGTCGACGCATTCCGCCGCGGATGAACTCTCAACCATTTACTCAACCACCCAAGCTTCCCCGGCTCTCCTTCACCACGACGAGCTCGCACAACAACTCGAACCGATCCTCCTCAAGCAAGCCGCTCACCTCACCCGCCAGCTTCACCCGTGGAACAAGAACACGCGCGCCCTGCTCCTCAACGCCGGCAATTCGATCGAAGCCGACATACGTCCCAACACCCACACGGCCTACGGCTTAGCCGTTCTCTATCGCGCGGGTCTGCAATCCCCCGAACTTCCGCTTGCCTCTTCGCGCGACAGTGCAGTCGCGATTCTCCGCTTCCTCCTCACCACCCACTCCACCCATCCCACAGCCGACGGCAAAACGTGGAAAAATCAGTGGCAATCCGCCCTCTGGGCCGCCGCCGCCGGCAAAGCCGCCTGGCTTCTGTGGAACGATCTCGACCCAAACCTCCAGCGCCTTGCCGCGAAGATGATCACGAGCGAAGCGGATCGCTTCGTCGATCGGCCTCCCGATCACCAGGTCGAGAACGACACCAAGGCCGAGGAAAACGCCTGGAACTCGAAGATCGTTGCGCTCGCCTACAACATGTTTCCCCGCCACCCCCGCCACTCGAAGTGGGGCGAGACCGCCATCCGCTGGCAACTCAGCGCCTTCGCCACCGCCAGCGACGTCGCCCGCACCGACATCATCGACGGCAAACCTTTAAAGGAATGGATCCAGCACCCCAACATCCACGAGGACTACACGCTGGAAAACCACGACCGCGTCCACCCGGACTACATGACCAGTATCCGCCTAAACATCGCGCAAAAGCTCGTGTACGACTGGGCCGGCAACCCGCCCCCGCAATCCCTCTCCTTCAACGTGGAAAAGATCTACGCAAGCCTCAAAAAGCTCACTCTCCCCGACGGAGGCTACATCTATCCCAATGGCCAAGACTGGCAGCTCCACCGCAACGCCGACTGGTTCGACACGCACGCGATGATGGCGGCGCTCTTCAAAGATCCGCAGGCCGCGACCCTCGCGCGCGTCTGCCTGAACACCGCCACCAAGATGATCAGTCGCGACGCCGACGGCGGTATCTACCTCGACACCGAAACCCGCTTCGCCTCCAGCCAATCCATGCTCCTCGACCTCTACTGCGAGGCGTATCTCATCCTCCGCGCAGCCGGTGAAGGTCCCGCCCCCATCTCCGAGACCCAGCTCTGGCAACAGCTCGCGGGCAACCACCTCTTCAGCTTCGGTAAGTTCAACGTCCACCGCACCGATCACTCCATCGCCACCTTCTCCTGGGGCCGTGAAACGATGGGCATCGTGATGCCGCTGGAGAAAGACACGCTCCTCACGCCCAACGTCCGCAGCCTGATTGGCATCGTCGAAGTGAAATCCGACAAGGGAACTTTCACGCGCGACACGCCCGTCCTTAAAAGCTTCCGCCGCATCTCGCCCATCGACCCTGCCACCGCCGTCCCGGGCGTGCCTCCGCTTCCGCCCACCGTCTTCGCCATCGCCGGCGTCCTCACCCGCGCCGGAGGATTGCTCGAACAACCTTTTGCGTTCCTGGTTCTCCCCGACGGTCGCGCAGTCTATGTCGACAGCCCCAGGCTCACCCCCCAAGCGCGCGCATCCGAAACCTTCCCCGCCCGCTGTGACTTCGGCACACTCGGCATCCTTAACGACACCCGCTGGGTCCACCACAACAGCTTGCGCATGCTCTTCTTCGACAACGGCGAAATCACCTTCGCCGCCCGCGAAGCCGAAGAGAACGCCCCTGCTCTTCTCTCCAGCAAGTGGTACAATCTCGACCAACTCGGCATCGTCGTCCTCTCCTCCAGCGGGCAGGCGCGCTACCTCCCACAAAACACCAAGGCTCCCGGTCGACTGGAACAACTCTTCCACCTCAATCACATCCCCAAGCTCCCTGAAGGGCTCAAACCCACCGCCCTCGTCTTCTACCCCGGCCACGACTGGTCCCGCACCCGCGAAGCCGCGAAAACCTGCACCCTCGTTCAACCCGACCCCACTCACTTTGTAATCACCCTGGAGGACGCCAAGACCGTCACAATCGATTTCGATCGCAGCGTCATCACCATGACCCCATGAAATACCTGCTACCCCTACTTCTCCTTTACGTCCTCCCGCAGGCTTGCCTCTTCGCGGACCCTCCTTCCGGATTCCCGCTCGGCGTCTGGTACGAAGGCGGTGTCGGCGCTTCCCGCCAAAATTCTGTCCCCGAAGACCCCACCCAGGCCGCCAAGCAGTACGAGCACGACTTCGCAGACATGGCCGCCCACGGCATCAACTGCGCCGTCGTCCCCAACACACCCCCCAATCATCACAAACCTCTCCTGGACGCCGCCCAGAAGCACAACCTCAAACTGATCATCGAGCTGAATCTAGACGGCGGTGATATCGGTCACATGATCCGCGGCGCCAAACCTCTCGACATGGCCGAGGTGCAAAAGATCCTCGACCGCGATCTCGCACCGATCAAGAACCACCCCGCCCTCTGGAAGATTCAGCTCCTTGATGAACCCGCCGTCGGCGAACCTTTTCAGCGGTACGCCAAGGTCGCCGAAGCGCTGCGAACATACGACGGGAACCATGACGCCTTCTGTTGCCTCTCAGGCGTTGGCGCTGTGGAATCCTTCTGCAAGATCACCGGCTCCCGCGTCGCCGCCTGGGATTTCTACCCCGTCGGCGGCGACACCAAACCTGGCGACCAATCCTTCCTCAAAGCCACCGCCGAAGCGTCTACTACTGCCAACCAGCAGGCGCTGAAAGCCAGCGCCACCACCTACGCCGTCCTCCAAGCCTTCACACAGACCAACACCGTCCGCTTCCCCTCCCCCGCCGAAATCCGCTGCATGACCTACCTCTCCCTCGCCACCGGATCCCGAGGCATCTTCTGGTTCATCTACGGCACCCAGCACCTCGACCCCGAGCACAAGCTCCTCATGGCTGGCCTCACCGACAGAGACAACAAGCAACCCCGCGACCGCTGGAACGAAATTGCCAAACTCACCAAGGAGATCTCAGCCCTCGCTCCCACGCTCAACAGACTCACCCCCGCCGTGAACTCCAATCTCGCCAGCTCCAGTCAGTTCGCTCGAGTCCTCAAGGACGATCAAGGCCGCTTCTACGTCTTCGCCGTCAACATGAACACTCTTACGCCCGAAAAGGTCTCGCTACGCTTCGGCACCGCCAGCGAAGTCGCCGGCGAAGCCGAAGTCATTCAACTTCCCCGCAAGAAGAAACTCCCCGTCATCCACGATGGCGCCGAAGTTGTCTGGGAACAAACCCTGAACCCCGGAGACGCGACCCTCTTCCGCATCGACTAGTTTGCCAGCGTGGCACGGGCGTCTCGCCCGTGTCTTCAAACTTCACCTGTCACCCGCACCCTCAGGACCTAAATGCTTCGCACAATCTTCCTCTCTCTTCTCCTCATCACCCCCGTCTTCGCCGCCGATCCCGACTTCGTCACCAGCTACTGGTTCGGCCCCCCTCCCCAATACACCACCCTTGAGCGCTACAAGGAAATCAAAGAAGCCAACTTCACCGTCGCCCTCCCCTCCGGCGGCGGCATGACGGTCGAGCAAAACCGCAAGATGCTCGACCACTGCCAGGCCGTGGGCCTCAAGGCGATCATTTGGGATTCCCGCATCGCCGTCGCCATCAACAACGACCCCAAGATCAAGGCCAGCCTCGACGCCATGATCAAAGATTACAAAGATCACCCGGCGCTCTTCGGCTATTTCATCGCCGACGAACCGGGCGCCGGCGCCTTTCCCGGCTTAGGCGAAGTCGTCGCGTACCTTAAAGAAAAAGACCCCACCCACCCCGGCTACATCAACCTGCTCCCCACCTACGCCCGCGACTTCAACGCCCTCGGCACGAAGACTTACGAAGAGTACGTCCGCCAGTACGCGCAGATCGTCAAACCCTTCGCCATCAGCTACGACCACTACCACTTCACCAACCACGGCGACCGCTCCGACTTCTTCGAAAACCTCGACACCGTCCGCAAAGTCGCACTCGAACACAAAATCCCCTTCTGGAACATCGTTCTCTGCACCCAGCACGGCGACTATCGCAACCTCACCGAGCCCGAGCTCCGCTACGAAGCGATGCAAACCCTCGCCTACGGCGGCAAGGGCGTACTCTGGTTTACCTACTGGTCCCCAGAAGGCTACGACGCGACCACCGTCTGGGCCCACGCGATGATCAACAAGGACGGCTCGCGCGATCCCCACTACGACATGATCAAGCGCGTCAACGCGGAAGTTCTCGCTCTCGCGAAACAGCTTAAGGGTGCAACCTCAACCGATGTGAAGCGCCCCGCCGAAAAAGATCCGCAATTCAACCTCGGCACTTTCAAATCCAAGGACGGCGCCGCGCTGCTCGTCGCCGCCAGCCTCGACACCACCAGAGAGCTCTCCGCCCGCATCCCCGTCACCGGCGACAGAGCCGAACAATTCAACCCAACTTCGCAAAAGTGGAGTCCCCTTGGGATTCAGGAGATCGAAGGCAAAAAAGCCGTCGCGGTGACCATTTCCCCCGGTGGCGCAACGCTTGTCCGCTGCCGCTAAAGCGCTACGATAACGGCACTCCCCGCATCGTCGCGCCGTGCACCAACGCGGCGCACCCGGGCATGGATTCGGAGTTGCCGTTTTGATCCTCCGCCTGCTTGTCTCTTTCTGTCTCTGCGTCAGCAGCACCTGCGCGCTTGCGCAGACATCACCCACGACCGCCACGCACCCCGCCACCGCGCCGATCGGAACCCTGCGTCAGCGCCTCATCCAATCCGTCCTCCCCGCCACCGCCGAACAAGTCCGCAGCCTCGCGTTCCTCGCGGAGAATTACGCGAAGCAGCTGGCCGAAGACGGAGCCTGGCCGGACATTAACTACGAGGACAACACCCGCTCCACCTGGAGCGCCCGTCAGCACCTTGATCGCCTCCTCATCCTCACCAAGGTCTATCGCGCCAGTCGCGACGCCGGCCGGGACAACCCTGCCCTAACGCGCGCGATCAACCTCGCCCTCAACCACTGGCTCCAGCACGACTACCAAAATCCCAACTGGTGGTGGAACCAGATCGGCGTCCCGCAGGTCGTCGGCGAATGCCTCATCCTCCTCGCCCCCGACATCTCCGCCGATCACCGCGCCCGGGCGGTCCAGATCCTCAAGCGCTCCGCGTGGGAAAAGTGGACCGGCCAGAACTTAGTGTGGGGCATCCAGAACCAAATTTACCGCGGCCTGATCTCAGACGACCCGCAGCTCATCACGGAAGCCTACGCGCGCATGCACCAGGAGGTCTCCATTACCTCCGCTGAAGGCATTCAATCCGACTACTCCTTCCACCAGCACGGCACGCTCCTCTACAACGGAAGCTACGGCTTAGCCTTCGCCAACGACGTCGGCCGCCTCGCCGCCCTCGCGTGGGACACGCCCTGGCAAATCCCGCCGGAAAAGCTCCAGCTCTACACCAACTACATGCTTGACGCCCAAGCCTGGATGATCTGGGAGCGCACCTTCGACTACTCCGCCGTCGGGCGCGAGATCGTCCGCAAAGGAAAGTCCGCCATCCCCCGCTCCTGGGCCGCCGGTCCGGTGTCTCCCGCCGGCGCAGCCTACTCGCTCCTCAATACCGTCGAGCTGCTCAACCAGCATCCGCTCCCGCGCGCCGATGAATGGCAAGCCTTCCGCTCGCGCCTGCGCCTCGAAACCCGCGCCATCCCTCTCTTTGGGAACAAGCACTTCTGGTGCTCCGACTACATGGTCCACCGCCGCGCCAACTGGTTTACCAGCGTCAAAATGCTCTCGGATCGCATGACCAGCGCGGAACTCGTCAACGACGAAGGCAAACGCTCCCACCACCTCTCCGACGGCGCAACCTTCATCTACCGCACCGGTGACGAATACCGCGACATCTTCCCCTGCTGGGACTGGCGCAAAATCCCCGGCACCACCGCCCAACAATTCGACCTCACCCCCGACCGGGAACAGATCCACTTCAAAGGTGAAACCTCCTTCGTCGGCGGCGTCTCCGATGGAACCTTCGGTCTCGCATTCATGGACCTCAAGCGCGGCTCACTGAGCGGGCACAAAGCCTGGTTCTTCTTCGACAACGAGATCGTCGCACTCGGCGCTGGAATCACCTCCACCAGCGACACACCCGTCGTCACCACCGTCAACCAGTGCCTGCTGCGCGGCCCCGTCAACCAAGGATTCAACCCCCAGCGCCGCTGGGTCCATCACAACGGAATCGGCTACATCTTCCCCCACCGCGCCAATCCCGCCGACCGCAATCCCAACTCGGCTCCGCAAAACATCGGCGTCCTCGCTCAGGTTCAAACCGGCCGCTGGTCCGACATCGGCCCCGGCTCCACCGATCCCGTCTCCGCCCGAGTCTTCACCCTCGGCATTGACCACGGCTCACGCCCCGCGAGCGCCACCTACGCCTACATCGTCCTCCCCGACACCGCCGCCGATCAAGTCGCTAAGCGAAGCGAAAAGGTCGACATCGACATCTTCGCCAACACCCCTGCCCTCCAGTGCGTCTACCACCGCGACCTCGACACCCTCATGGCCGCCTTCTTCAAACCCGGCACCGTCGGTAACCTCACCGTCGATCAACCCTGCCTGCTCATCCTTCGCAACGGCATGCTCACCCTGGCCAATCCGGAGAACAAGCCCCTCTCCGTGCACGTCGCCATCGGCGACCTCACCCGAAAAATCACTCTCCCCACGGGCCCCCTCGCCGGCTCCAGCATCACCATTGACACCTCGCTCCCCTGAGTGAAAGCCTACGACTCCGCCGCTTGCTGACGCGTGGACGCGGCAATCCTGCTAGCTGGCCCGCTGAAACCTCCGGCAAGCCCCACCTATCGTGCCTCCTAAACCTCACCACGCATCCCGCCGATAAATCCGGTGGATGTCACACACAACCCCCACACTACCACAGGCACCGGCCCTGAAACTGAGCCTGGTGTCGATCGACAAGGACGGCATCATCCGCGTTGCAGTGGATGGCGCGATCACTTACGAGGGCGTGCTCGGGGAGAAAAATCCGCTCGCCACGCTGCTGGGCGAAACGTGGTCCAGCAACCGGGTCATCCTCAGCCTCGACAAGACTCAATTCATCGACTCCGCCGCCATCGGCTGGATGATCTCGACGCAGAAAGAATTTAAGTCGCATGGCGGGAAGTTCATCGTGCATTCCATCCGCCCGCCCGTGCGCAACGTGCTGGATCTCCTGAAGGTGGGGAAGGTTGTTTCAATCGCCGCCAACGAACAAGCGGCCCGCGCTCTAGCCAAAGGCGAATAACATGATTGCCACCCTCACCACGCCCCCCACCGCCTCTGGCAAGCCGGGTCAGCTCATCGACGTGCACTCCATGAGCGCTGAGAACGCGACGCAGAAGCTGATCAACCACGCCGTGGAGCTGCGCAGTAGCGACTTGTTCTTCCAAACCAACGAGCAGCACGTGGCGGTCCTGGTGCGCCACCTCGGCGTGGTGCGCGCGATGAGCATCCTCCCGTCAGACCTGGGCAAGCGCTGCATGGCGCACATCAAGGCCTCGGCGCACATCGACACGACAGCCACCCGCAAAGCCATAGACGGCCGCTGGATCTACGAACCCGCCGAGGGCGACACGGTCGACATCCGCATCAACATCATCCCCACCGTCTACGGCGAAGATTTCGCCCTGCGCCTTCTCCGCCGCGGCGGCGGCATGTTCAAGCTCGAAGACGTCGGGATGACCGGGCAGCAGCTCGACCAGTATTCCTCCATGCTCGCCAGCCCCAGCGGGTTGATCCTCATCTGCGGGCCCACAGGTTCCGGCAAGAGCGCGACCATGTACGCCTCGCTCTGCCGGCTCAATGACGGCCGCAAGAAGATCAACACCATCGAAGATCCGGTGGAGTATCTCGTCGACGGCATCCGTCAGTCGCAGACCAACTCAGCCGTCAACCTCGGCTTCTCGGATCTGCTGCGCGCGGTGCTGCGTCAATCGCCGGACGTGATCATGGTGGGCGAAATCCGCGACGCAGAGACGGCCCAGATCGCCGCCCACGCCGCCAACAGCGGGACGCTGGTGTTCGCCACCGTCCACGCCCCCAGCGCCGCGGGTGCAATCCAATCCATGCGGAGCCTCGGCGTCCATTCGCACTTCCTCGCCAACGCCCTCCGCGGCGTCGTCTCGCAGCGCCTCGTCCGCACCTTCTGCGAGAAGTGCCGCATCAGCTTCGATCTCACCGATGCCCCGCACACGTTTGAAGAAATTCGCGAGCTGCTGTCGGATGGCGATGGCAAGGCCCTCTACGCCCCGCGCGGCTGCGACGACTGCAACCGCGAAGGCTACGCCGGCCGAACTGGCGTCTTCGAAGTCATGGCGGTCACCCGCAAGCTCCGCGACGTGATCGCGGAATCAGCCCCCTCCAGCGTCATCCGCGAAAAAGCAATCGAAGAAGGCATGCTCGAGTTCCGCCAGGCCGCCCTGCTCAAGGTCGCCAAGGGCCAGACCAGCACCGAGGAAGTATTCCGCGTCATCCCGCCGGAGCACCTGATGCTGGACGCGTAGAGAAACCGCACATTGAGGTTTGGAGTGAGAAGCCCGCGAAGAAATTTCGTGGGCTTTTTTCTTAAGCGCGGTACCATGACGCCACACTTCACAAGGGGCTGCGATGGCGCACGACGATTACGATCTTGCCGACGATCCCAAACCCACGGCAACCGCGCAGCGCGTGGCGCCTGTAATGGTGCCCATTCCTCCGCGCCGGCGCGAACCGGTGGAGGATGACAGCGGCACAGGCGCGAAAAAGATCATGGCCTTCGTTGCGGTCGCCGTAGTCCTTACGATCAGCGCTGTCGTCATCGCAAAGCTCGGCGGGAGAGCCAGAGCTAAACCCGCCGGCCCGGCGCTGGCGGATGATGCTTACATCGAATCGCAGCTCGACGACGGCGCTACCGACGACGTCGAAAAATGGCTGGACAAGACCAACCGCCGAATGGTCCTGGGCATGTCCGAGTCGCAGGCGAAGGCACTCGCGGCCAACTGGCGCCACATGGGCGCTAAGCGCGTCGTCGCCTTCGGCGCCAGCGTCACCATGTCCCTGGGTATCGAGCTGCCCGCCAACCCCCAGCAGCGCAAGCAGCTCTTCGATTGGGAAAACCAGCACCACCACGACTGGCGAAAACCCCCGGCTAAAGACATCGGACAGCGCTGGATCCTGGTCATGATGAAACCCTAAATCAAACCTAACGCAGGATTCCAGGAGCGTGCCTTAGCAGCTACTGCTGCCGCTCGATAATCACACCCGCCCACTCCACGATCCGTTCCGTGATCGGCCGGCTGTTCCACTCCTCCAGCGTGATGCGCTTGCTCTGCGAGAGGTCCCGCTCAAAATCTTCGCATAGTCGATTTGCCACGGGCTCACACCGCGCCGCCAGGTTCACCTCGTCATTCAACCCGAACGAGCGGTTATCGAAGTTGGTCGATCCCACCACGCACCACACCTCATCCACGATTAGTGCCTTCACGTGAATCATCGAAGGTGCGTACTCATAGATCTCCACCCCTGCCTCGAGCAGTGCGCCATACCGCCGCCGGCTCGCCCGCCGCGTCATCAGATGATCTGCATGATCGCCGGGCGCGATCACTTTCACGGAAACGCCGCGCTTCGCTGCATCCGCCAGCGCCTGCCGAACGCTCCGGTCCGGCAGAAAATACGGCGAGTTGATATAGATCGATTTGCTCGCGCTCGTCAGCAGCGTCTGAAAGAGCACCCGGGCCCGCGTCATCCGCCCCGCCGACGGCGCGCTCACGACCACGAGCCCCACGGCCTCGTTCTCCTCATTGCCCGGATCGTCCCGAATCATTCGCGCGCACGCCGGAAAATATTCTTCTCCCGTCAGGATCTCATCCGCCGCCTCGATCCAGTTTTCGGCGAAGGTTGATTGAAGTCCCAGCACCAGATCCCCCGTCACCCGCACCATCGTATCCCGCCACGCCGGCTCACCCTTCTCCCCCTCCCACCAGACATCGCCAATCCCCGCCCCGCCAATGAATC
Source organism: Tepidisphaeraceae bacterium (assembly GCA_036387255.1). Classification (GTDB taxonomy): domain Bacteria; phylum Planctomycetota; class Phycisphaerae; order Tepidisphaerales; family Tepidisphaeraceae; genus DASVUC01. Next base: position 94,283 of record DASVUC010000209.1, on the reverse strand, counting down.
CGATCTCACCATCGACGATCATCAGCTCCCGGTGCGTGCGATTGTTCAACCGCTTCAGCGTGTACCACCGGATCGGCTGATACCACTCGACCCGTCCGCCCGCCTTTCGCAGCTGTGCGAACGTAGAATCCCACGTGGTGAAACTGCCCACCGCGTCTAGGATCACATTGACCTTCACCCCGGCCCGCGCCCGCTCAGTCAATGCCTCGACGAATCGCATGCCGGTTTCGTCCTTGCGAAAGATGTAGGCTTCAAGGTTCACGCTGCGCTTCGCGTTGCGGATCGCCTCCAGCTCCGCCTCGTAAAACCGCTTCCCGTTCGTGAGCACTTCAATGTGGCTGTCCCGATGCACCTGCGCATCCGCCAGCGCCCCGATCAGGCACACAAAATCATCCGAATCCAGCGGATGCCCCGGCCGCTTCACCTGGTACGTCAGGCCCGGCTCAAACAGCACCAGGAACAGCAGAGTTCCCACCACCACAAAGCAGATGATCGCCATCACGTAGAACATGCCGCCGCAACCATAGCGGCGGAAGCGATCGGGGGCATCGTCAGATTTTGATCTGATTGAACGCGATGCAGAACGCCGCCGTCTGAAAGAACATCACGATGACCACCGTGAACAGCGATTCCTGCAAGTCCAGCTCGAAGAACGTGGAGAACCCGGCGAAGTATATCAGGATCAGCAAATGCAGCGCGATCACGGGCCCCTGGATGCCTCCCTGGTGCCAATCTAAGGACGTCACGAAACTCGCCGCCGCCCCACCCACGATCGACATGCCCGCGAGCTTCAGCGCCGCAACCCGCGCATCTCCAAAATCCGCCCCCAGCACCTGTGCGGCGATCATTACCGCGCAGAACATCAGGATCACGTTGAGCACCATCCTGCCAACGATCATCCCCAGCAGCGCCAGGGGCGATTGATCACCTGCCGACGGCAGAAACATCTGCCCCGCCCGCAGTCCGATCCCCAGCACGATCAAACCCACGGGCAGATAGATCGTGCGGAACTTCCCCGCCTTCTCCAGCTGAACCTCCGCCTCCTTCGCCGGCGGCTTGTGTGCATAAGCCAGCACCGGCGACTGATCCACCGGCGCCGGTACGGTCCCCACCGGCTTGGCCGCCATCGGCTCATCGGGCGCCAGATCGTATCCATCCGCCGGCGTCTCCCGCACCTGCCTGACCTGCGGCACAAACACGTACCCGCACTTGCACTTCACCTTCTTCCCCGCCATCTGCGGGTTAAAGGGAAAGCGCCGCTCGCACTTCTCGCATTGAAAGTATTCGCCCGTCATTCGACACGACCACCCGCCCCTATCCTACCGCGTGGGCGCATGACCTGCTGCTCTTTTCCCGCTACAATGCCCGGCCCATTCGGAGCTCGAGATCATGCGAACAATACTTCTCTTTTCCCTCGCTTTTCTGGTGATCGGTATGCTCATGCCCAACTTCGTGCGAGCCGATGGCGCCCCCGGCGCTTCCCTCGCCTTCACCTCCAAAGATCCCACCGTCACCAAGGCCGTCGAACTCCTGGCGGAAGGGAAACTCAAAGAAGCGGAAGACCTCCTGAATCAAGCTTCCGACGGCGAGGCCGACGCCACCAAGGGGCGGGATGAAGCCAAAGAAATCATCCGCCGCACGCGCATCGAGTATTCCCAGGATCCCGACCAGCTCCTCGCCAAGATCAAGAAGTCGATCCCGGACATCACCGGCGCCGACCTCGATCGCTGGACCAAGGAAGGCCAAACCAACTCCCGCCTCATCGACGGCAAAGTGAAATACTTCAACCGCGAGCCCTCCAACATCTTCCTCTTCTGCAAGGAAGCCAAGGACCGCCGCAAAGCCGCCGGCAACGCCCCGCCTGAGGACAACCGTTGGAAGCTCAACGACCACCTCAAGCAGGTCATCGACGCCGCCAAGAACAGCGATTCCCCCGAGGTGATGCCCGTCAAGCACACGATCACCTACACCCTCACCATCCCCGCCAACACCGCGGGCGTAAAACAAGGCTCAACCGTCAAAGTCTGGCTCCCCATGGCCCAGGAGTACCGCCAGCAGAAAGACGTGAAGCTCGTCAGCACCACGCCCAAATCCACCACCGTCGCCCCCAGCGCGACCGACACGTATCCCGTCTCCGGCGCACCGCAGCGCACCGTCTACTTCGAGCAGAAGTGCGAAGACCCGGGCAAACCCATGGTCTTCAAAGAAGTCATCGAATACACCTCTTACGCTTACTACCCCAAGCTCGAAGAGAGCAAGGTCCAGCCCCTCCCCGCCGACTGGGACGGCAGGTACCTTTCCGAGCGCCCGCCCCACATCGTCTTCACCCCCGAGATCCGCCAGCAGGTCCAGGAGATCGTCGGCAGCGAAACCAACCCGCTGGTCAAAGCCCGCAAAATCTTTTCCTGGGTCAGCGACAACATTCCCTGGCACGCCGAGGAGGAATACACCGTCATCCCCAGCTTCGCGAAAAAATGTTTCGCGATGCGCAAGGGCGACTGCGGCGTGCAGTCCACCATGTTCACCACCATGTGCCGCATCGCCGGCATCCCCGCCCGCTGGCAATCCGGCTGGGAAAGTAAACCCCTCGGCTGGAACATGCACGACTGGTCGGAAATCTACATCGCCCCCTGGGGCTGGCTCCCCGTCGACGCCTCCTACGGCAAACAGGAGTCCGACGACCCCGCGGTCCGCGACTTTTACCTCGGCCACCAGGACAGCTACCGCATGATCGTCAACCTCGACTACGGGCGCGAGCTGATTCCTCCCAAGCAGTCGATGCGCTCCGAGCCCGCCGACTTCCAGCGCGGCGAAGTCGAAGTCGACGGCAAAAACCTCTACTTCAACCAGTGGAAGTACAAGATGGAATTTACCCGCGATCCCGGCCCCAACTTCGAGTAGCCGCGGGTGGTCCGCTCGCGCTCGGGAAGGGAACCACGAAGCCACGAAGGGCACAAAGCGGTTCTCGTTCCGATGAGCGAGGGCTAACCGCGCTTCGAAAGATCCGGTTCCGCCAGCTCGTTTAGAGTTTCGGGATGAACAGAGGGGTGCTCCCCCCGTGGCACGGGCATCCTGCCCGTGTCTGTTGCTCGAGGAGTGAAGAAGATCCACGTTCCCCGTCTCCCCCCGCCTCAGTCACGGGCAAGATGCCCGTGTCACAGGGAACCGTTTCCGAATGCGGCACCCGCTACCCATGAACGGGATCGCTTCGGGCTCTTCGTGCCTTCGCGGTTCAACATCTCTGTCTCCAAACGCTCCCCTGGGTTTTCATCACGCTTGGGCGACATTTCGCACCAACAACAGTGATCGTCCAGTCCCCGTTACATTTCATGTGGTGCCGCGGCTAACTGTTTCTCCCGAATCATGTATTATGCGTGCTCCAGGTGGGACAGCAGCCGCAGCACCATGGTCTGCGACCGTAATCATCAGTAGGTGAACGCATGAGACACTCGATTGCCTTGTGGTGCGTCGCAGTGATCACCTGCTGCAGCAGTTGGGCGGCGGCCGGCGCACCGTTCGACTGGCCCGCCTTTGATAAATTACCCGCTTCGGATCGCCTCGACATCGTGCTAGCGGGAATGCGCCAGCACGAAGCGGCTTTGCGGAACCTTCAGCTTAAGCTCAAAGAAGATTGGACGACTTTTGGTCCAAATGGACCCTTTCACGCTACACGGTCCGTGCTCCTGCGGATGAAGGGGTTGCAGTATTACTGTGAATGGGAGAGACGCCTCGGCGGGGAGTTCGACTGCAAGGTTCGTGTCTGCTGGGACGGGCAGGTTTGCCGGCTGAACTCTACTCGCCCAAGTCGGCCGTATCCGAGCGGACTTGTTCAGCAGACGGAGACAGACGACTTGCAGAAGATCTGGTTCAATGACCCCCTGGGCATACGCCGAGAAGACAGTCGCCGCACCGTTTGTGACTGGCTGAAAACGATCATCAACGAGCGCCAAATACCGTATTCTGTGCAGTCGCAGCGGATCGAGAAGCGGACATTCATTCAGGTTTCTACTGGTGGTACCGAAACGTTAGATCGAGATGTGTATTTCATCGATCCCGAGCATGATTTCATGATCCAACGTTACCAGCGCTTCGCAGCGGAAAATCCAAAGCAGATTGACCGCGAGACGGTTGTCGAAGAATCACGGCAAGTGGGAGGGACGTTCGTCCCGTGGCGCGTGCGGCGGCCGCAGTGGATCAACGGAAAGATCTATTCCCAACTTGATTGGGAAGTCGAGTCGCTGTCGTTGGAAGAACCCAAAGACTCGGAGCTCACGCTGGATTTTCTTCCGGGGACCCATGTGCGCGATGCGATCGAGGAGACAGTGTATGTACTACAGAAGGATGGATCGCGAAAGTATCTCCCTTCGTTCAATCCGCGAACGGGCCGGATAAAAAATGTTCCTAACCGTGGGGCGACTGCATCGACCCAGCCCGCTAAGGACAAATAAGGGACGTGTAAGGGGACGCGATGGGTTCCCGATAGCCACCGGCCAAAAGGAACTGCGTCCCCTTAATGGGTTCGAACACCGGCCGGCGCGGTGCCGGCCAGTGAACGATGGTCCGTTGTGTCGCCCGAATCGCCCGTCACCGTTCGAACGCTGCCCTCTGATGACCCGGCGCTTCGGCCCGACTCGCCGTTCCTCGAATTCCTGCTCTCGATCGGCGCCGACGAGTTTCGCGTCAGCGTCCTGGCCCGCGGTGACGGCGGTCGCGCCGACGCACGCCGGCTGGCCGGCAGGCTCGCCTTCGCCGCCTTGCAACCACGGGAACGCGAGGCGACGGTCACGTATGGCGGCCAGCGCAACCTGAGGCCGCTCGAGGTGTGGCGTCTTGATTCGACCAGTCTGCCGGTGCTGCACGAGGTCTTGGCGGCAGACCCGGGCCGCACCGCCGCGTGGGCCGAAGACCTGTGCGTCTACCGCGCCGGCGCGCTGCTGTTCGGAACGGTCACGCACGAGCAGTACGCGTTCGTCCGGCTGTCGGACGCGGAGTGGGCCGCGTGGGAAGCGCACGCCCACCGGCGGGCGACATAACCCGCCGCTGGAGCGGACCGGTGGTAGTATGATCTGCCAGAGCCGGCGCGTGTCGCGCCGGCCGCTGAACGGCATTACGTTATGCCTGCAAACGACTGGCCCTTTGATCAAGGTAAGCGCGTAGCTGCCATCACGACACGGCAGGTGCTCAAGGAGGGGCTGCCGATCCTCCGCGTGATGCATTACGCGGACGACCACGATTGGGCATTCGTCTGCGGCACGACGGACGTAACTGAGGATGGTCGTGTCATCGCGATGGAAGAGGCGCTCAAACTTGACCCGACGCTCCGAACCATCGCGGATCTTCCTCCCGGTTGGACAGCCTGGCGCAATCATGTCGGCGCGCCGTGGCACCGCTCGCGCGACCAGCAGGCATAATGAGCCAATGCATCGGACCGGGCAGGCGTTATAGTTTCTCTCGATCGGACGCGGGTCGGTGCCGGCCCGGCCGGTGATCCGCCTACGTTATGCCCCTCGAAGTCTCCTGGCGCCTGATGTTTCGCGTGAACGACGCCGTTGGCGCCGGCCGATGTTTAGCGCGAACCCGCGAGATGCTGCCGGCCGAGGTTACCGAGGCACCCAGGGTCTATTGGAAGATCCCCGAACTGTGGGAGGTCGCACTCCGAAGCCCTTTTGCCTCCCCCACAGCGACAGGCGTCTTGGAGTTGCTTCTTGCCGCCAGGCGTCTGGCGAGCGACTGGCGTGTCTCCGGGCCGTTGCTCGCAAACGACAGCGTGAGCGTGTTTGAAGGCGTGTTCGACGGCAAATCCGGGCGCGCCCATGTCGCGGGACTATCGTGGGCTTCCTTCAGCGTTTGCAACTTACCGCCGGTTGCCGGGGCATAACCGAACACTGCATTGGACCGGCCCTGCGTCGAGCCGTCTTGGTAAAATCAGCGTCGGTCGGCGCGGTGCCGGCCATTGAACCTGGTACGTTATGCGGCTGCAATGCGAGTGACGTTTGGCGACCATTATCTGTCATTGGACCTCCCGGAGGGTCTGGACTACGGCTTTCGCGGGAACGGCGCGATGATGGCGTACGTCGCGCACAACGACGCGTTGAACCTGCACGTATCCACGATCACCGGCATCCCCAAGGACCCGTCCCACACGAATCTGGCGGTGGAGCGCGTGGCGCAGGAGGCGCGCGAAAAAAGCTTGGTGCTCAATAGGATTGGCGAGGACAAGGTCTTCTACCGCTACGAGCAGAGCGGTCAGTGGGAGCAGTATCACCAACGGCTGTACACTTGGATCGTGGGGAGTGGCGTGCGCCAGATCATCTTCACCGCGTCTTGCCTTGTCGATCACCCGGATTTTGAGCAGGTCAGGCACGTCGTAGACCTCGTCCCCACGATGATCGAGAGCGTACGCCCGGCGGAATCAGTCGCATAACCCGCCAATGCACCGGATTGGACCCGCGGTACAGTTCTTCTCGATCGAGCGCGGCTCGGCACCGGCCCGGCCGATGATCGGCCTTACGTTATTCCGCTGTGGGAGCGAGCTTGGACGTTCGAGTCTCTGACGACATCAAAGCCGTGATCGACTGGGAGATCGCCAACAACGGCAATTCGGTCGAAGCGGTTTACTACCGTTCGGCCCGCCTGTGGTGGCGATGAAACGCCGGTTGAAAAATGGCTCGAAGGGAAACGGCGTGGGCTACCTCCGACGCTTCAATGGTGGCAGTTCCGCGACCCCCACTATCCGGAGGACGAATGGTGTGCGGGGTTCGCATCGTCGGACAACGGGCATAAGGTTTGCGGTCCGCTCCGGTAGGCGTGGCCACGCGGCCAGCGGAATAACCCGCCGCTGGAGCGGATTGCGGCGGTGGTATACTTCACCCGCGGTCGACCGTGCGCCGCCGCGGCCGGTGGAGGGCCTCACGTTATGTCACCTGAACCCCTCGACTATCGAAGCTCCTCTCCGTCACCGGAACGCGCTTCTTGTCCCGTTTGCGGGTCCAATCTCACCGTCCCGGGCAAGCTGGCGGGCGAGGTCGGATTCAAGCCGCGGAAGATCAGGAAGTTTTTCAGCGCGACGGGCATGCTGGATGTCGCCGCCATTGCCTGCTGCGCGTGCGGCGCGGTTACCCTCCACGTCGATCGTGCCGCACTCGTCAACCTGGCCGGCGACCCCGCGACTCCGGACTCCCCGGCGACATAACCAGCCGCCGGAGTGGACCGCCGCGGCGGGTATACTTGTTGAAGGTCTGGCGTCGCGTGTGCCGCCGCGGCCGCTTAACGGCCACTACCAACAGCCACTCGACTACCGAAGGCCAGTGCCATGGGAGCGGCCTGGCATCATCGCACGCAGCTGGGCAGCGGCGGGCTGCGTCGAGGCGGCGAGATGGCGGTCGCCGACGAGGTGATCCAGAAAGGCTTCGACGCCGCGGTCGCTAGCTGTTCCGGTGACGTCCACTTTCGCCGCGCAGCGGCAGAGAAGGCTAAATAACACCGGATCCATTGACCATAAACCTGGGCGGTCCTCCCTGACATGCTCCGACGGCGGCAGACCTGGTCTGCGCGTCCGAGGAGTTTCATGACTGGGGCAAATACCAAACATGAGCCTTGAAAGCCAAACCATAATCACCTTGTTGTGATCCCTTGCGGGCAATAGGATAGGCGCACACGCTCCTGCGGATGATTAGCGCCGGGCGTTCGGTCAACCATAGTTATGGCGCAGGAGACAGCATGGGCCTTTGGCAATCAATGACGACGACGATCCCGCTTGTCAACAGCCGTGATGTGCTCGCTCGCATCGGTGTCCGGTGCGTGTGGTGCACGTTGCCTTACTTCGCTTTCATTCTCGCTTGGGCCGTGTTCGATCCTTCCAGATCCGTCGCAACGCCGTTATCGTTCTTCATGCTCGCGTTACCGATCCTCGGCGGGCTTCTTGATTCGTATCGCATCAAGCGGAAGTCCTCCCCCCCGGCTGCGGCATAACCAGCCGCTGGATTGCACCGGCCCGGCGAAACGGTCCGTGTGACTCGTAAGCATGGTCGGCGCCGGGGCGGCCATTCAACGTCGGTCCGTCATCCCGCTATGGCGACCCCTCTACCCCAACGCGTGCCAGAGAATGCACCCGGCGACTTCTACGTCGAGGAGGGCATGTGCATGCGGTGCTGTCTGGTGCACGGTGAAGCACCAGAGCTAATGAACGACCCCGCGCAGGAGTTTCGGCAGTGCTACTTTCGTAGTCAGCCACAGACCTCCAAAGAAGTCGAGCACGCCATCCGGGCGATCGGAGTGTCCGAGACCGCTGCGCTGCGTTACGGTGGCACCGATTCGGCGATCATCAAGCGGTTGAATGGTGAATGCTGCGATCATCCGCTGCAACCGGGGACGCAGGATAACCAGCCGCTGCTGCGTACCGGGGCCGCGGGTATAGTTTCTTGTATTCGAAAGCTGCTGGGGCGCGGCCCCGGCCGCTGAGCGTCGGTCCGTTATAGCTCGCGGCGACGGGAGGTCCCCATGCGGATATTGGCTTTGCTCCTCGCGTTTTGCTGCTCGTCGTTTGCCGGTGCCGCGCCCGCAACACAGCCGGTCCGACCGCCGGACAAAATGAAAGCGGAGTTGAGCGGGCCCGTATCTCTCCAGAAAGAACTGCCGCTCACGCTCACGCTCTACAGCAAGAGCGACGGCGCCCGGCCGTACTACACCAATTACTCTTTCACGTTCGTCGTGCTCGACGAGGAGGGGAACCAAGTCGGCGGGCCCCATGTCTTCATACGTGAAGCGATAACCGTCAAGCTGAACTTGGACGGCACGGAAGCAACGTACAAGCCGCGGCTCATGTTCTACCGGGATAAGGAAGGCCTCGCTGCCGGCCGCAAGTACCAGTTGGTTTGCGTGATGCCCCCGTGTGATCTGGCCGCGGCGGTGTGGTTCACAATCCGCGAGTGAAGCGGGCCATAACCCGCCGCTGCACCCGTCCACGGCCGCGGCTAGTGAAAGGCATTCCGTTATGCGACCTCGGATACCGTCAACGCGGTTGCTCGGACGGGACCAAGGGGACGGGAGTCATTTCTTTTGCGCGAATGATTCCCTCATGCCGCGTCACGATCGCCCGGTCACCCGTGGGATCATCTACCCCGTCCGCGACTGCGCCAATGCCGGAGCGACAATGACTCCCGTCCCCATGGATCTTCACCACCCGCGCGCCCCACGCCCGCGCCCGCAACACAGCCGGTCCGCTGTAATTTCCCTTTCGAATTTGCCCCTTCTGATTTCGAATTTGTTTGGGATTTGATATTTCGAATTTTCTTCCTCGCAAGCCACTACCCCCCGGGCCAACAGCGGCGCTGTCGTGCGGCAAGATCAACCAGTTCACGCAGTGTGCTCTGAACCGGACAGGATTTTCTAATGTAGACAGGAATTCATTGCATGCGTGCGAAGAATTGACGACGATCGGTTCACACGTCGTGCTATGTCACGCGACGGTTCGGTTAGGTGCCGGAGTTGGCGCAGTGCCGGATCGGCCATCGATCGGCTCCGTAATGCGTCCTCGAATGCCGAATTGGAGCAGACCATGAAATCACCTCATGTTGCTTTTGCAGTAATGTTCAGCGGCTTACCGTTGCTCGTCCTCTGTTCGGGATGCAGTTACGAGGCCGCGTCCCATGTCGGAGGACGCGAGGTGTCGGCGCGAACCTCGACGCTCAACGGGGTGAGCGTCCGTGGCGGCGGCAACTGGTCGTGGGCCTGTGCGCCTTCGACGTCACCGAGCAGCAGCTCAGCTGGCGCCCGGATCACGTGTTGGAACTTCCCCGGGGGTGGAGCACCCTCCAGCTCGTCCAGTCCGGCCGGCACGTGCTCGTCCAAGTCGACGGGCAGCTGTATCGAAGAATCGATCCGGCCGCATAACCCGCCGCCGGAGCGGGCCGTGGCGATCTCGATCTGATGGCGCGGCTGGGGGGATTTGAGTTAGAAGCTCGAGATGAGGATGGGTCTGGTGCTCTTCGCGCTCTTCGCGCCTTGGCCGCAACCCTTCTTCCGCCCTTTCGCTCCGCCTAAACTCCCCTCATGCGTCGTTGGACCAAGCGCCTTCTCGCCTGCCTCGCCGTGCTCCTCTTCGCGGTGATCATCTTCTGCTCCGGCAGCCTGATGCTCTACAAGGGCACGCCCGACTGGTACGCTTCGAAGCTCACGAAGGAAAAAGTCGCCCAGGTCGCGCATCAAGCCGAAGAGAAGCTCACCCGAACCCAGAATTGGGCAGTCATGCTCAATGGCGACGCCGTTCGCTCTAATCTCGCCCACCAATCCGGCCACAAAACCCCCGCCACCCGCGCTGAAGAGGGTCACGATATCCGCTTCTCCCAGGACGAGCTCAACGCCCTCTTCGACAAGTGGTCGGGCGCCTACGGGTGGAGTTCCAAGTATGGGCAGTATCTCGAAGAGCCCCGCATCGTCCTCAAAGACGGCCGCCTGATCCTCGCAGCGCTTGTCAAAGACGTGGGCGCCGTCGTCAGCTTTCATTTCGTTCCCAAGCTCGACGAGAAGGGCATGCTGCACCTGGATCTCGTCCAGGTCTTGGGCGGCCGACTTCCGCTGCCCGATGCCGTCTGGGACGGCTACAAGCAGAAGATGATCGAGAGCCTGCACAAGTGGATCCCCATCTGGCAGCAAACCGCCAGGGTGTATCCGCAGGGCGCGGCCAATCCGCAGGCGATGTACGTCACGCTCTCCAAACTCGTCCTCCACGCCGCCAACCACGAGCCGGCTGAATCGATCCTCTTCCTCCCGCTGGTCGAGAACGCCAAGGCGGTTCCCGTCAAAGTCACAGACGTCGGCGTCGACAACGGCGAGATCGATCTCAATGTCCGCCGACTCAATCCCACCGAGACCGCCAAGCTGGCCCAGTCCCTGCGCGAGCCCGCGTAACGCGCCCTGAGCTCTTCCCCTCTCCCGGTAATCGTGGAGAGGTTGCGGTGAGCATCCCTCCTGAATTGCTCGGACGACTCACGGGCAGAAGATCTTTTCAAGATTTCCCGTGGGCTCCGCCGATACCCCCTCAAAGCGCCGCACGTGCGCCTTTCGGGAGCTCTGCCATGAACTATCCTCCCCCCGGCAATCGACTCAGCATGCGCAAGACCGTCCAGCTCATGGTCATCCTGACCATCCTCGCCTGGGCCACCCAAACCCTCTTCCACCAGTGGGGCTACACCATGTGACCCCCCCGGGCGCACGCTCCCTCACACGCTTCGACTGCTCCGTCAAACCCGCCGCGCGCTCTTCACACCTGCCTGATTCAGAGCTTGCCTCGCGCCACCACAGCGCCGCCGCCGATCAACCCCCATCACTCGCCGTTTGAGGCCCGCCCCTTTCCTGCTAAGATTCCCCGGCCACGGAGGTAGCGGCAGGCGATGGCGATCAAGTTCGAGATTTACCGGGACGGCAGCCGCCTGAGCACCTTCACGCCCCAGGGGGCCGTGTGCGTCGGGCCCGAGTCAGTCCCCATCAACGGCACGGTGAAATTCGAAGGCGGCCTGCTGGTCTGCACCGCCGCCGAGGATCAGGCGATGGGCGTCGCCCTCCTCTGGGACCTGGGGCAGGCGGGGTCCTATCACGTCGAGACCACGCGCCTCCCTTCGCGCGACAAACCCTACAACCTCAACGTGGAGCTGGCGCGTTTTCGATTGATGCGGATCGTGCAGAAGCAGGAGGACTGGAACCTCTTCGATTTTCCCCGCGCCGAAAAGTTCACGCAATCCTTCCGCGAAGCGCAGGCGATGTTCGCCGATGCGCTGGGCAAACTGGATCAGCCCGCGGAGGCGGCAGCGCTGGCGGACCAGGCGCACGCCACCGCGCTGGATCTCTCGGAGCAGCTCGCCTGGTTCCACGCTGATCTGCTCCTCAACCGCCGCCGCGCCGGTGGCGCGTTTGTCCGCCACGTCTGCGGCTGCCGCGCCGCGCCCGGCGTGGGCAATCAAAAGTACAAGGACACACTCTCCGATCAGTTCGACTACGTCATCCTGCCCATGAACTGGCGGCAGATTCAGCCGGAAGAGCAGGTCTTCAACACCTCTGAAGTCGACGAGTGGGTCGAGTACCTCGCCCGCAAGCGCACGCCCATCATCGCCGGCCCGCTGGTGAACCTGCACGAGAGCGCGCTGCCGGACTGGTTGTTCATCTGGGAGCACGATTTCGAGACCCTGCGCGAGCTCTGCTACGAGTACGTCCAGAAGATCGTGCAGCGCTACCGCAAGGCCGTCGGCGCTTGGAACGTGGTGTCAGGGCTTAATTCCGGGGCGCACTTCAACCTCTCCTTCGAGCAGATCATCGAGCTGACGCGGATGCTGATCGCGCAGGTGAAATCGCTGCTGCCCAACGCCAAGACGCTGGTCTCGATCAACCAGCCCTTCGGCGAATACCACGCCAAGGGAGGCGTCGGCGTCCCGCCGCTCTTCTACGCTGAGATGATCGCACAGGCGGGCGTCAACTTTGAAGCCTTCGGCGTCGAGCTGGAGATGGGAACGCCCACGCCCGGCAACTTTACCCGCGACCTCTTCCAGCTCAGTTGCCTGCTGGACAAGTTTTCAACTCTGGGACGTCCCGTCTATCTCACCGCGGTCTGCGCCCCCAGTCGAAGCTCCGCCGATGCGGGCGACGTCTCCGGCGGCAAGTGGGATCCGAGCCAGGCCGGCCGTTGGCATCGCCCGTGGGATCCGCAGCTCCAGGCGGAGTGGCTCGACGCCGTCTACAAGCTCGCCTACAGCAAGCCGTACGTCGAATCCATCGCCTGGGGGAACCTGGCCGACCTCAATCACGACATCCCCGGCGGCGGCCTGTTCGACGACATGCTCCGCCCCAAACCCAGCTTCGGCAAGCTCCAGGACCTGCGCGAAAAGCTGCACCAGTGGGGCGCCAAGAAGTAGCCGCTGCGATCGGCGATTGAAAATTGGCATGGGCCTATTGAAAATCCACGCGTGCTTCAAGCGTGGACGCCTTCGCAGCGAATAATCCTGGCGACGTTCGTCCTCCTGCTCGGGGCGTTCCTGGCGTTTCGACTCCACCACGACCGCCAGCTCATCACCAACCCCCAAACCGGCGACGGCCCGCGCGCCGCAGAACTCGTCACCCACGTCGACCCCAACACCGCCCCCCTCTCCAACCTCGCCCTCATCCCCGGACTTGGCGAAAAGCGAGCCAAGGCGATCATCGATTACCGAGACACCTTCCGCGCCACCCGCCCGAAGGAGAAACCATTTCAGACGCCCATGGACCTGCTCAAAGTCAAAGGCATGGGCGTGAGCATGGTCGAGAATGTCTCGCCGTACATGGTGTTCCCCGTAACGCGGCCGGCAAACAAGTGACTGCTGCAAACAGCGACACGCAGAGGCTATGACTTCTCAAGAAGCTTCAGGTAATCGTCCCGCGAGATGCCGGCGCTGCGCAGGTTGTTTCGGATGATGAAGACCGGAACTTCATCATACGTGGGAATGACGATGGGCCGAACGACGCCCGCTTTAACGTACGAACGGTGAGAGCCGTCCTGTCGCGCGAAACGAAACCCGGCGGCGAGGAAGACTTTCTCCAGACGCTGCCATGAGATGGGCGTAATCCGCGGCATATCCTAAACCGCGACAAGATCGTGCTGCTGATCGACGATGGCCGGAGCCGTCCACTTCGCACCATCATAAGTGTACCCACATTCTTCAAGCACTTCGTCGAGCGTCCCCTGCTCGCGGGCGGTGGCGACAAACAGCTCAATCGCTTCATGAACCGCGGCTCGAGCCAACTCCGGCGTATCCGCAGCGCTGGACACATCGATCGGCAACGCATGGGCGATGTAGTGCTTCCCCTCCCGCCAGATGCGAATCGTCGTCTCGATCGTCATGATGCGCATATTAGCCCCAGCGAGCAGCAAGAGATAGCGACGTTTTCCGACGACCGCAGCGGGTTGAAGGGATATAATCCTGCTTCCCTATAAGTCGGAGACGTGTATGCCCCAGTTCGAGGTGGTAAGTCCCTTTCAGCCGCAAGGCGATCAGCCCGCGGCGATCGAGAAGCTTGCGGCGGGAGCGCGGAATCAGCAGAAATACCAGACGCTCATGGGCGTCACCGGATCGGGCAAGACCTTCACGATGGCCCACACCATCGCCAAGGCGAACAAGCCCACCCTCGTCATCTCGCACAACAAGACCTTGGCCGCGCAGCTCTACGAAGAATTCAAAGAGCTGATGCCCAACAACGCCGTCGGCTACTTCGTCAGCTATTACGACTATTACCAGCCGGAAGCGTACATCCCGCAGCGGGATATTTATATTGAGAAAGACGCAAGCCGGAATGATGACTTGGACCGGTTGCGCCTCGCCGCCACAAGCAACCTGGTGTCGCGGAATGACGTCGTCATCGTCGCCTCGGTCTCCTGCATCTTCGGCCTTGGTTCGCCGATCGATTATCAGAAGTCGGTCCTGCCGATCCGCAAGGGCGTCCCGACAGATCGCGACGAGATGCTGCGGAAACTGATCGACCTCCAGTACAGCCGCAACGACATCGACTTCAAACGCGCCACCTTCCGCGTGCGCGGCGACGTGGTCGAGCTGCATCCCAGCTACGAAGAGTTCGCCTATCGCATCGAGTTCTTCGGCGACGAGATCACGAACATCGACGCCATCAACCCGCTCACCGGCGAGCTGCTCAAGAGCGAAGACCAGATCTTCATCTACCCTGCCGTCCACTACGTCATGCCGGAGGAAAAGGTCGCCGGCGCGATCCAGTCGATCAAGGATGAGCTGGAGATCCGCGTCATGCAGCTCCGCGGCGAAGGCAAGCTGCTCGAAGCCCAGCGATTACTCGCGCGCACGAAATATGACCTGGAGATGATCGCAGAGGTCGGCTACTGCTCGGGCATCGAAAACTACTCGCGCCACCTCGACGGCCGAAAACCCGGCGAGCGCCCCTACACGCTGCTGGATTACTTCCCCAAGGACTACCTGTTCATCATCGACGAGTCGCACGTCACGCTCCCGCAAATCAAGGCGATGTACAACGGCGACCGCCAGCGCAAGGAAGTTCTCGTTGATCACGGCTTCCGCCTCCCCAGCGCGCTCGACAATCGCCCGCTCAAGTTCGAAGAGCTCGAGCAACTCTGGAACCAGGTCATTTTCGTCTCGGCCACGCCCAGCAAATATGAACTCGAGCATTCCGGCGGCGAAATCGTCGAGCAGGTGATTCGTCCAACAGGCCTCATCGATCCGGAGATCATCGTCCAACCCGCGCAGGGCCAGGTCCCGCACCTGCTCCAGGCGATCAAGGAGCGCGTCGAGCGCGGCGAGCGCGTGCTGGTGACAACCCTCACCAAGCGCCTCGCCGAAGATCTCGCCGCCTACATCCAGGAAGCTGGTATCAAAGGCCGCTACCTCCACAGCGAGATTCAAACGATCGAGCGTGTCGAGATTCTCCGCGAACTCCGCCAAGGCGATTACGACGTGCTCGTCGGCATCAACCTGCTTCGCGAAGGCTTAGATCTTCCCGAAGTTTCCCTCGTCGCCATCCTCGATGCCGACAAGGCTGGCTTCCTGCGCAGCGAAACGTCGCTGATCCAGACCATTGGACGCGCCGCCCGTAACGTCAACTCAAAAGTCATTCTCTACGCCGACACCGTCACCCCCGCCATGCAGAAAGCCATGGACGAGACCGAGCGCCGCCGCAAGCTCCAGGAGCAGTACAACTCGGCGAACGGCATCACGCCGCAAACGATCAAGAAAGCCATCCGCCAGGGCATCGAGGCCGAGGTGAAGGCTCGCCAGACCGTCGCCAGCGCCATCCACGCCGACGACAGCGGCATTGACAACACCGAAATCGTCAAGCTGCTGGAAGAGGAAATGATCGAAGCCGCCCGGAACCTGGAGTTCGAGCGCGCCGCTCAGCTCCGCGACAAGATCAACGAGATGAAGGGCGCCCCCGTGATCAAGTCCGGCAACGCGTTCGCCGCGGACGGGGACGGCGATGGGAAAGAACAGCAAAAAATCTGGCAGCCCAAAACCAACACCCGCCGCGGCCGCCGCGTCGCGAAGTAGGCTTGTCTCCCTCTCCCGGTAATCCGGGAGAGGGAGGGTGACCGCTCTTTGACCAAACGCGGAAGATGAACCCTTAGAACGTTCCCCGCAGGATCAACGCCACATACGGCTCATCCGAAATCTCCGCCGTCTTATCCAGATCGCGCACATCAAACCCGCGGTAAAAGTTCTGCTCAAACGCGTAACCCACGCTCAGCGCCGCATCCAAACTCATTCCCATGAACACATTCGGGTTCACGTACCGCACGCCCACTTCCGCCCGCGCCATCTGCTGAAAAAATCGATCCTCGCGCGGCTGATCGTTGAGATAAAACGCCTCGAACCAGTTGGCGACGTTGCCAAAGACGCTGAAGCCCCCGGCGATCTTGTAATCCAGATAAGCGTCGATCGCATAAGGCACCCGATACTCCGCCTCCGCGCTCAACCGATCGGTAATGTCCCAGCGCACGAAACTCCGCGGATACCCAACCCCGAAGCTCCCGTGATCTTCGCGATGCACATACATAAACCCCGGCGTCGGCACGTCCGGAAGAAACGCCGCCCCGCCATCCCAGTCGATCGAGAGCACCAGCGCGTCGCGATCATTCAGCGCCTTCTCCCACGTCAGGTGCGCCAACCCGAACATCCCATCGACGTCGCCAAACGGATTGTCCCCACTCCAACCCGCACCCAGCACCAGTCCCACGCGTCCCCCCTGGAACTCACCAAGGTGCAGCCCCGCCGCCAGCGAAACTTTATCCAGCGTGTCCGGCAGGCTCGGAGATCGCGAATCAAAGTTCACCGTTACATATCGATACGCCAGCGAGAATGCGTTCGGATCGGTGGAGCTGAATCGAAATCGCCCGTATGAATCCCACCAGAACATCTGCGTGTTGGACTGACTTCCCGGCTCCCCGCGCACGTGGCCCTGCTCCTGGTAGAGCAGGTGATCAAACGTCTGCCCCCACTGCTTGTCCGGCCACGGATCCACCACCAATCGTTCATCCGTTTGCGCCTGAGTGATTCCCGCACCAACGAGCAAAAGCGTCGCCGCTGCCACCAGTCTCCATCCCATGTTGAGTTCTCCGATGTGTCGGGTTGCTTGTAACACTCGCGATCGGAATCCGTCACCGTCGCAATTTCAGAACCTTCGCGCCGCACGGGCGGGCCACCCCCTTTCCGCTTGACTCAACCGCTCGTGGTCTTAAGATTCGCCATTCCGCGATCACGCGGCACAGACGCCCCCATCGTCTAGCGGCCCAGGATGCCACCCTCTCACGGTGGAGACAGGGGTTCGATTCCCCTTGGGGGTACTTCGGAATCGCCCGGATGTGGGCACGTTAGCGACAGTGGGTGCTGCCGTTCACGCTTGGCAACATGGATTAAAGCCGATGCTTCGCCCAGCTTACGCCGGGCCAGCAACTTCGTTTCATCGAAGCTCTCGCTTTTCATGCGGTATTAACTTCGTTGCTTCTATGATGCGTGTCGAGGAACCCGGCATGTTCCCGCACGTATCTCTCCTGCCGCCGCTGCGGTTGTTTCAGCGTCGCCTTTGCTGCTGCTGACGGTTGTTCTTATGGACGAGATCAACACCCTGGTCGTCGAAGATCACCAGCCCCAGCGCGAGGCCCTGATCGAAATTTTCCAGCGAGCAGGTTTGAAGGTCGGCGCCGCCGCCACGCTGGGGGAAGCCATCCAGGCCCTTCACGTTCCCACGCTCAAGGTCGTTCTCCTCGACCTTCAGCTTCCCGACGGCTCGGGCATGGGCATCCTCAATCGCATCCGCAATCACAAGTTGCCCCTGAAAGTCGCCGTCGTCACCGGCTCATTCGAACCGAGCACACAGGAAAAGCTCGATTGGCTCATGCCTGATGCCGTCTTCCGAAAACCCTGCTCCCCCGCTGATCTCAGGCAATGGGTGCTGGAGCAGATGAAGGCTGTAAACGTCACGACCACAAAGCCAAAGGCGCCGACGAAAGCTTGATCGCCCACTTCTCTTGATTTGAAGCGCCCCTCGGCTAGTTTTATGGGTGTTGGACTTGGCGACCTTGATGGGTCGCCCGATTTTTTTTTGCGGCATCGGCAGAATTATTGGACCTGACGCGCCAAAAGTGCCGATAGGTCCTGCTGGCACGGAGGCCGCATGCGCTTAGTACGTGAAGAGGAACCCATGCCCATCGAAGAGGAGCTCACCGCTTCTGTCGACCCGGCCGATCGCGTGATGCAGGATCAGCCGGATGGCGCCGTCGAAGACATCGCGGAAGATGCCGCCGAAGAAAGCACAGTGGCTGCGCCGGACGTGGATCTCGGCCTGCTCGAGGCGCTGCTGATGGGCACCAACCATCCGCTCACCGGGGGCCGACTCGCGGAGCTGATGGAGCTGGATTCCACCAAACCGATTCGCAAGGGCATCAAAGCCCTTAACAGCCAGTATGAAGAAACGGCCCGCTCCTTCCGCATCGAGCAAGTTGCAGGCGGTTACCAGATCCTCACGCTGCCGCAGTTTGGCGACGTCCTCCGCCGTCTGCACCAGAAAGAAATCGACGCAAAGCTCACCAAGGCGGCGCTCGAGACGCTGGCGATCATCGCGTACAAGCAGCCGATCCTCCGAGCTGATATCGAAGCCATCCGCGGCGTCGCGTGCGGCGAAACGATCCGCTCACTCATGGAAAAGCACCTCGTCAAGATCGCCGGCCGAGCCGAAGAACCCGGCCGCCCCATCCTCTACGGCACTACCAAGCGATTCCTCGAGCTCTTCGGCCTGAACTCCACGAAGGACCTTCCCCAAGCCGAAGAGACCAAGGCTTCTTAAGGTGGCATGGGCGTCCCGCCCATGCGCGTGGCCGAGACGGCCATGCCACGCGTGAAGCTTTCTTCTCCTCTAGATATAGTCAAAGAAGTTGTCTAAGCGCATCGCCATCCTCGGCTCCACCGGCTCCATCGGCACCAACGCGCTGGAGGTGATCGCACACCTCGGTGCGCCCTACCAGGCCATTGCCCTCAGCGCCCGCAAAAACACGGATCTGCTGCTCGAACAAGTCCGCCAGCACAAACCCGCTTGCGTCGCGCTCGCCGATAACGGCTCCGACGACGCCGCCATCGCTGAGATCCGCCGCCTTGGCACCCGCATCTACAAAGGAATCGATGGCCTGACGGAGATGGTCCAGCGCGATGATGTCGATCTCGTCCTCGCCGCCATCGTCGGCGCCGCCGGGCTTCCCGCGGTTCTCGCCGCCGTCGACGCCGGAAAGACGCTCGCGCTGGCGAACAAAGAGGCCCTCGTCGTCGCCGGCTCCCTCGTCATGCCCGAAGCGCGCAAGCGCAACGTCAAAGTCCTTCCCGTCGATTCCGAACACTCCGCCATCTTCCAGGCGATTCACTGCGGCCGAAGAGACGAGATCAAGAAGATCATCCTGACCGCCAGCGGCGGCCCATTCCTGGGTAAAAGCAAAAACGAAATCGCCAGCGCCACCGTCGAGCAAGCCCTCGCCCATCCCACCTGGCGCATGGGCAACAAAGTCACCATCGACTCCGCCACCCTCTTCAACAAGGGCCTGGAGCTGATCGAAGCCTGCTGGCTGTTCGACATCCCCCCATCCATGGTTCAGGTCGTCGTCCACCCTGAATCGATCATCCATTCCATGGTCGAATTTAACGACGGCTCCGTCATTGCTCAGCTCTCGCCGCCGGACATGCGCACGCCCATTCAGTACGCTCTGACGTACCCCGAGCGGGCCAGCGGGATCTCGCGCAAGATGGACTGGAGCAGCACATTCAGCATGAATTTTCAGCCCCCGGACCTCGATCGTTTCCCCGGGCTGGCGATCGCCTATGAGGTCGCCGAAAGGGGTGGAACTTCCGGCGCCGTCATGAATGCTGCTAATGAAGTGGCCGTGGATGCGTTCATGACCGGTAAAATCCGCTTTGGCCGCATCCCGGAAGTGGTGCGCCAAACTCTTGACCGGCATCGAGTTCAGCTTCATCCTTCTCTGGACGATCTACTCGAAGCGGATCGTTGGGCGCGTGAAACCGCCGGTGCGAACCTATAATCTTGTTGCGCGAGTGATGATGGAACGGCACAGGGTGTCATCCTGAGGTACTCCGAAGGATCTGGCCGGATCGACGTTCGATGCCAGATGCTTCGGAGTACCTCAGCATGACGACACTGGCCTTTCGCGGATCTGAGTGCTTCTGAACTGGACTTCTCAACATGAGCCTTTCGTCCCTCCCCTCCCTGCTCCTCCTGATCTTCGGATTCGGCTTCGTGATCTTCTGGCACGAGCTCGGTCACTTCCTCGCCGCTAAATGGGTGGGCATCAAGGTCGAGCAATTTGCCGTCGGCTTCGGCCAGGCGCTGTTCGCCTGGCGCAAAGGCATCGGCTTCCGCGTCGGCTCCACCCAGAAGGAGTATGAAGAAAAGCTCAAGGCTTACGTTCGGGAGCGAGAAGGGCTTGGACAGACACACGAGTTCGGCGAAGCTGCCAGCGAAGCTGACAAGATGTACCTCGCCTCTCGCAAAGCCGGCTTCGGCGAAACCGAGTACCGCCTCAACTGGATCCCCCTCGGCGGCTACGTGAAGATGCTCGGGCAGGACGATCTCAACCCCAACCGCCAGTCAGAAGATCCCCGCGCTTACAACAAGAAGTCCATCGGCGCCCGCATGATCGTCGTCTCCGCAGGCGTCATCATGAACATCATCCTGGCCGCCATCGGCTTCATGATCGTGTTCATGATCGGCTTCCGCGTCCAGCCGGCAGTGGTCGGCGCGGTGGCCCCCAACTCCCCCGCCGCCCGTGCGACGCTCGCCTCCACCGGCGCTCCCGCCCCGCTCCAGGTGGGGGACCGCATCCTCTACTTTGACGACAAGTACCAGCACGACTTCACCAAGGTGACTTTGAACGTGGCGCTCTCCGGCGAAGGTAAAGTGCCCATGCTCGTGCGCCGCGTCGATGGTCGCGAAGAGCACGTGTTCGTGACGCCAGAATCCCAGGAGGGACGCGGACGTTTCCTCGAGATCGGCGTCGAACGGCCGGTCGAGCTCCGCGGCATCGAGCCTGCGGACGCCGAGGGATTGAAGGAAGAAGTCGGCCCCGACAGCATCTGGCCCAAGGACATGCTTCTCGTCCAGCCCGAGGACACCGTCACCGCCATCAACGGCGAGCCCGTGAAGGTTGAAGAGTATTACAAGCTGGATCGGGCCATTCAGAATTCTAACGGCGGCCCGGTCCGTCTCACCGTCCGTCGCGCCAAGGGAACTGTTGACGACGTGACGCTGCTCCCGCACTTTGCCAGCCCGTTCGGCGGCGAGTCGCTCAGCTTTGCGGGCATGATCCCGCGCACCACCATTGAGCTGATCATGCCCAAGAGCCCCGCCCGCGGAAAGCTGCTCGTCGGCGACGTTGTGCTGCAGATCTCCTACGCCAACGGCGCCGATCCGCTGGCCAATCCCACCGCCGCCGATCTGATCGACCGCTTAAACAAGGCCGGCAAGAATGATCAGACGGTGGAAATGAAGGTGCTTCGCGACGGCCGAGAGGTCGTCGTCACGGGCCTCACCCCCAACGTAAAAGTCGCCGAGGACCGCTACGGCCTGCACGTGGCGCTCAGCTATGACGATCGCCATGCCGTCGTCGCGGGCGTGCAGGACAAGACTGCCGCTGCCGCCGCGGGCATTTCCAACGGCACACAGATCACCGCCATCAACGGGCAGCCCGTCCAGTCGTGGTTTGACGTCAAGCGCCTGATCGCCGATGCCAAGTCCAATGCGCCCCTGAAGGTGACGGCGCAAACGCCGACCGGTGAGAAGACCTTCGATCTCGCACTGAACAACGAAACCATTGCGAGCATCGGCGGCTACAAGCTCTCGCACTCGCTTCAGCTTCACGACCGCGTCGAGCCGCGCAAGGCGCCCAACCCGCTCGTCGCCGCAAGCTGGGGCGCCACCGAGACCCGCGACTTCGTGCTCCAGTTCTATCTCACGCTTCACCGAATGTTCCAGGGCCGCGTGAGCTATAAGAACATGATGGGTCCCGTCGGCATCTTCAACGCCGGCCGGCACTTCGCCATCAAGGGCAACGACTGGCTCATCTGGTTCCTCTCCATGATCAGCGCCAATCTCGCCGTCGTGAACTTCCTCCCCATCCCCATCGTCGACGGCGGTTTGTTCCTCTTCCTGATCATCGAGAAGATCCAGGGCCGCCCGCTATCACCCAAGACGCAGTCCATCGCACAAGTCGTCGGCCTGGCGATCATTGTCGGCGTCTTCCTTCTCGTGACCTACAACGATGTGACCCACAATCTGATGCGATAGCAATTGAAGCCGGACTTGGGACTCACCCCCCGGGGCAGACAACAATGTCTGCCCCGCTGCTTTTGATGCGGCCCACCGCTACTGCATCGTCTTCCGCTTGTCCGGCCGGTGCGCGTAAATCGCCTCGCCTGATCCACTGCGATACACCTTCCACCGGAAACCCGGATACTGATTCCTCAAGCGCTCGACCGCGTGTTCGTCGCTCATCGCCGACACCTCGCACTGCTTGGGCGGCGCATCATCATCAAAGACGATCAGGTACGCCTGAAACTCTGCTCCGGAAGCGTTCTCGGACATCATCTTACACCTCCGACTCGCCCCCTAAGGTTTGTGCCTGAAAAGGCTGCAAATGCCGCACCTCCTGCTTCTATCGCACCGGCGAAACATCAAACATTGGTGTTGTTTTCACTAATTTCACCAGATTCGCTGCCCATCAAGCCGCTCCACCGCAGTGTACGCCGCTTACAATCACCGAGCAGAGCAACCGAAGGAGCAGAATGGCCGGTAGAATTTTCGTCACAGGCGCGAGCGGCTTCGTGGGCACAGCAGTGGTCGAAGAGCTCCTGTCGCGCGGATACGACGTGAGCGCTCTCAGCAACCGCCGCAAGCTCAGTGTTCAAGATCCACGCCTACGCACGACTCAAGGCGATCTCTTCAACCCGCGCGCACTCGATGAAGGCCTCCGTGATTGCGACGCCGTGATCCACCTCGTCGGCATCATCATGGAGAAGCCTTCCGCTGGCGTCACTTTCTCGCGCATTCACTTTGAGGGCACGCAGCAGATCGTCGACGCCACCAAGCGCGCCGGTATCCGCCGGTATGTCCACATGTCCGCCCTCGGCACACGCCCAAGCGCCGTCAGCGACTACCACAAGACCAAGTGGCGCGCCGAGGAATATGTGCGCCAGAGCGGGCTCGATTGGACCGTTATCCGCCCGTCGATGATCCACGGCCCCAGGGGCGAGTTCATCCAGATGGAGGCGCAGTGGGCGCGACATCGCGCGCCGGCGCCCATCTTCTTCATGCCCTTCATGCCCTACTTCGGCGGCAAGCGCGCGGGGCGCTTACAGCCAGTGTATGTTGGCGATGTCGCCCGCGCGTTCGTCGACGCAGTCGAGAAGCCGGCGACGATCGGCGAAATCTATCTGCTCGGCGGCCCGGAAGTCGTCACCTGGCCGCAGCTTCACCAGACGATCTCCAAAGCGGTCGTGGGCAAGAAGCGCATGGTTGCCTCGATGCCTATCCCCATCGCCAGGACGCTGGCGCGCATCGGCGTCGGCAAGCTGCTCGGCTTCAACCGCGATCAGGTCATCATGAGCCAGGAAGACAACACCTGCGACATTCGAAAGTTCACCAGCGACTTCGGCTGGCAGCCGCGCCCCTTCGCCGCCAGCGTCAATGAGTACGCGCCGCAGATCTAGACCGCGCCCATGAAGCACAACACGCCCAGCACTCCTACAATCGCTGCGATGACTCAAGCCACCGTGACGACATTCCCCTGCCCGCAATGCGGCAACCTGCTCTACGCGGGGATGCTCGTGTGCTCGAACTGTCACGGGCTCGTCTACGTGCAGCGCCTCAACAGACTCGCCGCCGACGCAATGGGCGCCGAGCAATCCAATCCCGCTGCCGCGGCTCGCATCTGGCGAGAGTGCCTCCCCCTGCTCCCACCGGACTCGCAGCAATACCACCAGGTCCAGCAGAGGATTGGCTTGCTCATGAGCGGCTTCGGCCCGGCGCAGACCATGAACGCGCCGCAGTCGGTCGTTCGTCCCAACGATCCGTGGCCCAAGGCCCTCGCCAAGACGCTCGGCTCGATGGTCGTCAGCATCATCGTCTACTCATTCTTCTTCGGCCCGGACATGGTCACCGGCCTGCTCTTCGCCAGCGGGTTCGTGCTGCTGATTCTCGTTCACGAGATGGGCCACGTCTTCGCAATGCGCTTCTACGGGTTGCGCGCCAGCCCGCCGATCTTCATCCCGTTCCTGGGCGCCCTGATCAACCTTCGCGAGCGTCCGCGCAATGCACTTGAAGAAGCCGTCGTCGGCATCGGTGGGCCCTTCCTTGGCACCGTCGGCTCCATGCTCTGTTACCTCTGGTACCTCAAGAGTGGGCACCTGATTCTGCTGCCGCTGGCGTACTTCGGGTTCCTGCTGAACTTCTTCAACATGCTCCCCGTTCCGCCGCTCGACGGAGGTCGAATCACTGCCGCCGTCACACCCTGGATCTGGGTGCCGGGCCTGCTCATCCTCGTCGCGATGGTGATCTGGGATTGGTTCCTCCACCACCGCCTGAACTTCATCCTGATCCTGGTCCTGCTCTACGCTTGGCCGCGCGTCCGGCAAACGCTGATTGGCCGCGATCGCGAGAATCCCTACTACCAGATCGGCCTGCCCGCCGCATGGGCGATGGGGACCGCCTACGCAGGTCTCTCGCTGCTGCTGGCGGCGATGTACTTTTATGTGCGGCATGACGCGATGGCCCTGCTGCGCGTGGTGTTCTAGGGATCGGCGGGAAGTTTCGGCGAGACCCCCAGGACGAACTACGGCGTCGCGGCCTTCTTCAGCGTCTCAATCGCGATGGCGACGTCCGCCATGCGCTGGTCCCCCGCCTCGCGCTCGATCACCAGCGGGCTGCGATAGCCGACCGAGTGCAGCGCATCGATAAATTCCCGTGGCGGGACCTGCCCGCTGCCGAAGGGAACTTCGGTCCCCCACTCCACGCCTGGTTTGTCGCTCATGATGGCGTCTTTGATGTGGACGTGACCGATGTGGCGCCCGAGGGTGCTGACTGCGTCTATTGGATCGCCCGCGCCGTAGAGGATCATGTTGGCGGGATCAAAGTTGACCTTCACGTTGCGCACGGGGAGATCGTTGAGGAACTGGAGCAGTTCCGGGGCGGTTTCCTGTCCGGTCTCCATGAGCAGGATCAGATTGTGCTCGCCAAGGATCGAGGCAATGTCGCGGATGCGCTCGATCATGGTGCCATACTTCGGGTCGCTGGAGGGCGGGATGAAGCCGACGTGGCTGGAGAGCATTTGAACCCCGAGTTCCGCGGTCAGCGCAGCGGCCTGCCCTACGAGCTTCTTGCGCATTTCCCACTGATCATCGGCAACGAACCCGCCGGTGCGGCGGATGGAGGCGATGGTGGTGTAGTCCTCGCCCGGGAAACCAATCATGCCCGCCGTGATCGTCAGGCCGGAGTTGCGGATCAGCCCCAGCTCGTAGTGCTTCTGCTTGTCGTCCATCATGACGATGGGCAGCGTGTTGAGCTGAAGATGCGCGAGCCCGAGTTCTTTGACGCGCGCAATCAAGTCGGGCGTGTCCTTCGGGTGCAAAGACCAGGAGCAGACTCCGATGTCGTGACCGGCGATGTTCATTTCAGTGGTGTTTGTTGGTGGTTTGTTCTCGATCGGTTGCTACCTGCTGCTCGTCACTTCGGTGTGGTTCGGCGTCAGCTCGGTCGCGTGGTAGTTCAAGTGCCGGCTTTTCATCCATCTTATGCCGAGCAGGTCGATGAAGGCGCGGAGCGCCCGATTTCGCAGGCCGTATTTTGCTGTTCCGGCGTGCCGCGGTGAATGTTTCACCGGCGTCTCCAGCACCGTGTAACCGCGCATCTTCACGAGGGTGGGGAAGAAGCGGTGGGCGCCGTTAAAGAGTTTCAAACCCTTGATCGCATGGGCCTTGTAAAGTTTTAAGCTCGACGCCGAATCCTCGATCGTCTCCTGGCTCAGATAGTTGCGGATGCGATTGGCGATGCGGGTCTGGCGGCGGCGGAACCAGGTGTCGGCGCGGTATTTGCGCCAGCCGGTGACCATGTCGACGCCGTTGTTGAGCATCGGGAGCAGGCGGGGGATTTCTTCGGGATCGTTCTGAAGATCAGCGTCGATGGTCGCGATCACTTCTCCGCGCGCCGCGGCGAAGCCGGCCTCGAAGGCCGCCGATTGGCCCGAGTTCTTGTTCATCTTGAGCACGCGCAGCCAGGGGTGCTGGGCGGCGGCTTCCTTGAGCATGCGCGGGGATGCATCGGTGCAGCCGTCGTCGACGATGATCACCTCGTAAGGCCGGCCGATCGTGTCCAGCGCGGCGGAGACGCGCGACAGAAGCGTTGGGATGTTCTCCTGCTCGTTGTAGCAGGGAATCACCAGCGAAAGATAAGGGTCCTCGGACATCGCAGGAGAGTTTAAAGGAACAAGGGCCGTTAGGCGAGAAGGTGCGGGGGCAAGTTGGGTCGCGGTTATTTTCGCGCCGCGTCGCGTAGGTAGACGCAGGTGCAAAGCTACCGCAACAGCGCGCGACGGTGGGAGCAGAGCGCGACCTCCGATACCATTGGCGCAATGCAATGCTTCTGTTTTTTGCATTCGTGGTTCACGCTGACGAACCGCTTCGGGCTTGGGCGCCTCGTCATCACCTGCCTGCTCCTGCTCCATGGTGTGGCTCTCGCATCGCTCAAGGCGACGGATCTGCGCTGCGAAGGACGGGTGGAGCCGCTGGGAATCGATGTTCCGATGCCCGTGCTGAGTTGGGCGCTGGAATCCGATCGGCGCGGGGACGATCAGTCGGCGTATCAGATCCTCGTCGCATCATCGCCGGAACCGCTTTCGCAAAATAGAGGTGATCTTTGGGACAGCGGGAAGATCGCGTCCTCCGAATCCATCGGCGTCGAGTACCGCGGGAAGCCGCTGCGTGCGGGGCAGCGGGCTTACTGGCGCGTGCGCGTGTGGGATCGCGAGGGTAAAGAGAGCAGCGACAGTGCAGCGACGTGGTGGGAATTGGGGCTGCCCGCGGATCAATGGCGCGCCACGTGGATCGCGCGGCCGCGCGCCAAGCCTCTCAACGAAGCGGAGATGTTCAACGACGATCCCAACCCGCTGCTGCGGAAAAGCTTCAGTCTCGAAAAGGAGGTGCGGCGGGCACGCGTGTACGTCAGCGGCTTGGGATATTACGAGCTTCGTATCAACGGCCAGCGAGTAGGCGATCGGGTGCTCGATCCGGGATGGACAAACTACGGTCAGCGGGTTCTGTACTCGACATACGACGTGACGAAACAGCTCCAGCGCGGCGACAACGCGATCGGCATCATGCTGGGCAACGGCTGGTACAACCCGCTGCCGCTGCGGCTGTGGGGACATCTGAATCTGCGCGAGCATCTGGTCGTGGGGGAGCCGCGAGCGATAGTGCAGTTGCACGTGGAGTTCTCGGACGGAACTTCTCAGACAATCGCGTCTGATCAGAGCTGGAAGTGCGGCGATGGGCCCATCGTGCGGAACAGCGTTTATCTCGGCGAGACGTACGATGCGCGGCGTGAAGTGCCGGGGTGGGATCGCGTCGGATTCGATGATTCCGGGTGGACAACGGCTGCGGTGGCGCAAGGCGCGATTGGGAAGTTATGCGCGCAGGATGCGCCGCCCGTTCGCGTGCAGCAGGTTCTCAAGGCGGTGAAGCTCACGCAGCCGAAGCCGGGCGTGTGGATCTTTGATATGGGCGAGAACTTCGCGGGGTGGGCCCGCCTGCGCGTGAGCGCTCCCGCGGGAACGCGCATGCGGATGCGTTATGGCGAACTGCTTTATCCGGATGGCACGCTCAATGGGATGACGTCCGCCTGCGGGCAGATCAAAGGCGGCGGGCCAAGTTACGTCTATCCGGGAACCGGCGCACCGAAGACGGCGTGGCAGCAGGATGAGTACATCACCAGGGGGCAGAGTGAGGAGGTTTACACGCCGCGATTCACGTTCCACGGGTTCCGGTACGTTGAAGTCAGCGGGTACCCGGGTGAGCCTTCGCTCGGTGCGGTGGAGGGCTTGCGGTTGCATTCGGACGTGACCCCCGCCGGATCGTTCTCGTGCTCAAATGAGCTGTTTAACCGTATCCAGCAGATGGTTCAGCGCACGCAGCTCAGCAACATGTTCAGCGTGCAGTCCGATTGCCCGCACCGCGAGAAGTTCGGCTACGGGGGAGACATCGTCGCCTCCAGCGAGATGGCGATCTTCAACTTCGACATGCGCCGCTTTTATCGCAAGGCCGTGCAGGATCTCGAAGATTCCGTCCGCCCCAACGGCGGGTTCACGGAAACGGCGCCCTTTGTCGGAATCAGTGACGAAGGACTGGGAGACAAGGCCGGCCCCGTCGAATGGGGAACGGCGCACCCGCTGCTGTTGTGGCAGCTGTATCAGTATTACGGCGACCGCAGGTTAATCGCGGAGCAGTACGAGCTGACGCAAAAATGGGTCAAGCTGTTGGAGTCGCGCGCCAAAGGTCACATCCTCGACAACGGGTTGAGCGATCATGAGGGCTTAGAGCCAAAGCCGCGCGCGCTCACGGGGACGGCGTTCTATTACGAGAATGTTCGGCTCCTGTCGCGGCTCGCGCAAGCGCTTGGGAAGACCCAGGACGCCGAGCGGGCCGAGGCTCTGGCCGAGGAGATTAAGCGCGCGTTCAACCAGAAGTTTCTACAGGAGGGCACGGGCCGGTATGACGCGGGCACGCAGGTTTGCCAGGCGTTTGCACTCCACATGGGGCTGGCGCCCGAGGAGGAGCAGGATCGCGTCGTCGGTATGCTTGTCGAGAACATCATGGGCGCGCACAAGGGGCACCTGAGCACCGGGATCTTCGGAACGAAGTATCTCTTGGATGCACTCACCGCAGCCGGGCGCGCCGATGTCGCCTTTACCGTCGCCAGCCAGCGCACGTTTCCCGGTTGGGGCTTCATGCTCGATAACGATGCGACGACGCTCTGGGAACACTGGGCTCTCGATACCAACACCTTCTCGCACAATCACCCCATGTTCGGCTCTGTCAGCGAGTGGTTCTACAAAGCCGTGGCAGGGATCAGTCCGGCCGACGATGCCGTGGCCTTCAACAAAATCATCGTCAGGCCGCAGGTCGTAGGAGACTTGGAATGGGTGAAAGCCCAATACAACTCGGCGCGAGGGAAGATCGTGAGCCAGTGGAAACGCACCGATAACCAGTTCCAGTTGCGCGTGCGAATCCCGGTGGGAGCGACGGCAGAAGTTCACATGCCCGCGGCCAACGCAGCGGCGATAACTGAAGACAATCAGCCGATCAGCCAAAACAAAGGGATAACGGTGGTGCGCACGACTGGTGAGCGCCTCGTTCTGCAAGTCCTCTCGGGTGACTACACCTTCGTCGCTCAGGTGCGCGAGTAGCGCAAAGCGATCAGAAGGCAACACATTGCTTCCAAGCGTGCACTCGGGAAACACATCCACCCCCCAAAAGCCGCCTTCCAGAGTCGAACTGGAAACCGCCGGTTTACAAAACCGGTGCTCTGCCAATTGAGCTAAGGCGGCGCACCTCTTGCCTCTTACCTTCCCCCCTACTGCAGAATCTCCACAATCTTAAACTCCATCGTCCCGCGGGGGGCACGCACTTTTACGGTGTCGCCGACGCGCTGCTTCAGGAGCGCTTCGCCCATCGGGCTGTTGACGCTGACGGGTAGGATGTCGCTGTTCGGGTCGGGTGTGGCTGCTTCGCCCACGAGGCGGACGAGCTGTTCGGAATCGTCGCTGAGGTCCAGGAGCTTTACCGTATGGCCCAGGAATACCAGATCCTCAGGGACGTTGTCGGTGCTGACGACCGAGACGTGCTTCAACTTCGACTCCAGCTCGGCCAGCTGGCGCTGGATGCTGCGGTTTTCTTCCTTGGCGAAGTGGTACTCGGCATTCTCCGACAAGTCCCCAAGCGCCGCCGCCCGGCGGATGCGCTCCTGCACGTCGATCTGCATCTTGTAGAGCTCTTCGCGCTTGCGCTCGAGCTCCGCCTTTTCCTGCTGGCTCACGATCTGCATGTACGGCTCCAAGCCTTTAACACAGCTACTAGAAACAACAAACCACCGCGCATTGGCGCGGTGGTCACTTCAGGGTGAACATTTTACGACCTTTCCCCCGACACTTGCAACAAACTTCCTCACCTCGTTGAGCCGCCCCGCCCCCTCTTCCCCTCTCCCGCCTGCTCGGGAGAGGGTAGGGCCAGGGTTTGCTCCGCTCCCAAGCAGCCGCCGCACCCTCAATTGACCTCCCCTGCCGGTTCCCCTAAATTTCTCGCCATGGCATTTCAATGCGTCGTCGTCACCCCGGAAGAGCAAACCTTGGATGAGACCGTCACGCAGGTCATCCTGCCGGCGCATGATGGCGAAATCGGCATCCTCACCGACCGCGCGCCGCTCCTGGTGAAGCTCGGCCAGGGCTCTTTGCGCCTCGACCTTGCCAACAGCACCCGCCGCACCCTCTACATCGAAGGCGGCGTCGCGCAGATGAAAGACAACCGCCTGACGATCCTGACGCAGGAAGCGATCCGCCCCGAGGACATCAACCGCGAAACCGTGCGAGCCGAGCGCGCCGAAGCGGAAGCCCGCCGCACGACCGACGCCAAGAGTGCTGAAGATCGCCAGCGCCGCCTGGCCCGCGCACGAGCGCTCGAATCCCTCGCGACCAAGTAGTCACACTTTATCTACCGAGAAGCAACGGCCCCCGGCGCTGCCGCACATCCCGCCGAATCACCCTCACCGTCTTCTGCGCGCTGCGCCCGCATCGCGCGCAGCAGGGGCATGCTGACGAAGAACGTCGCGACGCCCATCAGCATGCCGAAGATCGCTCCGCCTACCGCCCAATCCAGCAGAATCGGACCGAGGACTTGACGCCAACCCAGCGCGCGCACGTTCAAATCGCCGATCGCCGGCAGGGAGCCGTGGGTGAGAATGTGCCCGAGCCCGATCGCAATCGCTACAAGCACCGGGCCAATGGGGGGCGTTGAGATCTGCGTCCCGACGACCACGCCGAGAGTGTTCAGATGCAGCCGCCGCGAAGCGTAGATTCCGAAGAGCGTCTGGATGCCGTACAGCGGCAGGTTTGCGATCCACACGCCCACGCCTAGCGCCACCGCCATCGCCGGCACGGCTTCGCTGTCGGTCTTCAACTGGCGGTAGGCTGCCAGGGGATTGATTGAGTCGACGAAGTGGGACCAGCTGGACTTGGCGCTCTCACGTTGAACCTCCGGCGCGCGTTCCCATCGCTTGTGAGCAACAGGGGTGAGCGCGCGAAGCAGGAGCGGCCCGTGCATGCCCACGCCTCGCCACGAATCAACCCACGGCCGGAAGTGACTGACCCGCTCGTCCTCGTGCGGGTAATGGCACGTCACCGGCACTTCCACAAACGTTCCGCCCGCCCATGCCGCCCGCGTGAGCACTTCCGTCTCAAACGCATACCGCTGCGCGCGGCACTTCAAAAACTTCATCAGCGCCAGCGGATACACGCGCAAGCCGCACTGGCTGTCCTGCACCTCCGCACCGCTCTGCGCCTTCACCAGAAAGTTTGAGACCCGCCGGCCCACTTTGCTCTTGGTCGGATAGCCCGCCGCCGCTTCATCGCGTACGCCGAGCACCAGGGAATCTGGCGACTTCTGTGCCCCCCGCAGCATGGCCGGAATTTGCTCAGGCAGAAGCTGACCGTCTGAGTCGATCGTCACTGCGTGGGTAAAGCCGCGCTGATCCGCCGCCGCGAACCCGGTGCGAAGCGCCGCCGCCTTCCCCCGATTCACCGGATGCGTCGCCACAACCCGCACCGCCGCCCCGCGCTCGCGCTCCCACTTCCGCAGGATCTCCGGCGTCTGGTCCGTCGACCCATCATCCACCACGATCACCGGCAGATCCAGGTAATCCACCCGGCGCAGAACGTCTTCCAGCGTCCCCGCGTTGTTGTACGTCGGAACCAGAACCCCCGGCCGGAACGCCGGACGTGCGGATTCGCCTGAAATGTTTTCGGTGCCGTCGTGTTTCATGCCCAGGGAAACGCTCCGGAAAGTTCAAAGAAGCTAACACAACATAAACGCCGGTCAATTAGTGGTTGTTCCACCTTTGGGGCGCGGCGGTTAAACTGCGCCCGATGTCGTTGGAAACGCCGCCGGCGCTTGCGCCCCACCCTACCCTTCATCGGTATTACGCCGCCCCCGAGACCAAGCGGCAGTTTTTGAAGGAAATCTTCGACCACACCGCGGGCGATTACGATCGCGTTGAAAAAATCCTCGGGCTCGGCACCGGTTCCTGGTATCGGCGGCGGGCGCTGCTTCGCGCAGGACTAGCGCAGGGAATGCGCGTGCTGGATGTCGCGGTGGGAACGGGACTTGTGGCTCGCGAGGAGATCAAGATCGTCGGGTCAGCCGCGCTGGTCCTCGGCGTCGATCCTTCCGTGGGAATGCTTTCGCGGGCGGTGAAAGGGCTTTCGATTGCGGGTGTCCTGGGTGTGGGGGAGCAACTTCCGGTTCGCGATCAGGCGGTGGATTTCCTTTCGATGGGCTATGCGCTGCGACACCTGGGGAATCTCCAGGCGGCGTTTGCCGAGTATCACCGGGTGCTTAAGCCTGGCGGTCGATTGTGCATCCTGGAGATCACTCGCCCGCGCGGGGCCGCAGGTCGGGTGCTGATCCGGGGCTACATGCGGTGGGTTGTGCCGGCGCTGAGCCGAATGACGGCGGCGAGCGCCGAGACGAAGAAGTTGTGGGAGTATTACTCGGACACGATTGAAGCTTGCATTGAGCCGGAGAAGGTGATGGAGGCGCTTCGCGCCGCCGGCTTCGATCATGTAAAGCGTGAAGTCGAAATTGGCATCTTTTCTGAATACACCGCGACCAGGTCCACACCCTGATCCGTCTTGCCCGTTGCTGCACGCACGCGTATCCTCCGCGCGCACAACTACAGGCAAGGAGGATTCATGCTTCGCTTCTGCACTTCGTTGATCGGCTTTATGGCGCTCGTCTCGCTCGTCGGCTGCAACGCTGGCAATGCCGCGCTCTTCGATGCCGCGAAAAATGGCAATCGCGACGCGGTAGACAACGCGCTGAAGATCAAGGGCGCCAATATCAATGTTAAGAACGGCGATAAGAACACGCCCCTGATCGAGGCCGTGCAGGCAAACAACAAGAATGCGGCCGAGGCGCTGCTGGACAACGGTGCGGATCCGAACATCGCCGACGAAGACCGTGATGGCCCCCTGCACTTTGCGGCGAAGAAGAATTACACCGACATTGCCGCTGTGCTGCTGGATAAGAAGGCGGATCCAAACCTCAAAGATGAAGACGGGGATACGCCGCTGACGATCGCGGCCAACAATGGATATTTTGAGCTGTGCCAGCTTCTGCTCACACACGGGGCAGACCCCAACATCAGGGAGGAAGACGGCCGGACGGCGCTGCACGAGGCCGCGAAGAACGGCTACCTGGAGATCGTCCGGGCGCTGCTCGATCGAGGCGCCGACGCGAGCATCCGAGACAACGAGGGGAACACGGCGCTGGGGCTGGCGCAGTCGAACAACTACCGGAGCATCTCGGATCTGCTGCGGAGCCGGAGGGGAGCGACGACGCGCTAAACGCGGAGGGAGTACCCAGATCAGGTGCACGGGCGAGGTACCTGCCCACACTAGATATGGCGCAACTGCATCAGAGACAGCCCTTTACAGCAGGTTGCCAAAAGCGTTCGCTCCGTGGGCGTCCCCACGCATGCTTTGTTCTTGTCACGACCGGGCCGGACGGTATGCTGGGGAGTCTTCTTGTTCTTCTTTTAACTGGTTCTTGCGCCGGCTCGGTGGGTGTGCTGTCGATTCGCGCCGCGGCTTCGAGCTTGATCACATGAAACGTCTGCTTCGTCGTCGCCGCGAGCTGGTGCTCGAGGCTTTGGAATCGCGAACGCTCTTCGCCAGCGCCCTCACCTACACCGGCTCCGCCAACGCCGACTTCTATGATCTGCGCATCAAGGCCGGCAGCCCAACCCAGATCGAAGTCCGCCTCAACAGCACCGTCATCGACACGCAAACCCTCAGCAACGTCACTTCCATCACCTTCAACACCGGCGCCAATACCGACACCCTCACCCTCACCTTCGACAACGGCAACCCCATCCCCGCCGGCGGGGTGATCTTCGACGGCGGCGCGGGCATCTCCGATCAGCTCAACGCCTACAGCACCGCCGCCGCCCAGACGGTTTCCATTGTCGACGCCGCCAATCCTCCTCCCACGGCCGGGTGGGTGGGTTTCGTCGGTAACAGCGTCGAGCGCGTGAACGTGTTCGGCTCCCCCACCAACGACTTGGTTTCCATCGGCGCTGGCATCCAAACCTTCGCGACCGTCACCGGTAACGCCGGCAACGACACGCTTACCGTTTCCAGCGCCGCCGCCACCTTCACCTTCAACGGCGGCACCACCGCCACGGATCACGACGTGCTGACGATGAACGCCGGCACCTACGCGCTCACCGCTGATGCCAACACCACCACCGCCCACCTCTCGCTCAACGTCAACGGCGGCAGCGTCTCGACCACCACCTCTCAGCACCTCGAGAGCCTGAAGATCGGCCCTGCCGGCAGCGTCTCCATGAGCGCCGGCGGAACCAACTGCCTCTTCACCGACAACCTGAGCATCTCCCCCGGCGGGAAGCTCGACCTCAACGACAACAAGCTCGTCGTCACCTACACCGGCCCATCCCCCTTCGCGCGACTTCAGGGTTACTCGTTCAACGGCTACGCCGACGCCCCCGATTCCACCAGGACCGGCATCATCTCAACCGCCAGCCAAAACTCAGCCGGCAGCACCATCCTTGTCATGGTCGACAACGCGCTCGCCTCCTTCAACGAGTGGCCGATCAACTCCGGCAACACCATCGGCAGCCAGACGATCATCGGCAAGTCCGTCTTCTTCGGCGATTTCGACCTCAACGGCGCCGTCACCCCCGACGACTACGGCGCCATCGACTCCAACCTCGGCACCAATCCCCCCGTCGGGTTAAGCTGGACATCCGGCGACGCCGACTTCAACGGCGCCGTCACGCCGGACGATTACCTCGCCGTCGATTCCAATCTCGGCCGCCGCGACACCACCGGGCCTGCCGTCTCGATCACCAGCCTGGTCAACACGCAGACGCTCTCGAGCACCGCCACCCTCACCGCCAGCGCCGCCGATCTGAATGACGTCGCCACCGTGCAGTTCTTCCTCGACAACCGCGCCGTCGGGACTGCCGACACCACCTACCCCTTCTCCGTCGCATGGGCCACCACCGGCGCCGCCAACGGCACCTATCAGCTCACCGCCCGCGCCACCGATTCCCTCGGCAACACCACCACCTCCGCCCCCGTCACCGTCAACATCAGCAACACCGGCACCGCCGCCGTCGGACAATGGTCCAGCGTGATCACGTTCCCGATCGTCGCGATGAACGCGGTGCTGCTGAAAAACGGAAAAGTGCTGATGTGGGACGGCGGGCCGGATTGCATCGGCGGGACAACGGGGAAAGTTTGGGACCCGACAACCGGCGCGTTCACCGCAGCGCCTTCCGAGACGCAGGCGGATTATCGCGACATCTTCTGCTCCGCGCAGACGGCGCTGGCGGACGGACGCGTCCTCGTCGTCGGCGGTCATGAGTGCGTCCTCGGCGGATTCACCGGACAGAACATCTCAAACCTTTTCGATCCGGTCACGAACACCTGGACCGACGGTCCCAATATGGCATATCGCCGCTGGTACCCAAGCGTCATCACGATGGGCAACGGAAAGGCTCTGGTCGTCGCCGGCTCGGTCAACGGCGTGACGGATTATGTGCCGATCCCGGAGGTGTATGACCCGATCACCAATAAGTTCACGACGCTGAATTCCGCGAACCAGACCATTCCGAATTACCCGTTCATCTTCAACCTGCCGGATGGACGCGTCCTCGTCGCGGGCTCGGACGAGGCGAAGATGGCGAGCTATGTGCTAAACGTCAACACGCAGCAGTGGTCAGTCGTCGATCCGACGGTGCTGGATGCGGGCAGCGCGGTGATGTATGAGCCGGGCAAGGTCTTAAAGGCGGGAAGCTCCTACCTGTCGCCGCCGGCGGATAATGGCGGGAACATCCCCTCGTCATCGAAGAGCTACGTCATCGACATGACCCAGCCGAGCGCCACCTGGCAGCAGACGGGTTCAATGGCATATCCGCGCACGCACTTGAACCTCACCGTGCTCCCCGACGGCAGCGTGCTCTCGACCGGCGGATCCAGCACCATCGGCGGGATCAGCGCCAGCGAGGGCGTGCTCCCCGCCGAGCTTTGGAACCCCAACACCAAAACCTGGTCCACGATGTCCAGCATGGCGCGCTCCCGCGTGTACCACTCGACGGGGCTGCTGCTGCCGGACGGGCGCGTGCTCGTCGCGGGGAGTGGTCATAATTACGCCAACAACTATGCGGAGCTCAGCGGGGAGATTTATTCACCCCCCTACCTCTTCCGCGGCGCGCGCCCCACGATCAGCAGCTCACCCACGCTCGCTACGTACGGCTCCGGCTTCTTCGTTGGAACGCCGGATGCGTCAAAAATCGCATCGGTGTCGCTCGTTCGCAATGGATCGGTGACGCATGCGTTCAACATGGACCAGCGCCGCGTGCCGCTGAATTTTGCCGTGACCAACGGCGGGTTGACGGTGCAGGCGCCCGCGGATTCCAACATCGCACCGCCCGGGTATTACATGCTGTTCATCGTGGACAAGAACGGCGTGCCTTCGGTGGCGCCGATGGTTCGCCTGCCCAGCCCCACGGAAGATGTTCAGCCGCCGACAGCGCCCACAAACCTGGGCGCAACGGGATCCGTGGGCAAGACAACCTTAAGCTGGAGCGCGGCGAGTGACGATTTTGCCGTGGATCA
Organism: Tepidisphaeraceae bacterium; assembly: GCA_036387255.1. Classification (GTDB taxonomy): domain Bacteria; phylum Planctomycetota; class Phycisphaerae; order Tepidisphaerales; family Tepidisphaeraceae; genus DASVUC01. The sequence continues at coordinate 57,274 of DASVUC010000209.1, read as the reverse complement.
TTACAACGTGCATCGCTCCACCACCAGCGGGTTCGCACCCGCGGCGGGGAATCTGATTGGGACCAGCACCACGACGGGGTACGTCGATCAGACGATCGCGGGGACGTACTACTACAAAGTCGTCGCGGTCGACTCGAACAACAACAGCGGGCCAGCTTCCAACCAGGCATCGGCGACGGTGACGGCGGATACGAGTGCGCCGAGCGTTTCCGTCACCGCCCCTGCCGCCGGCTCGACGGTCTCGAATGTCGTCACGCTGAATGCCAGCGCGACCGACAACGTGGGGGTCGCGGGCGTGCAGTTCAAAGTCGACGGACAGATCGTGGGCGCGGAAGACACCACCGCGCCGTTCTCTGTTGCTTGGACCAGCAACCTTGTTGCCAATGGGAGTCACACGATCACGGCGGTTGCGCGGGACTTTGCCGGGAACACAACGACCTCCGCGCCGATCACCATCACCGTCAGCAACACCGCGCCGACGAACCTCGTTGCCTCTTACAGCTTCGACGAAAACGCCGGCGCCATCGCCGTCGACGGATCGGGGCACGGGTTGAATGGCACGATCACAGGCGCGCAGTACGCCGCCGGGAAATACAGCACCGGCTTGCTCTTCAACGGCACGAGCGACTGGGTCTCCATCAACCATAACGCGCTGCTCAACCTCACCACCGCAATGACGTTGGAAGCTTGGGTCTATCCCACACAGGCGGGCGGGTATCGCAGTGTGATGCTGAAGCAGCGAACGAACGGCCTGGCCTATGCGCTGTACGCCTTCGACGGAGACAGCCGGCCGCCGGCGGGGTACATCAACAAGTCGTCGACGGACTATTCTGCCGCCGGTTTGACGATCCTGCCGCTCAACGCCTGGTCGCACCTGGCGGCGACCTATGACGGTTCCAACGTCAGGATGTACGTCAACGGCACCCTCGCCGGGACCACCGCCGTCACCGGCTCCATCACCACCAGCACGGATGTGTTGCGCATCGGTGGAAACTCGATCTGGGGTGAGTATTTCAAAGGCATGATCGATGAGGTGCGCATCTACAGCCGCGCGCTGAGCGCAACCGAGATCGCCAGCGACATGAACGTCCCGATTGGAAGCTAGTCCGGCGGATGAAGCTGAAGCGTGTCAGTTTTTCGGCGATTTCCTTTTGCAACTTTCGCCTGCGGCGAAGATCGATTATGTTTCGCGCACCTTATGCTGGGTGAGCCCGGGCGACACTGCTCCGGCTTGTGCATGAGGGCATGTTGCTTTTTCTCCACATTCCTAATGCGGCGGAGCCGTCCTTGCGCACCACTCGAACTGTTAAAAAAGCCCCAAGCGCTCGCCGCCCGATCGCCGAGATGCTCGAGCAGCGAATCCTCCTCGCCTCGGCAATGATCTATTCTGGGACCGGCAGCACGGACAGTTACCTGCTGCGCGCAGTCGCTGGAAGTCCGTCGCAGGTTCAGGTGCTGCTCAACGGGTCCGTGATCGATACGCAGACACTTGCGAACGTTTCCTCCATCACGATTGACACCGGCGCTGGGGACGACGTGCTGACGGTGGATTACATCAATGGCAACCCGCTGCCCAGCGGCGGCATGACCTTCAACGCGGGCAGCAACGGCGCTGCGGGAGATTTCCTGAACGTCGTCGGCTCCGCCGCCGGCGACGCCATCGGCATCGACAATCGCGCCGCCGCGCCAAGCAGCGCCGGCATCGCTGTCGCCGATGCCACCGCGGTCGAGCGCATCAGCGTTTCCGGCGCCAGTGGAAATGATGTCATCACCATCGGCCGGCAAGTCACCGCCAGCATCACGCTCGCCGGCGGCGCGGGCAGTGACACGATCACCGTCCAAAGCACATCCGTCGATTGCACGCACATCGGCGGCGGAAGCGCCGCGGAGAGTGATGTTTACAATCTGGTGGCGGGGACGCATGAGATTGGGGCGGACCTGGGCGCGGGGGGCGCTAAGGCGAGCCTGAAGGTGGGGTGGGGTGCGGCTTGTAACCTGCGGGCGACGCAGCATTTGCAGGCTTTAAGCATCGCTGACAGCGGGATCGTGCGGCTTGAAGCGGGTAACCGTTACATCGAAACGGTGTCGCTGGGCATTGGTGACGGCGGTGTTCTCGACCTGAACAACAACAACTTGATCGTCACCGGCGGGAATTTCGCCGGCCTATCTGATCTGCGCTTCAAGGGTTACCGCGATTTCGTCACCGACGACGCCAGCGGGATCATCTCCAGCACCGGCCAGATCGAACTCGGGCATCCCATCCTCGCCCTCTTCGACAACGCCGTCCTCAATTCCGGCACTTGGCCGTTTGGCGGAGGTACGGTCGCGGCCCAGGCGATTGTGGGGGCTTATACGTTCCTCGGTGATGCTGACCTCAATGGCATGGTCACGCCGGACGATTACGGGGCGCTGGATTCCAACGCCGGCGCATCAGTCAGCATGGCTGGCGGCATGAACTGGTTTGCGGGCGATTGGAATTTTGATGGCGTGATCGGGCCGGACGATCTGGGGGCGGTGGATGCGAACCTGGGGCTGAGCGAGACGGTTGCGCCCGAGGTTTCGGTGACCGCGCCGGGCGCGGGCGCCACGGTTTCAGGGGCCGTCACCTTAACCGCCGATGCTTATGATAATTTGGGCATTTCCGCCGTGCAGTTTTACGTGGATGGCGTGCCGCTGGGATCGCCGGACGGCGCAGCGCCTTTCAGCGTTGTGTGGCAGGCGGGCGGGGTTGGGGCAAGCCATGTGATTACGGCGGTGGCGACGGATTTCGCGGGGAACGCGAAAACGTCGGCGCCTGTGAACGTGACGGTGCAGGACACTGTGCCGCCGGCGGTTTCCATTTTATCACCAACGGCAAACGCGAACGTGGCTGGGACGTTGAATATCACCATCAGCGCGAGCGACAACATTGGCGTGGCAGGTGTCCGGTTTTTCATAGATGGGGTCGCGTTCGGCGCGGAAGACACTGCCGCGCCGTATGCGCTGGAGTGGAACACGACGGGGCTGGCGAATGGTTCGAGCCACACGATTTATGCGGTGGCGCGGGATGCGGCGGGGAATCTGACAACGTCGGCGGTGACGACGGTAAAGGCGAGCAATGGGACGTACAACCTGACGGTGTCGCCGGGGCAGCAGTTGCAGATGATGGACGGGCTGGGGGTGAATCTGAACTCGGCGGCGTGGAACAACGGCGCCGTGGTGCCGCAGCTGGATACGCTGGTGAACACGATGGGGGCGAGTTTGTATCGGGTGATCGTGGAGAGCGTTTCTGGTTGGGAGGATGCGAACGACAATTCGGATCCGTTTGTCGCGAACGCGGCTTACTACAACGCGCTGTACGAGACAACGAAGTTCACGAACCTGTGGAACACGATCGGGTACCTGAACGCGCGGAAGATCCCGGTGTTCGTAAACGCGATGGGGACGATCCCAACGTGGATGGGTGGGACGGCGATCTCGACGAACATGGAGGATGAGTATGTCGAGATGGTGGCGACGATGCTGGATTACGCGGTGCACAAGAAGGGGCTGAAGATCGATTTTGTGTCGCCGATGAACGAGCAGGATCTGGGGAATCCGGAGGGGCCGAAGGTTTTTGAGGCGCAGTATCACCGGATCGTGAGTAAGTTTCTGAATCGGCTGGATACGCTGGGGCTGGGGAACATTCAGCTCATCGGCGGCGACACCGCGGGCAATGGCAGCTCGTACATCAACGAGATCTTCACGGATGCGGCGGTGATGGCCAAGACGTATCACCTGGCATTTCACGATTACGCCGGAAACAACTTTGCCTTTGATAGCTCGGTGAAGAACAGCGGGTGGGCGGGGAGGAACTGGTGGGTGACTGAATTTGGCGGCGGGCTCCCGAAGGGTGATGAAGGGGTGGAGGTGGCGGACGACTGGGCGTATTCGCTCCAGATGAGCCAGTATTTGTACAACCATATTTCGGGCGGGGCTTCGGGGGCGGCGCATTACGACGGGATTGATTCGTTCTATCAGCATCACGGGTACGTGAACTCGAACGGGGTGATCAAGTGGACGGCGGCGACGAACACGTACGCGGTGCGGAAGCGGATGTATGCGCTGGCGCAGTACACGAAGTTTGTGCGGCCGGGGATGCGGCGGGTGGGTGTTTCGACCACGGTGGGGAATGTGTTGGTGCTGGCGTTTGTGGATCCGGCGAGCGGGAAGTTCACGATCGTTGGGCAGAACAACGGGACGAGCGCGGCTTCGTTCACGGGAAACCTTGGAAGTGCGTCGGCGAGCAGCTTTGAGCTTTATGAGACGACGTCGGCGCTGAGCCTGGCGCGGCAGGCGGATGTGGCGGTGAACAATGGATTGTTTTCGGTGACGGTGCCGGCGCAGTCGATCTTTACGCTCACGTCGCCGACGACGCCGGATGCGACGCCGCCGACGGCTCCGAAGAACCTGACGGCGAGCAGCGGGTATGCGCCGATCAACCTGGCATGGACGGCGTCGACGGATAACGTGGCGGTGTCCAGCTACAACGTGTATCGGTCGAACCTGGCGGGTTTTGTGCCGAGTGATTCGACGCTGATCGCGACGGTGGGAACGAACGCTTTCAGTGACAGCAGCGTGACGCCGGGGACCTGGTACTACAAGGTGATGGCGCGGGACGCGGCAGGGAATTTAAGCGCGGCTTCGAATGAAGCGGTCAGCAACGTGACAGCGGATACGAGCGCGCCGACAGTGGCGATCACGGCGCCTTCCAACAATGCGACGGTGTCCAACACGGTGACGCTGTCGGCGAGTGCATCGGATGATGTGGGGGTGGTGGGCGTTCAGTTCCTGGTGGATGGGCAGCCGGCGGGGGCGGAGATCACGGCTGGGCCGTATACGATGCAGTGGGCAAGCAATTCGGTGCTGAACGGCGTGCACACGATCACGGCGGTGGCGCGGGACCTGGCCGGGAACATCAAGACGTCGGCGGCGGTGAACGTGACGGTGTCGAACAGTGCGCCGGCGAACCTGGTGGCGGCGTGGGGGTTCAATGAAGCTTCGGGGGCGTCGGTGATTGATGCTTCGGGGCATAACCTGACAGGGACGATCACCAATGCGACGCGGGTGGCAGGGAAGTTTGGATCTGCGTTGAGCTTTAACGGGACGAGTTCGTGGGTGACGGTGTCGTCGAATGCGCTGCTGGATTTGACGAATGGGATGACGCTGGAGGCGTGGGTTTATCCGACGGCGGGCGGCGATTGGCGGACGGTGATCATGAAGCAGCGGCCGGGCGGGTTGGCGTATGGGATGTACGCCTACGGCGGCGCGGGGATGCCGCCGGCGGGGTACATCAACAAGGCGGGGACAGATTACTCGGCGGGCGGGGGTTCAGTGCTGCCGCTCAATACGTGGTCGCACCTGGCTACGACGTTTGATGGATCTGCAATCCGGCTTTATGTAAATGGGACGCTGGTGGGGTCGACAGCGGTGACGGGGCCGATCACGACTTCCAGTGATGTGCTGCGGATTGGCGGGAACTCGGTTTGGAATGAGTTTTTCCAGGGGTCGATTGATGAGGTTCGGGTGTATGGGAGGGCGCTGACGGGGGCGGAGATAGCGGGAGATATGGGGAGAGCGGTGTAGAGGAAGCGGATTGGAGTGTGAGGTTTGAAGCACGAAGCACGAAGTTCGAAGCACGAAACAAGTTCGAAATAAGAAATCCCAAACAAATTCGAAGGCAGAAAGTTTGGAAAATTCGAACCGAAGAGAGTTGCGCGAGGGGAAGCTGGGTGCGGGCACTCGGCGTGGTGATCGGATTACTTGAAGGTCCACATGAGACCGACGAAGGCTTCTGCGCCGTTGAGGGAGGGGTTGCGGGCGTTGCCTTCCATTTTGGCGTTGCTGAGGTGCCAGTAGTGGACGCCGGCGATGAAGTAGGTGTCGTCGTGGAGTTGGTAGGCGATGCCGGGGCCGGCGCGGAAGATGAAGTTGAAGCGGGTGCCTCCTTCGGGGACGCGCTCGGAGGCTTCGAAGAAGCCTTCGCTGACATCGATGAAGAGGGACCAGCGGTCGCGGACGAGAACGTGGTGGCGGAGGCCGAAGCGGATATCACCGGCGACGGCGTCGGGGCCGTCCTGGAAAACGCCGTAGGCGGCGGCTTCGAGGTTGAGGGAGAGCTGGTTGAGGACGTAATAGCCGACACCGACGTTGGCGGAGAGAAGGGTTTCATCCGCGGCGAAGGCAGAAGAGGCGTAGGTTTGTGCGCTCCACGTGCCTTGGGTCGAGAGGGTGAAGGGATCTTCGGCGCGGGTGAGGGGCGCGGTGGTGAAGATCGCGAGCAACATAAGGAGGGGGATGGAATTCCGATTCATGTGAAATCCTGATCGAGAACGGGAACGACAACGGGGGCAGCGCCGGGAGCGTGATCGAGGCGTTGCATGGGGACGCCGTAGGCGGCGGAGAGGATATCGGGTTTGAGGACATCCGGCGCGGGCCCTTGCGCGAGGACCTTTCCCTGGTGAAGCAGGATGAGGCGGTGCGCGGTGGCGGCGGCGAGGATGAGATCGTGGGAGGCGATGAGGATCGCGACGTTATTGTCGACGGCGAGCTTGCGGAGGAGGCGGGCGAGGTCGACCTGGTGCTTCACGTCTAAGAAGGTATTGGGCTCATCGAGGAGGAGGGCGGCAGGCTGTTGGACAAGGCATCGGCCGAGGAAGACGCGCTGGCGCTGTCCGCCGGAAAGCTCGTCGAGACGGCGATGAAGGAGATCGGTGAGGTTGAGCTGCTGAGCGACTTCGAGAACGACTCGGGCGTCGGTGGTGGTTTCGATGCCGAAGGCGGACCAGTAGGGCGCGCGTCCGAGACGGAGAACGTCGGCGACGCGGTGCTCGATGTCCCATGTGGGGGACTGCGGAAGGTATGCGACGCGGCGGGCGAGGTCGCGGCGGGGCAGACTTGCGATGGGTTGGCCGTCCCAGCGAAGGTCGCCGCTGCCGGTGAGGTGACCCAGAAGCAGCTTGATCAGGGTGCTTTTGCCGCTGCCGTTGGGACCAATGAGTGCGACGATTTCGCCTGCATTGAGATGGAGATCGATGCCGCCCAAGATGGGGGTTGTCGAGTAGCTGAAGTGGATGTCGCGTGCGGCGAGGAGGGTCATTGGCCGAGTTCTCCTGCGGCTGCGCGCTTGCGGGTTTGCCAAAGGAGGATGAGGAAGAAAGGGCCACCGAGCAATCCGGTGAGGACGCCGACGGGCAGCTTGGTTCCGGCAGCGCCCTGGCGGGAGAGCATGCGGGAGAGTGCGTCGGCGACGGCGAGGAGGCTGGCGCCCATGGCGGTGGCGATGGGGAGGAGCTTGCGCTGATCGTTCCCGACGAGGAGGCGGGCCAGGTGCGGGCAGACGAGGCCGACGAATCCGATGGGTCCGCTGACGGCGACGGCGGAGGCGGTGATGAGCGAGGCGGTGACGAGCGCGAGCCAGCGCAGGCGGTGGATGCGCACGCCGAGCGCCTGGGCTTCGGCATCGCTGAGGACACCGACGTTTAAGTCGCCGCTAAAGTAGAGCAGGACGATCCAACCGGCGGCGCAGACGATGGATGCGATGATCTCCTGCTGGCGGAGGAGGTTGGTTTGGAGGCCGCCGACGAGGAAGGTGAGGGGTCCTCCGGCGGCGGCGGGATCTTTGATGATGGCGTTGAGGAGGAGGAAGATGGCGCCGTTGACGGCGTTGACGATGACGCCGACGAGGAGGAGGGTGACCGGCTCGAGACGCCCCCCGCGGCTGGCGAGGGCGAAGACGATGCCGACGGCGGAGAGTGCGCCGGCGAAGGCGAAGGCTTGTTCGCCGAAGACGATCCAGGCAGAGAGCGCGGGGAGTTGCCAGAGGTAAGCGAAGAGCATCGCGCCGCTGCTGGCGCCGAGGAGGTAGGGATCGGCGAGGGGATTACGGAGGACGGCTTGATAGGCGACACCGGCGGCGGCGAGGGCTGCGCCGACGAGAGAGGCGAGGAGGACGGGCTCGCGGCGGTAGGGCATGATGTCGGCGCTTGGCCAGCCGAAGCTTTCGGCGGATCCGACCATGATGCAGCAGGCGGCGATGAGGGCCCATGCGACGGCGCTTGCGAGCAATGTGAGAAGCAGCGTGGCCGCGCTCCAGCGCTTCACAACGCACCTGTGGGGATGGGCGAGTGGCGCGGTGGGGAAGCGGCGGCGGCTTGGGTGGAAGGATGGGTGGTGGGCTTTTTCGTCAGCTCGGGGTGGAGGATGTCCTGCATTCTCTTTGCGATCTCCGCGACGCGCAGGCCGGGAAGGAGGACGTAATCTTCGGTCCAGATGAAGACGCGTTGATCCTGGACCGCTTGAAGCGCGGTGAGGGTGGACCAGAAGCGGCGGGCTTCGGCGACCACGTGCTGGGGTACGCCGGGGAGAAGGAGGATGACGACTTGCGGGTTAAGGGAAACAAGCTTTTCGCGGTCGATGGTAGGGTAGGAATTTTCGCCTCCCTGAATGATGTTGACGCCGCCGGCGAGGGTGAGGAGCTCATCGAGGAAGTTTCCGCCGCCGACGGAGGCAAGTTCGGTTGCGTCTCGACCGAGGAAAACTTTGACGGGGGGCTTCGTCTTGGAAGACTGCTGGATCTGATCGAGCATCTGGCGGAGGTTGGCGGCGGCGCGGGTGGCTTTGTCGGGTTCGCCGGCAGCGTCTCCGAGGAGCTTGATCGTTTCGAAGAGATCGGCGAGGCGGTTGTTGTGGACGTTGACGAGCTGGATGCCGAGCTCACTGGCGCGTTCGCTGAGGCCCGCGGGCATTTTGCCTTGAGAGAACTGAACGATCATGACCTTCGGCTTGAGGCCGGCGAGCTTTTCCCAATCAACGTTGCGGTAATCGCCGACGCGGGGAAGGTCTTTGATTTCGGGCCGATCAGGATCCCAATTGCTGATGGCGACGAGATGGTGGGCGGCTCCCATGCCGACGAGGAGATCGGTGGCGGCGGGGACGAGGGAGGCGACGGTGATGTTTTGAGCGATGGGCTGGGTGGTGGGCGTTTCCGCAGCGGAAGTTGGGCCGTTTTTGGCTTTTTCACATCCCCAGATTGACACGGGCAGCGAAAAAATCAGCAAGAGAATCGAAACCCGTCGTTGACCCATCGCGCGCGGATGGTAGATTTGGCCGCAAGAGCTGTCAAACTCCGGCAGGGACGCGAATATGAGCGATACCAACACGTTTTTCTCGCGGATTGGGAACTGGTTCAAAGGCCCGAACGGCGACGAGATGAAGCTGCAACCGGACGCGCAGCATCAGATCGTTCAGCGGAAGAACTTCTTCCGTCCGTGGGCGCGGCGCGACGAGGCGATCCAGAACCTGCAATCCGGATTTCTCACGCTCACGGATTTGATGGGCGCGATCCGCGATAACCTGGAGCGCCAGGACCAGCGTAACGAGCAGTTGCTGGAGGCGCTTCAGACGCTGCCGCAGATTTTGCAATCGGTGCCGGAGGGGAACAAGCTTCAGACGGAGACGCTGCGGGCAATCCATCAGCAGATGGAGCACCAGAACGGGCAGCAGACGAAGCTGGCGGAAATCCTCGATCGCATCTGCGAGGCGGACGCGGCGCAGACGAGCACGATCGATGCGCTGCGGGACCGCGTGGAATCGCTGACGCAGCACGACCAGGCGATCGCGAGCAACTTGAGCAACGTGGGATCCGCGATGGCGACGTTGTCGGAGAACACGCACGCAAGTGCGACGGTGCTTCAGCAGATGCGGGACAACAGCCAGGTGCGCGATCGGGAGCTGGAGAAGATTTTGCACCGGCAGGGAACTCGATTTACGACGATGCTGGCGGTGGCGATTGTGCTGTCGATCTCGGCGCTGGCGGCGGTGGCGACGATGGCTTATCTGGGTTATGAGCTGCTGAACAAGGCAAAGTAGAACAAGGGTCATCTTCTTGAGATGCAGGGGCGACGGTTGCGTCGCCCTTTTTTCTTGCGCTCTGGAAGAAGGAAGATCTGCATGCGCTCGAGGAAGAGCCATCACCCTTCCCTCTCCCGGAGGTACTGAGAGCGGGGAAAGAGGGGAAAGACGCGTGATGTCGCGCTCGCTCGAAAGGCTTTAAGTTATGGGGAAAAATCGGGCATGGCTGGGCGGCAGTCGTATCTTTGCTTTTTGCTGATCGTGGTGGCGTTGCTGCTGGCGATGGGAGCGGTGGGGTCGGCGCTGGTGATGGTGGGGCCGGGGATGACGGTGGTGTTCATGCTGTCGCTGACGGCGGCGACAATCGCGGCGCGACGGAGGCGACGGCGAACGTTGCCTTGCATTCCAGCGAACGGGAACTGTCCGACGTGCGGGTACGATCTGCGGGCTTCGGATCGGTGTCCGGAGTGTAATGCGCCGCTGCCGGCGGATCTGGAGCGGCGGAGGAGGATTCGGGCGCTGTTGTCGGCGGAGCGCGGGGGCGGGTTGGGAAGCTAGTTCTCAAGCGGGGAACGAGCGAGGACAATTGCTTTTGATGACTTCAAAGGAAATGGTTGATCGTGATCATGCGCGGCGGGTTCGGCATCTGGCGCGGTGGGTGCTGGCGGCGTTTTTGATCACGTTCCTGGCGGCGCGGATCCTGGTGCTGATGATCATGCTGCGGATCACGCCGGATCTGTATTTTTATGCGGGCGGGACGCACGTTCATCATCTGAACTACGGCATTATTCTGCTGAGTCTGACAGGCGGGGCGCTGCTGTTTCGACGGCCGGGGGAGCGGCACCCGACGTTTCTGGCGGTGTGTTATGGGGTCGGACTGGCGCTGACGTTTGATGAGTTTGGGATGTGGCTGCATCTGGGAGGGGCTTATTGGCAGCGTGCGAGTTTTGATGCGGTGATCGTGATTGCTGCCATTCTCTTGCTCATTGCGTATGCCCCTTCCTGGGATCGGCTTAAGGCGGTGCATGTGACGACGGGGGTTGCGGCGCTGGTGCTGCTGGTTGTTTTTGGCTTGCTGCTGGGGGTGTCGTTGCGGTACGCGGATCGGAGGCTGGGGCCGCGGCTGATGGAGATTGAGCAGCGCGCGCCGCAGTGACGATCAGGTCTTGGAATGGCTGATCGCGGCCTTGTAGGTGTAGGTGGTGCCTCTCCAGGCGACGTTGCCGGTGAAGCACATGACCAGCGCTTTGGAGTAGAGGGTGAGCAGAATGGCGGCGGAGGCGGGGAAGAGGAGGGCCCAGCGCATGCGGTTGCCGGACCAGTGGTAGAAGGTGGCGACGACGCCGATGACGAGGATGAAGTGCAATGCGGCGGCGAGGGCGAGAGGATTGTTGTGCAAGATCACCGCGAGGGGGAGCAGGAGCCAGGCCAGCAGGCCGGTGAGGGCGACAAGCATGGCGGCGAGGATGCGCCAGGGTTTGCGGGAACTGACGCCGCTGTAGATTCGGCCCCAGCCGTTGAGCATTTGGCGGTAGGTGCTGTGCATTCGTGTGGACGCGAAATCGCGTCCCATGTAGAGGCGCGTGCGGAAGCCTTTGCTTTTGAGAATGCGCATCAGGGCGACGTCTTCGGTGATGTGATCGCGCACGCACTCGTGCCCCCCTACCGCTTCATAGGCGGCTCGCTTGATCAGGAAGAACTGGCCGTTGGCAAAAGCGATCGGGCGGTTGTCATCGTTGGTCAGGGAGATGAGACACATCGATGAGACACTGGCGGCGGCGAGGGGGAGGACGAGGTGCTCGAGGAAGCTGTCGCAATCGAGCTTGGTCATGATGCTGACCGCGTCGTAGTCGCGATTCAGCGCGAGGGCGAGGGTGCAGGAGAGGGAATCGGAACTAATTTTCACGTCGGAGTCGACGAAGAGGATCCAGTCGCCTTGGGCGTGTTTTTCCGCGGTCCAGAGGGCGTGGCATTTTCCTAGCCATTTGGGAGGGAGCGGATCGGTGATGTGAATCACGCGAAGCTTGTCCGGTGCGCGGGCTGCGTATTCGTCCATGATGGCGCCAGTCTGGTCGGCGCTGCGATCGTTGATGGTGATGATTTCGACGTGTGGGTAATCAAAGGCGAGGACGGAGTCGAGGCAGTTGCGGATGGGCTCGCCTTCGTCTTTGGCGGGGATGAGGATGGAGACCCTCGGGTGAGTCATGAGCTGTTGCGCGGGGCGGCGGAGGCGGTTCATGCGTGAAGACGCCATGAGCATGCTCAGAGCGTAAAGTGCCCAGAATGCTGGGCCGAGGAGTATGTAGATCAGCAGCCAGATCACGCGCGGTGCAGCGTAACCGACAATTTCAGTTGACGCACATGAAGGCGTGAGGCAGAATGTTAGTTAATGCTAATATTAGTCCGGATGGCGTCGCTGGTGCTGATGATGGTGCTCGTGAGCGGGTGTTACACGGCTGGGGTGGCGATGACGGCGGGGATTCGGGATGAGGAGATTCACCAACCCGATCAGGTGGTCACGGGGGCGGATGGGTCGGTGGCGTTTCGCGTGCGCACGCGGATGGTGAAGCGCGCGGGTCCTGATTTGTTTGACGACCTGGAGCCGGATGCAGGGCGTGCGCCGGTGCATGTGAGGTACTTGGTCTATTCGGGATTCGTAGTTGCGCAGCGGACGGAGGCGGGGACGGTTCAGTGGGATGCGGGGGATCGCCAGCGGCATTGGGTGCCCGACGGACTTGATGCGCCGGATGCGGCGGAAGCGGATCTTGAGCGGGTGATGCGGATCGATCACGTGTACGAGGTGAAACTGCCGGCGAGGTGCGATTCGTGGTCCGTGACGGAGCCGGTGGTGGTGGAGGTGCCGATCCGAGGCGTCATGCGGCGGGTGCAGTACAGCATCAAGTCACCGGCGATAAAAACGCCACGGTCGGATCGATCCATGGGGGCGACGATGCGTGACATCGCGATCCTGCCGCTTGCGATGGCGAGCGATGTGGTGCTGACGCCGATCTACGTGATGCTGCTGGCGTTGAATGCGCCAGGGTGCTAGATGCAGGGCATAAGATGAGAATTGGACAGCATGCTGCTGTTGTTCTGGTTCTCCACCATCGGAAGCGGGTGTTACGGGACGGGGGCTGCGGCGCGGATGGGGCGGCAGTTTGAGGAGCTAAAAAAAAACACGGGCAGCGTGGGCTGCCCGCGGGGGTTTCCAAATTTGAGATCTGAAATCTCGGATCTCTGAGTTCAGATTTCCAATTTCAGATCATGCTTGCTTGGCTGCGAGTTCGGCGGCTTTTTCGGCTTGCTTGGCGGCGAAATACTTCTTGGCTTCGCCGACGAGGTAGAAGCTGCCGGTGATGCAGATCATGTCTTCCTTGGTGACGGCGCGAACGGCGATTCCCAAGGCTTCTTCGAGCGTGTCGGCGACCTGGGCCATCTTGCCGTACAACTCAGTGTAGCGGGCGGCGAGTTCGGCGGGGTCGGCGGAACGGATGTTGTTCACCTTCGTGAAGATGACCTTGTCCGCGCCGAAGGTGATCTTCTCGAGCATGCCGGCGACGTCTTTGTCGGAGCAGCAGCCGAAGATGAGGACCATCGAATCGTACTGCATGTGCTGGCCGATGGACCGGAGGAAGGCGTCGACGCTGGCGGCGTTGTGAGCGCCATCGACGACCACGCGCGGGATCTGGCTGATCTGCTCCATCCGGCCGGGGATGGTGACCTTGGCGAGACCTTCCATTGCCTTGGAGTCGATGATGTTGAAGCCTCGGCTCTTAAGCTTGTCGACAATGGAGAGCGCGAGGCCGCAGTTGATCGCCTGGTGCTCGCCAACGAGCGGCACCGCAAGGTGCTCGAACTTGGAGTTGGCGGTGGTCAGGCAGATTCGGTTGTGTGGGCCGAGCATCCGGCTCGACTCGAAGCGATAGCTGAATTCGATGCTCTTGCCGACGACATCGAGCGGCGCTCCCACCTTGGTTGCGACTTCCTTCAGGACGGCTTCCGCGTCGGGATCCTGAACGACGCTGACGGCGGGGACACCGGCCTTGAAGATGCCGGCCTTCTCGCCTGCGATCTTGGCCAGCGTATTGCCGAGTTGCGCCATATGGTCTTTGCTGATCGAGGTGATCGCGGTGACCTCGGGCTTGATGACGTTGGTGCTGTCGAGGCGGCCGCCGAGACCCGTTTCAATGATCGCGATATCGACCTTCTGTTCCGCGAAGTACTTGAAGGCGATGGCAGTGAGGACGTCGAAGTAGCTCGGCGTGGGCCGGCTCTTGGTGACCATCGGCTCGACGAGGCGCACCAGACGCGCAAAATCTGCGGCCGGGATCATGTCGCCGTTGATGCAGATGCGCTCGCGGACATCGACGAGGTGTGGCGAGGTATACAGGCCGACCTTGTAACCACAGGCTTGGAGCATCGCGGCAACCATGGTGCAAGTGCTGCCTTTGCCTTTGGTTCCGGCAACGTGGACGCTCTTGAACTGGGTCTGCGGGTTGCCCAGCTTCTTGAGCAGGGTTCGCATGCGCTCTAAGTCGAAGTTCTGACTGGTGTAACGGACGATTCGCAAGCGCTCGTAGTCGCTCAGGCTCGAGAGGTACTTGATCGCACGGTTCAACGTGTTAACGCCCGGATTGGTGGGTTTTAACTCCTGCACCATCTTGGCCTTGCGGTGATCGGTGGGTGCCGGTCGTCCATGACCTTTTTTGACGGCCACGGTGCGACGGCGGGTGGTGGTACGACGCGCTTTCGCTCGAATCGCCATAGGCCGAGCACTCTAACAGCTTTAAACGTGCACTTCAAACTTTGGCGCAACTCCGCACGTATTATTGGCTTAGGCTGTTGATAACCGGTGGAAAACTGCTGGATAACGGGCTCGGCTGGGAGGCGTGCGGGTTTGCTTTTTTGTATAAGCACTGCGAGGGGCGGGGGTTAATGAGGTTCAAGCACCCACGGCAGAGCGCCGGGCTTTTCGGGTTGGGCGGTTGTGGGTAAGGTGTCGACCGTTCCCTGGAGATTTTAGGTGGCGAAGAAGGCTAAAGAGATCCGGAGCGTTGCGTTTGTCAGCTTGGGGTGCCCGAAGAACCTTGTGGATTCGGAGCGCATGCTTGGCTTGCTGGCGCAGGATGGGCTGAGCATTACGCCTGACGCTGCGTCGGCGGATGCGATCGTGATCAACACGTGCGGGTTTCTGGAAGCGTCGAAGACGGAATCCATGCAGGAGATCAACGACGCGATTGCGCTGAAGGCCAAGGGGAACTGTCAGCGGGTGATCGTAGCTGGATGCCTGGTTCAACGGCATAAGACGAAGCTGCTGAACGATGCGCCGGGGATCGATCGGCTGGTGGGCGTGTTTGATCGGGAGCACATCGTGGAGGCGGTGCGGGGGAAAGAGAATCCGCGGCAGGAGCATGGGCATTTTCTGGGGAAGTATCATGACCTTTCGCGCGAGCTCGCGGCGGCGAGCGACGTAGCGACGAAGCGACTGAGCGTCGAAGGGGTGAAGGAGACGAAGACGAATCGATTGCCGGTGTTTGAGGATGATCGGGCGCGGTTGCGGCTGACGCCGCGGCATTATGCGTATCTGCGGATCAGCGAGGGGTGTAACCAGGGGTGTTCATTTTGCACGATTCCTTCGATTCGGGGATTGATGCGGTCGAAGCCGATCGAACAGGTGCTGCTGGAGGCGAAAGAGCTTGCGGCGGATGGCGCGGTTGAACTGAATCTGATCGGGCAGGATACGACGTCGTATGGGTCGGATATTGGATATTCGGCGGGCCTGGCGGGGTTGCTTCGGGCGCTGGATCGGGAGCTGAAGGATGTGCCTTGGCTTCGGCTGATGTATGCGTATCCATCGTGCTTCACCGATGAGATGATCAAGACCATCGCGGACTGCTCTCGCGTGGTGAAGTACATCGACATGCCTTTGCAGCACATTAACGATGAGCTGCTGGCGACGATGAAGCGGCGAGTGACGCGGAAGCAAATTGAGACGCTGCTGGAGAAGCTGCGGAAGTGGATTCCGGGGATTGCGATTCGGACGACTTTTATCGCCGGGAGTCCGGGGGAGACGGACGCGCAGCATCGGGAACTTGTGCAGTTTGTTGAGGGCTTTGGCTTTGAGATGATGGGCGTGTTCCCGTACTCGGCGGAGCCGGGAACGCCGATGGGGAGGATGGGGAATCAGTTGCCGGATGAGGTGAAGCAGCAGCGGGTGGAAGAGCTGATGCTGGCGCAGCAGAAGGTGGCTTTCGCTAAGAGCAAGGCGATGGTGGGGAAGACGATTGAGGTGCTCGTTGATCGGCCGGCGGGTCGTGATGAAGAGGATGGGTTTGTGGCGCGGTCGGGGGCGCAGGCGCCGGATATTGATTCCGTTGTGTTTGTGGATGGGCAAGGACTGCACCCGGGGCAGATCGTGAACGTGAAGGTGAGGGATTTTCAGAATTACGATCTGGTGGCGGAAGTGCCGCGGAAGAAGAGCCGGGGGCTAAAGGTTTTAGCGTAGCATGGGCGTCTCGCCCATGCACCCTGTACAAAAGCATGGGCGAGACGCCCATGCTACGCGGAGACTCAGGCGTTGTGCACGCGGTCGTAGAGGCGGGGAACCTGTTCGCGGATGACGTTGATGTCGCTGCGCCATTTGAAGGGTGCGCCAATGCCGCCGTACTCGAAGGCGACGGTCCACGGCTTGGGCCAGTCGCGTTTTTCGATGCGGGTCATGGCCCAGTCGAAGAAGTGCCAGTCTTCCTCCTGCAAATCGAGATGATCGGCGAGGCGGGTGTTGTGCATGCGGACGCCGGTGATGTGGAGTTCTTTGAGGTGATTTAGGGGGAGGGACTCGACGTATTGCTTGGGGTCGAGGCCGAGGTAGTGGGCGGCAATGCGGGCGTGGGAAAGGTCGAGAAGGAAGCCGACGCGCGTCTCACGGATCACGCGAGAGATGATCGCGGGATCAACGCTGAAGATGTGGAATTCGCCGGTGGGGCCGAACCAGGGAATGTTTTCGACGATGACCTTCTCCTGCCCGAACGCGGCGACGGCAGCATGGGTGTCGGCCAGGAGTAGTTCGGTGAAAGCCGTAACGACTTGCTCGGCGCGTGCATCACGCGCGAGCTCGGGATAATCGCGGTCGTAGCTGACGATGTGATAGTTGGCGTACGGCGTATGGGTGCCACGCATCATCTCCAAGGCGCGAGGCGGGTCGGGCTTGCGACCAGAAGGCGTGCCGACATCGAAGGGGAAATGCACGTAGACGGGCGCAAGCGACTGCGCGTCGGCGATCATGTTCGGCCAATCGGCGCATTTCAGCCGATCCACCTGAATCTTCCCCTCCCGAATCAGCTGCATCGCCTCCAGAGAATAGTTGACCGCGAATTGCATTAGCTCGAATGGGGATGGACCCACGTGCCGGAGCCGTCGGACCAAACTTCTTTTTTCCAGATGGCGATGTCTTTCTTCAGTTCATCGATCAGGAAGCGGCAGGCCTCGAATGATTCTTTGCGGTGCGGGGTGGAGACGGCGATGACGACAGAGGGTTCGGCGAGGTCGACGCGGCCGATGCGGTGGAGGAGGGCGAGCTTGAGGATCGGCCAATGTTCGCGGGCGCGCTGGGCGAGCGCCTTCATCTGGGAGAGAGCCATCTCCGGGTAGGCTTCGTAATCGAGGGCGAGGAGTTGTTTGCCGCCAGTGCTGGTTTCTTCTCGGGTGGTGCCCAGGAAGATGTTGATGCCGCCGGCGCGGGGGTCGGTGACGAAGTCGAGGGCGCGGGAGGTGGGAAGCGGTGATTCGAGGATCGCGATCCAGTCTTCAGGCATCGAGTCCTCCGCTGACGGGCGGGATCAGCGCGAGTTCGTCGCCGTCGTGAAGGATGGTGGAGGCGTTGACGTATTCGCGGTTGACGGCGTAGGCGACGCGGGGGAGGAAGTCGGCCATTGACGTGTGCTGTTGCGCTAATGCGCTCACAGCCCCCCCCACCGTTTCGCCATCGTGGAGGTGGAGAGAGAGTTCGCCGGTGCCGGCGCGGTCGCGCAGGATGGCGAAGAGTTTTACGTGAACGCGCATCTATACAGTATAAACGATGAGACGGTGCGAAGGCGGAGCGCTGTCATCGTGAGCGGTACTCCGCGAAGGATCTGGCTCGCCCGGCGATTGGCACCAGATGCTTCGGAGTACCTCACCATGACACTGCTGTGCCTTACCCGCGTCACGCGCGGAGGATCGGGAGCAGGGGGAACTGCTGGCCGAGGATTGGTTTGCTGGCGGTTTGGAGCCAGTTCTGGATGACGGTGGCGTAGACGCTGCGGAAGTCGACATTGTATTTCAGGTCACCGGCGTCGAGGTCTGTAAGCGAGGGGTGATTACCGACGACACCGGTTTTGAGCTTGGGGCCCATGACGAACATGGGGGCGGCGGCGCCGTGATCGGTTCCGCCGGAGGCATTTTGCTCGACGCGCCGGCCGAATTCGCTGAAGGTCATCATGAGGACGCGGTCGTCGTTGCCCTGCTTTTTCATGTCTTTCCAGAAGGCGCCGACGCCCTGGGCGAGCTGGGTCATGAGGTTGTCGTGACGACCGCGCTCGCCGGCATGCGTGTCAAAGCCGCCGAGGGAAACGTAGTAGACGCGCGTGGGGAGGCCGCCGGCGATCATGGCCGCGACGGTGCGCAGGCCATTGCCAAACTGCGTGCTGGGGTAGTTGACGGGGGATTCATGGCGCTTGGTCATGCGGAGGACATCGTCGCTGCTGAGCTGCGCATCCATGGCGGTGCGATGGAGGAAGTCTAATTGGTCGGAGGCGGTGACGAGTTCTTTCTTCTTCGGCGCGATCAACTTCGATGGCGCGGTGGTGGGAACGGCGGCGGATTTGTCGTCAGCGCTGGCGACCGCACCGTCGGGGATCTTGTTGAGCTGGAGGTAATGCTCTTTGTCTTTCCCGTTGTAGCGGTAGGTTTCGGGGCGGTCGAAATTGAGGGGGAGGATGCGCTCCCCCTTCATGGCGAGAGGCATGGTTTCGCCGATGGCGACGCCCACGTGCGGATCGGCGCCCGCGCAGGTGTTGTCGAAGTATTTCCCGAGCCAGCCGGTGGTGACGACGTCTTTGTCGGCGCCGCTGTGCCAGATGTCCATGGCGCGGAAGTGGGAGCGGTTTGGGTTGGGGTAGCCGACGCCCTGGATGATGGAGAGGCGGCCGTCGTCGTAGAGTTCTTTGAGGGGCGTGAGGTTGGGGTGGAGCGCGATGTCGTCGTTGATCTTGTGGACTTTGCTCGGCTCATGCCGGATTGCGGGGCGGGCTTTGTGGTAATGATCGTTAGAGAAGGGGACGACGGTGTTCAGGCCATCGTTGCCGCCGGAGAGTTGGACGACGACGAGGATCTTGCCGTCTTTGCCGGTGGGTTGTTGGGTGCGCGCAGCGTCCTCGGGGTTGGCCATCGCGAGGACGGTTTGGTCGAGAAAGGTGGGGACGGTGGGCGCGAGGGCGAGGATGGTGAGGCCCTTTTGGAGGAAGAGGCGGCGTGTGGTCATGTCTTCAAGCATTGCTTTCTCCGTAGCATGGCCGTCCCGGCCATGGCATGGGCGAGACGCCCATGCTACGACTTAGCACAACTGGTAGTCCGGGGTTGAGACGAGGAGTTGTACCATTTTCTTGATCGACTGTTCGTTTTCCGGTTTGGAGCCCAGGGCTTCGACGAGGATCTTTTTCTTTTCGGGTTCGATGGGGCGGTGGATGAGGCGCGAAATCCAGTAGTCGGCGACGGCTTCAGCGGTGTTGCCGCCGGGCTTGGGGGCGAAGTCGACGTTGCTGTTCTGCATCTTGATGCGGGGCTTCTGGAGCTTGCCGTACGCGGCGGGGACTTTTCCACCGCCACCGGCGAGGAGGACGGCGGTGTTGTAGCGGACGAAGAGCGTGCTGGTGTTGATCCACATGCGACCACCGGGCCAGCCTTTGACGTTGGGCGGCATGAGCGGGACTTGGCCCATCTGGTTGAGCGCCCCCTGCAAAACGGGGGCGGCGGGCATGTCGAGGCCGAGCATGCGCACGGTGCCCACGACCAGTTGCACGGGACTCTTGATCTGCGTGCCGATCGCTTTCTCGGTGTAGAACGCCTGGCTGGTGAAGATCGCGCGCAGGAGCGGGCGGAGCTCGTACTTGTTTTCGCGCAAGAGCGCGGCCATGGATTCGGCAAGGGGCTCTTCAACGTCGTCATACGCGAAGAACTTGAAGAGCTTGGAGGAGATGTACTTCGCACACTGGGGCCGGCTGAGAATGATCTCGATGATGTCGTCGCCGTCGAAGGTGCCGGTCTTGCCGAAGAAGGTTTTGTCGCCGTCGTCGTGGTCGTACTTGCGGAAGATGAAGTCTTCGCCGTCGTGGCCCCAGCCGGTGAAGGCGCGGGCGGCCTGCTTGATGTCGTCTTCGGTGTAGTTGCCGATGCCGAGGGTGAAGAGCTCCATCAGCTCGCGGGCATAGTTTTCGTTGGGGCGTTTTTTCTTGTTCTGCTGGTTGTTGAGGTAATCCAGCATCGCGGGGTTGCGGGAGATCTGGCGGACGAAATCGCGGAAGTTGCCGGCGGCATTCTGGCGGAGCAGCTCGTTCTGGTTCCACATGAGCAGCGCGGCGCGCTCGTCGCGGGCGCTGGTGGTAAAGTGGCCGTGCCAGAAGAGGGTGAGCTTTTCCTGGAGCGGGTTTGGACCGAACGCCATGCGCTTCATCCACCAATAGGCGGTGGCGCGGACGGCGGCGAGGTTGGCGCGCATCAGTTCCGCTCGATACATCTGGCGCTCTTCCGGGGTTTTGTCCTTGAGGATCCTGGAGATGTCGCGGAAGGTGCGGGGGTAGCCTTCGATGCTGGAGAGGTTGGGGAGGTCGTCCTGGGTTTGTTCTTGGATGCCGGCGTCGGGGAAGTCGAAGAGCCAGTCGACCGCACCTTCGGGGCCAAGTTGCATGACCTTTTCAATTTCTTCGGGCGTGCCACCAAAACCGGCGCGGTTGAGCAGGTGAGCAGCTTTGACTGCGTCGAAGGGGTTGTCGGTGCTGGGCTGGTAAGGCCGGAGCAGTTCGTGCGATGTCGCCATGGGCTGCCTTTCTCTCATCTCTACAACGCCGGACGGCGGCGGTTATTGAGCCGCTCGAGCGCGGGGCGACCTCTTAGCCGTGATGCCATTGTACAACAGTTTAGATGCGAGGGTGGCGAGTGTTTAAGCTGGGTGGTTTGGGCGGGGAATTTGCTGGGGCATTGTGCTGGTGCTAGCTTCGCCGGCGCATGAATCCGAACCAGGTGCGTCAGACGATCCAGCAGGGGCTTGCGCTGCATCAGCAGGGACATTTGGCGAATGCCGAGGCACTTTACCGGCAAGTGTTGCAGGCTGCGCCGCTGAACCCGGATGCGCTACGACTGCTGGGCCTGCTGCTGCACCAGGCGGGGCACAGCGCGGAGGCGCTCCCAATTTTGCGCCGCGCGATCGAGGTTGCGCCACGGGTGCCGGCAGCGCACAACACGCTGGGGGAGGCGCTGCGGGCGACAGGGCAATTCGTTGAGGCGGAAGCTGCGTATCGAAATGCGCTGAAGCTGAATGCGCAGATGCCGGAGGCTTGGAACAACTTGGGCAATGCACTGCACCAAATGGGACGGGTGGACGAAGCGAGAGAGGCATACGAGCGTGCGATCGCGATCAAGCCGGATTACTTTCGGGCGTACATCAACCTGGCAAATTTTCATTTGATGCGGCGGGAGCATTCGGCGGCAGAGCCGCTGCTGCGCAAGGCGCTGGCGCTGAACCCGAATTTTGCCGGCGCTCATGCTTCGCTGGGCGAGGCGATGCTTCAGCAGAACCGGTTTGCCGATGCGCTCCCCCACTACCGGGAAGCGGCGCGGCTGGCGCCAAATGAGCCGGATATTATCGACGGGCTTGGAAGGACGTATCGGCATCTGGATCAACTGCCGGCGGCGCTGGCGGCGTATCGGGCGGCGGTGCAGCTGAATCCGAACGATGCGCGGTTGCGCGTGAACCTCGGCGAGGTGCTATTTCATGTGGGGCAGATCAGCGCCGCAACTGAGCAGCTTCAGAAGGCGCTGGAGATTCAACCGAACCTGCCGGCGGCGATGACGAACCTGGCGAGCGCGCTGTCGGCGCTGGGGCGGCATGAGGAGGCGATTTCGCATCTGCGGCGGGCGATCGAGATCAACCCGGGCGACCGGATGGCGCACAGCAACCTGCTGATGCACCTGCATTATGTGCCTTCGGATCCGAAGGAACTGTTCGGGGAGCATGTGCGGTGGGCGCAGCAGCATGTGGCGCCGAGCGTGAGTTCGTGGATCACAGTGACGGCAAATCCGGCGACCCGCGGTGCAGGAGACAAGATTCGTCTGGCATACGTCTCGCCGGACCTGTGGCGGCATCCGGTGGCGGCGTTTCTGGAGCCGCTGCTGAAGCATCATGATCGGACGAAATTTGAGATCATCGCGTACTCCGACACGTCGATCACGGATGAGATGACGGCGCGGCTGAAGACGTACTTCAACCGGTGGCACGACACTGCGACGCTTTCGGATGAGGCGCTGGCGGAACGCGTGCGCGAGGATGGGGTGGACGTCCTGATCGATCTGGCGGGACACACGGCGAAGAACCGGTTGATGATGTTCGCGCAGCGGCCGGCGCCGGTGCAGGTGACGTATCTCGGATATCCCAATACAACGGGATTGTCGCAGATGGACTATCGCATCACTGACGCGCTGGCGGATCCGCCCGGGGAGAAGGCGCCGGCGGGAGGGGCTGCGGCGGATGCGCTGCATACGGAGAAGCTGACTCGGTTGCCGCACTGCTTTCTGTGTTATGCGCCGCCGGATGTTGCGCCGGCGATCCAGGCGCGACCGGAGCGGCCGATCACGTTTGGCTCGTTCAACCGCGTGGCGAAGATCTCAGCGGAGACGTTTCGCGCTTGGGCGGAGATTCTTCGGCGTCTTCCGGAATCGCGGCTGATGGTGAAGTCGACGTACCTCGCCGACGAGCCGACGCGGGCGGAGGTGCAGAAGCTTTTCACGTCGTTCGGCATTCGAGCGGAGCAGCTTTTGATCCAGCCGCCGGTGCAGGGATTTGCCAATCACCTGGATTCGTACAATGCAATCGACATCGCGCTGGATCCCTTTCCGTACAATGGGACGACAACGACGTGCGAGGCGCTGTGGATGGGTGTGCCGGTGATTTCGCTGGCGGGGACGACGCATGTGTCGCGGGTGGGGGTATCGCTGCTGACGAACGCGGGGTTGCAGGAGTTGGTGGCGCGGGATGTGGAGCGGTATTGCGATCAGGCGGTGGCGCTGGCGGGAGATCGGGCGCGGCTGGCGAGTTACCGACAACATCTGCGGAACCGGCTGGAGCAGTCCCCCCTGCTCGATGCGAAGCGGTTTACTTCGGACGTTGAGGCGGCGCTGCTTGCGGTGGCTCAGCGGGCGTGATTGTCGGGTTGTCATTTCTTCTGAAACCGGGCTCGGGTCTTTCGTCGGCGGAGAATTTTGAAGAAACTGCATCGCGAGATGACTCAGACGCTGCTTCAACTTGGGCATTCGCCGGATCCGGATGACGCGTTCATGTTTTATGCGCTGGCGCAAGACCCACCGCTGATTCCGACGCGGACGTGGCGGTTTAAGCACGTGCTCCAGGATATTCAGACGCTGAACGATCGGGCGCGGAGGGGGGAATTGGAGATCACTGCAATCTCGATTCATGCTTATCCGTATGTGGCGGATCGGTATGCGCTGACGAGCTGCGGGTCGTCCATGGGGGACAAGTATGGGCCGATGATCATCGCGACTCGGCCGATGAAACTTGAGGAGCTGACGGGAAAGACAATTGCGATTCCGGGTGAGTTGACGACGGCGTTTCTGACGCTGCAGTTGGCGATAGGGCGCGGCGCACGCGTGGATTCTGCGGATGCACCGGGGGCGGCGTTTCGATATCAAGTGGTTCCTTTTGATGAGATACCGCGATACGTGAAAGACGGGAAGTGTGACGCGGGGCTGATCATTCACGAAGGACAGCTCACGTATCAGCAGCTGGGGTTGCACCTTGTCGTGGATCTCGGCATGTGGTGGTACGAGCAAACGAAGCTGCCGCTGCCGCTGGGAGGCAACTGCATCCGCAAGGATCTTGGCGCCAGCGCGATGCAGGAGGTGACGGATATCCTCAAGGCGTCGATTCAGTATTCGCTGGACCATCGCGACAAGGCGGTGGAGTACGCGCTGCGCTTTGGGAGGGACCTGGATCGGGCGTTGGCGGACAAGTTCGTCGGGATGTACGTGAACAACTGGACGCTGGATTACGGGGCGGTGGGACGCGAAGCGATCACCCGGCTGCTGAACGAGGGGGCGAAGGCGAAGCTGGTGCCGGCGATTGGGAAGATCGACTTTGTGGATGCGAAGTAGGTGAATCGAAGGGGAAGGGCATATCCTGCAAGAGGAGAAGGAGGGCGAGCAGCCTGGGGCCCCTGTGCTCCTCACTGACCCTGACGGCGCGGAGGCTGAAGCTTAGATCACGGGGGAAGCTTGAATGTCTCGAAAAAACTGAATTATGGTGCGCGAAGCGGCATCGTCCGTGATCAGGTCGTTGTGGTCGCCCTTCTGGAGCCACAGGTAGTATCGCGGGATTGTTGCGTGGTCGTACAACTGCTCGGCGCGCTCGAACGGGATGATCCGGTCTTTCACCCCGTGGATGACGAGAAGCGGCCGAGGCCAGAGTGCAGGTGCGAGTGTGGCGGGAGAGAAGGCGCTGAGATCGCTACCGGTCTGTGCGCTGGCGAGGGGCATGCCGACGTTCATCAAGAGCCAGCCCAGCGGCGGGATGAAGTATTGCTCCGTCACGGATTGCGCCAGACCTTCGAGACTGTCGTACGCCGCGTAGGTGGCGACGGCTTCGATGGCGCGGCCCTCATCGCTGTTGTCAGACGCGGCGGCGATAAGGGCTGCGCCGCCCATGCTCGCTCCGAGGCCGAAGATCTTCCGGGCGTTGCGGGGTTGAGACTCGCGGAGCCAGTGTACAGCGCCGAGCACGTCGCGGCGCTCAAGATCGCCAAAGGTGGAGAGCTGGCCGCCGGATTCGCCGCTGGCGCGAAAGTCGAAGGCGAGAACGTTGTAGCCGGCGGGGATGAGGTCGCGCGCCATGACGAGCTGGTTGGACTTGTTGGCGCCAAGGCCGTGGCACACGAGAACGGTTTGGGTCCCCCACTGCTCGTCCGGCTGGCGTGCGGACTTGCGGGTTCGCATGGCGGGGATCCACCACCCGACGATCCTGGTGCCGTCGGTGGCGCGGAACTGGACACGCTCGAAGTCGAAGCCGAGCTGGCGCTCGGGATCGTCGGCCATGCCGACCTTGACGCGGTAGGTCATGGCGCTGGACATAATGTAAGGCAGACCGATGCCGGCGACGATGACGACGCGCACCAACGCGCCCAGCAGCATCCGCAGCAGCGCAAAGGCGATGGCTTTGCCTGTTTCCAGGCGAAGGATTTTGCGAAGCATCCAGCGCACGGCGTAGTCGAAGCCTTTGAGTAACAGGAGCAGCCCCACTGCGAAGTAAGCCCCTATGAGAACCTGGTTGATGAGAACGCGCCCGCCGGAGACGGTGGCGTAGACGAGGGACATCGCCAGGGAAAGGACCACGCCGGCCAAAGCGGTGAAGAGGAGGCTGCGGAAAGTGCCCTTCTCACATTGCGAGCGGCGGGCGATGGAATGGATGAAGGCGGCGGCGGGGAGAGCGAGGTAGAGGGCGAGAATGATCCAGTGCAGGACCGGGAGCATGTTCCGCGATTGTAGCCGGTGTACTGCTGCTTCGACTAAGTCGCGTGCGGGTCCTCTTTCGAATCACTCCACAGCTCAAGATACTTTTGCTGGACATAGGGATTCAGCTGCTGCGCCAGATCCCGCGACAGCGAGAGGACCTTGATGAGTTCCTGAACGTCTGCCAGATCTTTCAAGCGTCCGGGGCTGGTCAAGCCTGACGCGAGCTTCAGTTCCAGCAGTGTGGTCAGATTGATGTAGTGAATGCCCTCGACGTCCACCGACACTGCGGCGGGATCGGGGAATGCAACCGGCTTGGGTTTCTCATCACCGGGGAACTGTCCGGTGACCAGGAACTCGATGCGCACCCTGTTCTGCGTGTCTTTGAGCTGTTTGCTCCCCGGGAATGGCGGAACATACCCCAGCCCATCGAGAGCCTGATGAACCTTGGTCAGCCCGTCTTGAGTCACAAGGACATCAACGTCTTCCGTCGCACGTCGGTAGCCGTGGACGTTGAGCGCCATACCACCGGCGATGGCATATGGGATGTTCAACTCGTCCAGCTTCTTCGCGATCGCGCGGAGCGCTTCGTAAACCTCGCCCTCTTTCATGAAGAACCTCCCCAGTTGGCGCATCGCGGCGTCGCCGCCTCGGCGGGCGATCTGGTCGTAATCGAGGGACGTGAGGTCCTGAGACATCAGTAAAAGTATAGCAAAAGAAAGAGGAGCACAGGGTTGCCGTGCTCCTCTCGAGTTTGCGACTCGCAGGGCGTAGCCCTGCGGCTAAGTGGGGTGAAGAAGTTCGATCTTACCCGACTTCTTCCAGGATCGCCTGCTTCACGCTCGTGGGGACCGGGGCGTACTTCAGCGGTTCCATCACGGAGCTCGCTCGGCCCTGCGACATGGATCGCAGTTCGGTCGTATAGCCGAACATTTCAGAAAGCGGAACTTCCGCTTCCACGACGCGGGTGTTGCCGCGCTGTTCAGAGTTCACGATGAGGCCGCGGCGACGGTTGAGGTCACCCGTAACGTTCCCGACGAATTCTTCCGGCGTCGTCACGACGACTCGCATGATCGGCTCAAGGATGGTCGGCTTGGCTTTGCTGACCGCGTCGCGGAAGGCGAGCTGGCCGGCGAGTTCGAACGCCACCTGCGAGCTGTCGACCGGGTGGTAGCTGCCGTCGGTCAGCGTGACCTTCACGTTGATCAGCGGATAGTTCGCCAGCACACCCGTCTTGGCGGCCATGCGGCAGCCGTACTCGACGGACGGAATGTATTCCTTCGGAATCGAACCGCCGAAGACCTTGTTTTCGAAGGCGAAGTTGTCCTTCCAGCCAAGCTCCTTCAGCGTTTCGGCGTCGAGCGGTTTGCCATCCGGCCCGTTGCCGTCGAACGGATCGATGTTGATCGTGCAGTCGCCGAACTGACCGCGACCACCCGACTGTTTCACGTGCTTGCCGCGGATGTTGTGCGCGCTGCCGCTGATGGTTTCCTTGTAGGCAACCTTCGGCTTGCCGACCAGCACGTCCACCTTGTGGTCGCGCGTCAGGCGATTGCGAAGAATTTCCAGGTGCAGCTCGCCCATCCCGGCGATGATGGTCTGACCGGTTTCGTCGTCGTAGTTCGCGTGGAACGTCGGGTCCTCGCGACGCAGCGTCGTGAGCGCCTCGCCCAGCTTCTGCTTGTCGGCAGCCGTCTTGGGCTCGATCGACATGCTGATGACCGGCTCGGGGAACGTCGGACGCTCGAGGATGATCGGGTTGTCGTTGTCGCACAGCGTGTCGCCGGTGAGGGCGTCTTTCACGCCGATACAGGCAACGATGTCGCCGGCTTCCGCGACGTCGATCGGGTTACGATCATTCGCGTGCATCTGGAACATGCGGCTGATGTTCTCGCGCTTGTTCCGGTTGCTGTTCAGCACGCGGCTGCCCTTCTCGAGCCTGCCGCTGTACACGCGGACGTAGGTCAGGTCGCCGTGCTGATCGCTGACGATCTTGAACGCGAGGCCGCAGAACGGCTCATCCGGATTGGAGTGACGCTCGATCGTCTTCTCAGCATCCTTCACGTCGTGGCCGATCACCGGCGGGATATCCATCGGCGAGGGCAGATAGTCGATGACGCCGTCGATGAGGCGCTGCACGCCCACGTACTTGAGGGCTGAACCGCAGAACACTGGGTGCATCTTGAAGCTGATCGTCGCGGCGCGGATGCCCTTGCGAAGCTCTTCCTCGGTCGGCTCTTCGCCGTTGAGGTACTTCTCCATGAGGTGATCGTCGGTCTCGGCGACCTTTTCGATCAGGTAGTGACGCCACTTCTCGTAGCGCTCCTTTTCCTCTTCAGGCACCGGCTTTTCGATCTGGGTTTTGCCCTTGTCCTTGTCGTCCTTCAGGTTGTAGTAGATCGCGATCCCGCGGATCAGGTCGATCATGCCCTGGAAGGTGCTGGACTGTCCGATGGGAATTTGTACCGGAACCGCCGGAGCGCCCAGGCGCTCGAGGATGCTGTTGAAGCTGAAGTCAAAGTCGGCGCCGAGCTTGTCCATCTTGTTGATGAAGCAAACGCGGGGGACCTTGTACTTGGTGGCCTGGCGCCAGACGGTTTCGGACTGCGCTTCAACGCCTTCCTTACCGTCGAACACCGCGACCGCGCCGTCGAGCACGCGGAGCGACCGTTCGACTTCAGCGGTGAAGTCGACGTGGCCCGGGGTGTCGATCAGGTTGACGGTGTAGTTCTCACCGTTGCGGATCCACGGGCAGGTGGTCGCGGCGGAGTTGATGGTGATGCCGCGCTTCTGTTCTTCTTCATCGAAGTCCATCACGGCGGTGCCTTCGTGCACCTCACCCATCTTGTGGATCTTGCCGGTGTAATAGAGGATGCGCTCGGACACGGTGGTTTTCCCGGCGTCGATGTGGGCGGCAATCCCGATGTTCCGAATCTTCGATAGGTCGCGTGACATAACTGTTCCTCAGTTTTTCCTGTAGCCGCATCGCAGCGCGATGCGCGTCTTCTTCCTCGAAAAACACAAAACCCGCAGCGGTCGTTCCGCACTGCGGGTCAATCGGCTTTCAGATGTAGTGGAATCTGAAGCACCCGCACGGTCAGCCCCGGCGTCACCCGGGAGGGCCCACACTGACCATGCTTGCTTCGGTCAGCATGAGCCACTTAGTTTGGCTCAATCTTCACAGCCACTCCTTGGTCGGAGAAATATCGTCCGTATGCCCGGTTCCTATTTCATGTTTTGGTGAAATTGGAGCAAACGGGCTGCGGCGAAGGTGCGGTAATGTAACTGCCTAGACTAGCGCGTCAAGCGGACGAGCGAGCCCTTACAGCCATCTAAATGCCGCCAGGTACGAACGTTAATACGCTGCTTTGGGATAAGGGTTCTGTCGGAGCATGGGGTGAAAGTGCGGTAACGCTGCTGCTGGACGAGATTTAGCACCGTTTGCTTATCGGACGCAGTTCGCAAGCGCAAAAAAGAACGGCACAGGCCGTTGAACCTGTGCCGTCCATGGAAGAAAGGTGTCGATTACTTGGAGGGGCGGGTGGTGCTGCCACCCTTGTTGCCGTGCTGGCCGTCCTGGCGATGCTCGCCATCCTGACGGTGTTCGGCGCTCTTGCCGCCCTTCTTGCCCTTATGGCCGTGCTTGCCATCCTGGCGATGCCCAGCGCTGTTCCCGCCCTTGGTGGCGGGCTTTGCTTGGACGGGCTGGGCCGCCAGCATGCCAGCACCCAAGACCATCGCCGCGACTGCAATCTTCGACTTCTTCATGTGATCTCCAGTAAGTGTTGCTGTACGGAGAGATGTACGATTCGGGAGGCGGTACAAGGGCATCGGAAAGAGGAATTTCAGTGAAGCGGCCACGGAAGAAGTTGAAGCTGGCCAAGAGATGCCGGGACTGCGATCAAAAAAAGAAGAGCCCGATCCTTATCGGACCGGGCTCTTGCAGTGTGCTTCTGCTGTTGTGTGATCCATCAACCCCTCAGGGCGAGGATCTCACGAGCTGCTGAGCAGCTGCGTGTACCGCAGGAATCGCACCTACGGAAGCTGCTCACAGCAGCTCACACGTACAGTCTGAATTGGTCACGGATCACCTCCATTTCGCTGAGCATCACACACGTGAGCTCGGGGCCTTGCCCAACCGCCGCGGGTCACCTTCGGGAGAGACTGCCGGACGTCGTAGGAAGCGATTCACATCGCTGCCGGGACTGACGCCTTAGTAGGACTCCCTACTGCCCGCCGCCGGGCTCTTACTCCCGCAAACGCCTCTGCGGGAACCAACGAATCGCCAGATCCATTTCTGCGACTCGCGTGCTGGAAGAGTTACCTCAACCAGTTGCATCTATAGTACGCCGGTTTCGGCAAAGGGATCAAACGGTTCTCATTTTTTTTGGTGGCTCCGCGGCGGGTATAACCGGAGACCATGGCTCCCCCGCCCCAGCCTCTTGCTGACACATTTGCGGCGGCTCTCGGTCGCTTTAATGCGGGGGATCTTCTAAGCGCACAGCGCATTTGCATCGAATTGCTGTCACAGAATGCGAATGATCATCGGGCGCTGTTCCTGCTGGGGCTGGTGCACCACCGTCAGGGCGAGCACCTGCGGGGCGTGGAGCTGATTCAGCGGGCGATCACGGTGGAACCGTCTGTGGCGGGGTATCACGCGAACCTCTCTGCGGTGCTGGCGGCGCTGGGTAAGAATGACGAGGCAATCGCGGCGGCACAGGAGGCGCTGCGCCTTCAGCCGAACTACATCGACGCGCTGGTGAACCTGGCCAATGCATTTCTGGCCAAGGGCGCGGCGGAACAGGCGATCGAGGTGTACGCACAGGTGCTGGCTGGGATTCCTCCAAATGCTCCGCCCGGCGCGCAGCGGGCGGGGATGCTGGCCCGGCACAACCTGGCGCGGGCGCTGCACATGCGCGGACGGATGGATGAAGCCATCGCGTTGCTGTCGGATCTGGTTCGTGCGGTGCCGTCGGTGGCGGAGTTTCAGGTGACGCTGGCGAATGCGCTGCGCGACCAGGCGCGGATTGTGGAGGCGGTGGAGCATTATCGTGTCGCCGCTCGCATTGCGCCGGATAATCCGAGCGTGGCGTCCGCGCTGCTGTTCTCGCTGTGGTTTCACCCGACCTTGTCGCAGCAGTTGATCTTTCGGGAGCACCAGTCTTGGAACGAGAAGTTTGCTTTGCCGCTGCGCGATCCCCGGCCGCACAGGATTGAACCGCTTGAGGGGAGGAGGATTCGCGTCGGGTATCTCTCACCCGATTTCCGGCACCACGCTAACGGTTACTTGATCGAGCCGGTGCTCGCGAATCACGACCATGGCGCATTTCAGATCTTCTGCTACAGCAACGCGACGACCCCTGACTCATTGACGGAACGCATTCGAGCTTATGCCGATGTGTGGCGCGAAACGGCGGCGTTGTCGGACGCAGCGCTGGCGGAGCAGATTCGGGCGGACCAGATTGATGTGCTGGTGGACCTGACGAGCCACATGGCCAACAACCGCGCGCTCGTCTTCGCGCGCAAGCCGGCGCCGGTGCAGGTGAATTATCTGGCGTATCCCGCGACGAGCGGACAGACTGCGATCGACTACCGGATCACGTGCGACCTGCTCGACCCGGGTGACGACCAATTCTCAAGCGAGGGCCTCATCCGCATTCCGGACACATTCTGGTGCTACGGCCCATCGCCTGATGCGCCGCCCGTGAACGATCTGCCGGCGTTGTCGAGCGACAGGTTTACGTTTGGCTCGTTGAACACGCCGGCAAAGGTGAATGACGCCGTTGTGGCGCTCTGGTCGCAAGTGCTGCTGGCTGTGCCGAAGTCGCGACTGCTCATGTTGATGGCGGGCGGGGCAGCGGGCAATCGGCGGGCGGCAGACCGGTTCGAGCGCCATGGGGTCGCGAGAGAGCGGATCGTGCTGGTCGATTTTCAGCCGCGAGATCGGTACCTGGGGCTTTTCCACCAGGTTGACGTGGGGCTGGACCCGTTTCCTTACAATGGTCACACGACCAGCCTGGATTCCCTTTACATGGGCGTGCCGTTTGTGACGCTGCGGGGCACCACAGCAATCTCGCGGGCGGGCGAATGCATCCTTACCAATGTGGGGCTGATGGAGTTCGTGGCCAATGACCAGGAGCAGTACGTCGAGCTCTGCGCGAAGTATGCGAATGATTTGCCGCAACTTTCGGCGCTCCGCCGGCAACTGCGGGATCAGATGATGGCGTCGGCGTTGGGCGACGCGAAGCGGTTTACCCGCAACATCGAGAACGCGTTCCGCCAGATGCTGGAGCACCGGGGTGTCGCTTAACCGGCTTCTGCCGTGCACGGTGGTTTTCAACGGCATCTGTGGAATCGACTAGGGAATGTGGCTGCCGCATGTTACAAGGGAAGCCGCCCCCGGAGTGGAGAGAGTTCATGCCGTTGTTGAAGTTCCGGCTGCTGATTGCCTGCGTTATCGTTGCGCCCCTGGTCGCGCGTGCGCAGACCGTGTCAACGGTCACCGCGGACGGGGCGTGGACCTGGTTCAATGATCCTCGCGCGATCTACGACAACGGCAAGATCTACACCGGCTGGATGGACTCCGGCGGGTACGTGTGGTTCGGGCTCCACGACGTCGCCTCTCACTCCACGTCGGCGGGAAAGTTGTATAACGGCAACTTCTTCCAATCGGATGATCACGACAACCCCGCGTTCATCCTGACCTCCCCCACCACGATCCAGTCGTTCTACTCGCCTCACGGTGGTGCAGCGGTACGGACGCAGCCGATCACGCTGACCGGCAGCAACAGTTTCTCACTTGGAGCGCCCCTCAACCTGACGCGCTCCGGCGACGTCACCGGCAGCAACGGGTGGACCTACGCCAACCCGTTCCGCCTCTCAGCGGAGAACAAAACCTACGTCTTTTCGCGCGGGCCGAACTTCAACCCGGTCATGCGAATTCATGACGACTCGCAGAGCTACAACACCATCACCAGCTGGTCCACAGCCACGACGTTCATCTCGAACCCCGGCCAGCGTCCGTACGTGAAGTACGACAGCAACAACACCAACCGCGTCGGCATCGCGTTTACCGACGGACATCCGCGCAACGTGCAGAACAACATCTACTACGCTTACGTGCAAAACGGCGCGTATTACCGCGCCGATGGAACCAAGATCAAAGATGTTACTGATGGTCCGATTGTGCTGTCGGATATGACCGGGTCGGGCACGGTGTTCAATCACCTCAATTCCAACTCCGGCGTTACCGGGACCAATTCGTGGATTTGGGATGTCGCTACGGACGGCGGCGGGCATCCTGTGCTGACGTACGCCACCTTCCCCAGCAGCACGCATCACCAGTATCACTGGGCACGCTGGGACGGGGCGCAGTGGATCGACCGCACCCTGGTGGCGGACGCTGGTCCTTACATTGGCTCGCCGGACGAAGGCAACTACTCCGGCGGGATCGTGCTGGATCACACGGATCCGAACATTGTGTATCTGTCGGCCAACTTCGGGGGCATGTGGAACCTGCTGCAATACAAGACGGAGAACGACGGCGCGAGCTGGACCTCGCGGCTGATCGCGGCCGGCACCGGCGCTGCCGATGAGAACGTGCGGCCTTATGTTCCCCTCAACCGCCCTGCCGATACCGAGATGGTGATGTGGATGCGAGGGCAATACGACTACTGGAACTTCAGCCAAGGCGTCGGCTACGACACGGCGATGATGGTGTGGACAAATCCGGTGCCCGAACCGGGCTCGCTTGGGGTGATTGTTCTATCGCTGCTTTTGATCAGGCGCGGCCGCCGCGGCGTCGACGCGCCATGCCCGCACCAAGGGCGAGGGCAGTGATTCCCACTGCCGCAGGCTCCGGCACCGCGACAAGGCTCCCCGCCGTCGCCATGCCAACCGATTGCCCGCGGCCGAGGTTGGAATCGATGGCAAGGTAATCGTCGGCCGTGACCGTCCCGTTCATGTCGAAATCACCGACAAGCCACCCCATGCCGGACGCCCTGCCGAGGTTGGAATCCACTGTCAGGTAATCATCCGGCGTCACCATACCGTCCATATTGGCGTCGCCGAAGTACGTGTACATCCCAACGATCGCGTTGGTGGGAATGGTATTTCCACTGCCGGGGGGCCAATCCTTCGTCTGCACCACGGCGTTGTCGAACAGTTGCAGGATTTCCGCGCCGCCGTGCTGCTGGCTGGTGGATGAGATGATCCCCGTGCGCGTGGAATCGGCGGCTTCGGCATATCCGGCAAGCACGAGCGCCCTCAGTTTTTCGAGCGGGCTTGCGCCGGTGTACTGGATGACGATGTCGTTGTCGGTGAGATCAAGGGCGCCTCCGGCGGATTGATCGATCTCCAAACCCTTGATGTAGCTGATGCCGGAAGCGCCGCCATTTGGCATGACGCGCACGGTGCCGCCGGTGATGGTAAGGGCGTCGGCGCGGAGATTCTTCACCTCAAGCTCGCCGCGGCCAACCTTGGTCAGGGTCGTCCCCGGCGCGAAGTTGAAATCCCCTTTAACGCTCAGTTTCGTGCCGTAGGGAACGGTCGCCACCAGGGATGAATCCACCTTCACCGTTGCGTTGATGACGTGCTCACCGCTCATCACGTTCAGGCGGGCGGGCTCGGACGAGCCGGAGATCATGCGGATGGTCCCGCCGTTGATCGTATACCCGTTGGGATTGTCGAACTGAAGCGTCTGAAGCGCCACCGCGTCGACATGGATATTGCGCCTGGAGGTGGCGGCTTCGGCGAAGCGCGCCATGCCGAAGGTGGAGTTGGGAGGAACGCCTCCCTTCCAGTTCGCGGGAGTACCCCATTCGCCGTCGGCGTCGGGTTTCCATGCGTACCCGCCGGTGGTGTTCACGCCAGCGTACGACTGAAGCGTGTCGATCGCCATCTCGGAGTAAACGGTTGTCCCGGCGCGCGTGGCGTGCACATCATCCATCATGTAGCCGCGCTTGACCGCTTCATCGTAACGCGGCGCGTGGTTCAGCATGTTGATGAACGAGACCTGGGGATCGGTCAGCGCGATCTGCTGAAGCGCGTAGGAGTAGCCATGCAGGATGCCCGCGCCGTTGTTTTCGTCGGCCATGGCTTCATAGTGATCTTCGTAGGTCCCGAGAAGCGTGAAGGTCAGGTCAGTGGCGTTGCGACCCGCCGCCGACCATTCCTGGCGGATCTTGTTCATGAACCCTTTGACGTTGTCGCCAAACGCCTGCGCGGAGTTTCCCGGTGTCGTCCCGGCGAGGCTCGGGCGCGATTCGCCGCGATCGTTGAAGCCCTCTTCGATGACGATGTTCAGCTTCCCTGAGCCGCCTTCGGTGAGGGCATCAAACCATGCCTTGCGCCCCTCGGGCGTCATTCCCTGACCGAGCCAGTAGTCGTAGTAGAATGAAAGAATGGAATGTCCACCGTAACCCCAGCTCGTCAGGCTCGCGCCTTTTGCGCCAGGAACGACCATACGGTTGTACAGCACACTCATGTTCTGGGCGTTGGTGAGGTGCATCTCCAGCGAGCGGCCCTCAAAACCCTTGGGAAGATCGTAGTGCAGCGTCAGCTTGTTTAAGCCGGACGCGGGCATATCGACGGTGTAGGTCTTGGGCTGCGTGTAAGGCAACCAGGGGGATTCCCCAAGGCGCGCGTAGCTATCAAACTTTCCTTGAGCGTTCGGCGCGTTGGCCGTCGGGACCGCATACAGCTTCCAGTCAATCCCTGTGCTGGTCTTGAGCGTGGTGTTGAGCGTGGCGGTGAGATATTCCTGCGCTGGGTTTGGCCCCGCGGTGACGGCGATGTCGCGCCACACGTAGCCGCGCCGATCAGGCCGCACCGCAGCGGAGGAGAGATCGAAGTTTGATTGCCACGCGACGCCCGCGCCGTATCCATCGCCTTCAACGCCGGTTTGAAGAAGCCCGCTGGCGGCCAGGCCCGTGTGCTTAGCGAGGGAATCGATGAATCCGGCGTCCCACCCGTCACCATTCACCCAAACCATGCTGTCGCCGATCATGAACATATCGGCGCGGCTCGTCTTAGCGGCTTGAAACCAGGGGGCGAGGCTGGGGTTGATCACATCAGCCGCCCCGGGCACGTAGGCTTGGAGGGGCGCACCCGCCGCTGCCAGAACCGCGCCAGCGGCTAGAGTTTTAAGCGTACGGTTTACTTGCACGGGTCGGCGATCCTCTGGCTGATCAGCTTGCGAAGTTACTACGGGTTTGCGGTCCTGACGTTGCGCCCCCATGTCGGCTGCCGGCGAACCGATTATAGCTGCTTTTTCTTCCAAGGCAGCGTAGCAAATTCCACCTTTCGCAAATGCCCCCAGCTTCACACAAGCGGGTGAGGGAAGGCGAGATTCTAGCGCGACTGCGACTAATTTTTCGGAATAAGCGAGCCGGCTCGTCCTACTGTTACACGCGTCGGGGGTTGACCAGCTTGATGTGAGGGTTGAGCACGTGCGTCAGGATGTTGCTGTCTTTGAGTGTCTCGAGCGCCGGATCTTTCTCAGTGCTGCAACCGTCGGCACCGTTGCTCCCAGCCAGCAGGCAACGGCGCCCGCGCAGCTGCACGTGCTGGCTTCTTCTACGGCTGTCCTGACGAAGGCGACGCGCCAGGAGCTGCTCAGCCACTGGAGCGGGCCGGGCAAGGGCTCGCTCTCGAAGAAGCTTAAGCAAAACAAGCTGGGCGGGTTCGATGAGCTGCTTTTGAACTACATGAAGAACCGCGCCGGCACGACGTTCTTCTGGAATACCCGCGACGTTGAGGGCATCAAGAACTTCATCAATACCAACCTCGCCACCGCATCGACCATTTCGAATGCGGAGAACGTGGTGGCGCATCGGTTTCCGAACGGGAACAGCCAGAAGTATGACGTGCAGCTTCCATCGGGGGATATCAACTGGAACACAAGCAACTCGAATCCTGAATTCGTCTACACGCTGAACCGCCACGATTTCTGGATCGATCTGGCGCAGGCTTACGTGCTGACGGGGAACGACAAATACGTGAAGGAGATGATCGCGCAGCTCACCAGCTGGTCGAAGCAGAACCCGGCGGTGAAGGATCCGAATGAATGGTCGGATGCGGGGACGAACTGGCAGCCGCTGAGCACGGGGATTCGCGCTGACAACTGGTCATGGGCGTACCAGATGGTGCTGGGAAGTTCGGGGTGGACGGCGAGCGCCAACACGCTGTTCCTGTACAAGCTGTATCAGCACGCGGATTTTCTGCGGCGGGTGGATCCGTATGAGCTGACGAGCAACCGCGCGCTGTTTGAGGCGCAGGGGCTTCTGGAGATCGCGCATCTGGTGCCGGAGTTTACGGCTTCGGCGGATTGGAAGAGCTATGGGCGGAAGCTGCTGTTTGGGGCGATGGATGCGCAGCTGAACCCCGACGGCGGGCATGCCGAGGCGAGTCCCGGTTACGCCAGCGCGGTGATTTCGTCGCTGCTGGAGATGTATTACCTGGATGCGAAGAAGGGTGACAAATCTTTCTGGACGACCGCGCGGCGGCGCAAGCTGCTGAATGCGGCGAAGGCGCACGTGCAGCTATTAACGCCGGATTCCAAGACGGCGGCGCTGTCAGACACCTACCGCACGACGGTCGGGCCGTTCTGGCTGCGGCCACGGATCATTCTTGCAGACACGGCGGATTTTCCGGCGGCCAAGCCGCGGCTTCGGGATGTGTGGTTGTTCGGCACGAATACCACGGGTTCGCTGCTGGGGGCGCCGATCAGTCCGGGCTTGCCGGATCGGGGTAAGACCTACTCGATGCCGCAGTCGGGCTACTACGTCATGCGCAGCGGATCCGATTACGACGCGCGGCAAATCACCTTCGACGCGGGGCCGACGGGCGGCGAATTCCATGGTCACTACGACCTGCTCAGCTTCGAGCTCTTCGGCTACGGCAAGCCGCTGATCAGCGACCCCGGCGTGTATGCGTACAACAATTCGGCGCGGCGGAAGTGGGCGATCAGCACGCCGGCGCACAACACCATCAGCATCGACAACCGCAATCACGACGGCGTCGATGCGATCAAGAACGGCAACATCGCGACGACGAACATCGTCAAGTCTGGCAGCGGCTATCAAATCACGGCCAGCCACAAGGCTTATGGACGGCTCTCGGGCTCGCCGGTTGTGACCCGCGGCATCTGGTACGACGGCAACGACACGATGCTCGTCGCTGATTTCGGGCAAGGCTCCAGCACCCACACGTACTCGCAGTCGTTCCTGCTTCCGAGCACGAACACCTCTCGCGACCTGGGCGGCGGATGGATCCGCACAAACAATGATTACGGCAACGTGAAAATCCAGTCCGTGCTCACCAAGGGACAAGCGGCACATTTGCAGACGCAGATCCCTGCCACCAGCAACAACGTCTTCGTCAGCAACGATCCCGACAGCGGCGTGGCGAATAACGCGACGCGGTACTACGTGGATCAGAAGGCGGCGACGACGCGGTTCGTTTCCCTCGTCACCAGTTACAGCGGCTCACAGCCGCCCGATATTACGGCGAAGGTGGTTTCGAAATCGGCCACGTCCAGCGCATTTTCGGTGCGGATTTACCGGAATGGTCAGCCGGCGGAGCTGGTGTCGTTCTCGTTGAAGGTCGGCTCAAAGAGCACGTCGTCGCTCAGCGGCAGCGCGATCATCAACCGCGTGACGCCGGCGACGGCGCTGAAGCTGGATGCTTCGGCCACATCGGCGCTGCGGGAGAAGGCTACCCTTTGATGGTGAGCTTCTGCGTCAATCGATGATCGTCCGATGAGCCGCCGATGAGCAGCTGGTATTCGCCCGCTTCGACAGTGTAGGCCTTCTTGTTCTCATCCCAGTAGCGGAAGCGCTGAGCCGGGATCTCCAGCGAAACCTGCGATGATTCGCCTGCCTTCACGTGCACCCGGCGGAAGTCGCAAAGGGTGAGCTTCGCCTGCGGAACCGCAGATTTGACGTGGCGGAAATAAACCTGCGGGACTTCGTCGCCATCCTTGGCGCCCGTGTTCTTCACCGTGAAGGAGAGCTTGATCGTGTCGCCCGCGCCGATGCTACCGGCGGCTAGCTTTGCGTCAGCGTATTCAAACTTCGTGTAGCTGAACCCATACCCGAAGGCGTACAGCGGCTTGCCGTTGAAGTAGCGGTAGGTTCGATTCTTCATCGAGTAGTCTTCGAATTTGGGGAGATCATCGGTCTTGGCGTAAAACGTGACGGGCAGCCGACCCGCGGGATTGTATTTGCCGAACAGGATATCCGCGACGGCGGTGCCGCCTTCTTCGCCGGGGTACCACGCCTGGAGAATCGCGGGGAGATTCTTCTGCGCCCAAGGCATCGCCATGGCGCTGCCGCTGCAATTGACCACGACCACGGGTTTGCCTGTCGCATGGAGCTTGGCCAGCAGTTCCTCCTGAACCTGCGGCAGTTCGATGCGCGTTCGGTCGCCGCGGGAGAAGCCTTCATAGACGTCGGTCTTGGCGCTGCCCTCTTCCTTCTCCAGGCCAGCATCAATGCCGCTGACGAAGATGACGAGATCGGCGCCCTTCGCCACGTCTACAGCTTTGGTCATCATCTCGGGCGGCTGCGGGTCGGAGCCGTCGCGCTTGCGGGTCCGGCGGCTGCCCTGCTCGTAAACTACCTTCACATCTTTACCGGCCGCGTCCTTGATTCCCTGCAGGATCGTGACAGTCCTGGAAGACTTCCCGGAATAGTTGCCGGTCTGCATGTCCGGCGCATCGGCGTTGGGGCCGATGACGGCGACGGTCTTGTACTTGCTCTTGTCGAGCGGCAGGATGCCGTCGTTCTTCAGCAGCACCATTGATTCCTGCGCCACCTTCAGCGCGAGCTTGCGGTGCTCCGGCGTGTCGTTCTGGTCGATGCCGATCCTGGACCACTTCACCATCTCCCGCGGATCAAACATGCCCATGCGGAAGCGCATCGTCAGCTCTCGCGTGACTGCCTGGTCGATCTCTTTTTCGGTGATCAAACCTTTCTTCACGGCGTCGGGCAGCGGCTGGAAACCGCGGCCGCCCTTGATGCCGTAGTTCTGGTGCCCGGGCTTGGTCACTTCCGAACCATCCACCTGCATTCCACCGGAGGAGACATCGCAGCCCGCGCGCACCGCGGCGGCGGCCGCCTCGGTCGGTCCCGGCACATACTTATGCTCTGCCCAGATGTCGCCGATTGCGCCGCCGTCTGAGAAGACGAGACCATCAAATCCCCACTGGTCGCGAAGCAGATCGGTGAGCAGCCATTTGTTGGCGCAGCAGGGAATCTTGTACAGCGCGCTGTAGGCGCCCATGACCGTGCCGGCCTTTGCGTCCTTGATCAGCGCCTCAAACGCCGGCAGATAGGTTTCGTAAAGATCGCGCTGCGGCGGATCCATGCTCATGTGGTGCCGCTGCTTTTCCGGGCCGCTGTGCACGACGTAGTGCTTCGCGCACGCCATCGTCTTGATGTACTTTGGATCGTCCCCCTGAAGCCCCTTCACGAAGGCCACGCCTATCTGCGCTGTGAGGAACGGATCTTCGCCGTACGTTTCCTGGCCGCGGCCCCAGCGCGGATCGCGGAAGATGTTGATGTTGGGGGAATAGAAGTTGATGCCAGAGTGCTGCCCGATGTTGCCCTCATGCTTTGAGGCATAGTCGTTGCTCTTGGCGCGGCCTTCGGTCGAGATGACGTCCGCTTCCTGCTGGATCAGCGGCACGTTCCAGGTCGCCGCCATTCCAATTGCCTGCGGAAACACCGTTGCCACACCATTAGCCACGCCGTGGAGCGCCTCGTTGCGGTGGCTGTAATCCCGAATACCCAGCCGCGGTATACCCGGGGGATTCGCCATGATCTGCGAGACTTTCTCCTCCAGCGTCATGCGGCGGACGAGGTCCTGCACGCGTTGATCGGTGGGCTTGTTGGCATCCTTCCAGATTTCAGGGCCAGACACGACAGGCGCCTCCGTCGTTGTGGGGGGCGTTTTCTGCTTCGACTTGGAATCCGCGGCGCCGCCCGATTGACAAGCCCCGAGAAAAACCGCGGCAGTCAGGAATGTCACTGTTGGAAAGAGCTTCATACGGAGCCCATTTGAATCAAGCCGTCAGGGAAAACAAGTGGGACCCTAAGCGCCAGCAACTAAACAGTCCGTCACAGGATACGATAGAGGTTCTACCCGCGCTCTCCCGAGAAGCGGACACGGGAGGTGCGGGTGCTTTGCTGTGCGCGATGATCCGAACGGTGCCGCGATGCGCTTTGACGGTGATCGCTGATCCCCAGTTCGCCGCCGATTTGATTGTTCAGCAGCGCAGCGACGTGAAGGGAGCGTTATGTCCGCACTTTCGCAAGATCGTCAAGACTCCGCCGCCGTGATGCGAAGCGTCTGCATCGTGTCCATCAACCGCATCAACTCCCGCGCACTGTCATCCTGAGGTGTTCCGAAGGATCTTCCCGAAACGACGCGCGGCGCCAGATGCTTCGGAGTACCTCAGCATGACACGCTTCGCGTAATGCCGTGGCCCACCCGCTCCAGCGTCGACTCCGTGGCTGCAGAGGCCAAACCACCAGCATATGATCCCAGCACAAGGAGCACCCATGCCATCCACCGCCCCGGTCATCGAAGGCACCAGCCTAAGAATCCTCCCCAGCGACTTCCCCGATCCCGTGGACGACGCCCCCCGCGCCGTCCTCGGCGCACCGCCCGCCACGGCTGTCCTCGCCGGCGGGTGCTTCTGGTGCACCGAGGCCGTCTACCGTGACTTGGACGGCGTGCTCGCCGTCGTCCCCGGTTACGCCGGCGACACCCGCGAAACCGCCGACTACCAAACCGTCTGCACCGGCCGAACCAAGCACGCCGAGGCGATCCGCATCACCTACGACCCCGCCCGCCTCACATTTGGCCAGCTCTTAAAAGTGTTCTTCTCCGTCGCCCACGATCCCACGCAGCGCAACCGCCAGGGCAACGACATCGGCCCGCAGTATCGCTCGGCGATCTTCCCGCAGGACGACGAGCAGCGCCGCGTCGCCGAGGCGTACGTGAAGCAGCTCACCGAGGCCGGCGCGTTCACCGGCCCGATCGCCACCACGATTGAGCCAGACGCGCCCTTCTACGAGGCCGAGACCTACCACCACGACTACGCAAAGCGCAACCCCACGCAGGGTTACATCATGGCCGTCTCCACGCCGAAGGTGCGGAAGCTGGAGAAGTACTTTCCGGAGAAGTTGAAAAAAGCTTAGGCGGGTGTGAGCGCGATGAACCTAACATTCAAACTCGCTTCGGCGTCGGCCCAAGCCCGTCGCCGCGTACCACTGAAAACAGCTGCTCTGGTTTTCATGGCTTTAACATTGACGAGGTGCAAGATGAATCAACCCGCCCCAACCCCCACGTCCGCTCCCACAATCTCTGCCGCCGGCTATGACGTTACCTCGCTGAGCGAGGAGGAGATTCTCGATCTGGCCAAGGCGCTCAGTCCGGAGGAGCGCCGCGTCCTGCTCCACCACGGCACCGAGCCGGCGTTCTGCGGCAATCTGCTCGACAACAAGAAGCAAGGTACCTACACCTGCCGCCTCTGCGGGCTGCCGCTGTTCTCCTCCACCGCCAAGTTTGAGTCCGGCACCGGCTGGCCCAGCTTTTTCCAACCCACGGACCGGGCCCACATTGCCTACATCACCGACCGCAGCCACGGCATGACCCGCACCGAAATCCGCTGCGCCCGCTGCGGCGGCCACCTCGGCCACGTCTTCCCCGACGGCCCGCCGCCCACACGCGAACGCTACTGCCTTAACTCCGTCTCGATGGAATTCTTCGATGAAGGTCAGCCCCTGCCGCGCAAGACCAAGGCCGATCGCGCCGCCGACTCGTCGCGCGCCGATCAGGGTCGCGGCGCGGTCTAGACGAACGCGAAGCGCGGGAGCCCGATCCTCGCGAAGGAACAACACGATGTCCACCCCCATCCTCGTCACCGGCGCCGCCGGCCGCGTCGGCGGCATCGGGCGCACGATCTGTGAGCTGCTCCTCCGACAGGGCCACGCCGTCCGCGCCATGGTCCGGACGGAAGACGCGCGCGCCCAAACCCTCCGCGACCTCGGCGCGGAGGTCGTCGTCGGCGATCTGCTTGATCTCGACGACATGCACCGCGCGATCGGGGGCTGCGAGACGATCTACTTTGGCATGAGCGTCTCCGACACGTACCTCGCCGCCACCGTCAACGCCGCCGCCGTTGCGAAGCATTACGGCGTGGAAGCCTTTGTGAACATGTCGCAGATGACCCTCGCCCAGATGAGCATCACCCAGTCGACCCCCAGCCCGCAGCACAAACTTCACTGGCTCGCCGAGCAGGCGCTGAACTGGTCCGGCCTCCCCGTCGTCCACGTCCGCCCCACCGTCCTGCTCGAAGGCTTTTTCCTGCTCTTCACACCCGAGACCGTCCGCACATCCAGCCAGATCCGCCTCCCGTTCGGCGAAGGCAAAACCTCCCCCGTCGCCGTCGCGGATGTCGCCCGCGCCTGTTCCGCCATCCTTGCGCATCCCCAGCCGCACCTTGGCAAGACGTATCACCTGACCGGTCCGCGCTCCGAGACGATGCACGATGTCGCCCGAGAATACGCGCAAGCCCTCGGCCGCCCGATCACTTACATCGACATCCCCATTGAATCCTGGCGGGACGAGCTTCTCAGCAAAGGCCTCCCCAGTCACCTCGTCCACCACCTCACCGTCATCGCCGACCTGCACCGCGCCGGGCGCTATGATCGCATGTCGGACGATGTGCTGAAGCTCACTGGGAAAAACCCAGTGAGTGTGCAGGAGTTCGTGAGGAAACAGGCGGCAGCATTTACCGCGCCGACAACAGAGATCGCCTGACGAACCGCGCCCTGCGCCCCGCTAGAAACAGCGCCGCGATCCATCCCATCGCACACGCAGAAGGTTCAGGAACGATTTGCAATCGCATTGCCGACAGATCCGAGAGTG
Source organism: Tepidisphaeraceae bacterium (assembly GCA_036387255.1). GTDB lineage: Bacteria > Planctomycetota > Phycisphaerae > Tepidisphaerales > Tepidisphaeraceae > DASVUC01. The sequence continues at coordinate 13,699 of DASVUC010000209.1, read as the reverse complement.
TTCCTGAAAACACATCTCGATCCGGACTTCCGGAAACCCCCGGCACCAGGTTTGACTTGGCAACGGAATCGGTGCCGTCGCTCCACTGCCAGAACGACCAGGCGGGGAAGACGGGCGTATCCGACTGCACCGGCGGCTGAGTCGTGCCGGTGCCTCTGTACCACGCCAGCCAGAGCGGTTGCTCGGCGGCGATCGTGGACGTGAAGTACGTGTTGGCTGTGGACTTGCCGGTATAGAGAATTGGCCGCACTCCGAGGTCAGCGAGGATCGTATCGGAAAAGATCTGTACCCAGTTGGAGACGAAGGTTTTCTCGAGCGCGGTGGTGGCAAAGTTCGGAATCGCGGAGCCCTCCACATCTGCCACCGGGCGGAGGAAGCGCGTGTTGCCCGTCTTCAAGTAGTACGGGCGGATGGCGTCCAAAAAATCAGCCGCTTCGCTCGTGGCATCGGCGTAAGCGTCGCGATTGGTCTGGTTCGGCGAATTCGGCGAGAGGGGTCCGCCGTCATAGCTGGTGAAGGCGACGCCGTTCTTGCTGTCGGGGCGTGCAAAGTGATAGGGGCCAACGTAAACGCCAGCATTATTCGCGCTAGTCATGTTGGTTGTGAAGCGCGAGTCGACGAAGTTGACGCCTTCCGTCGCCTTGACGAAGGCGAAGGAATAGCCTGCATTCTTGACCGAGGTCCAGTTCACGCTCCCGTCGCCGCTGTAAACGTCGATGCCTTGAATATAAGTGGCAGCGCGCAGGGAAGTGTGAGCGAGGAACAGCGCAGTGCAACCGATGAGACGCCACGCCAGCTTTAAACGCATTTTGCTCTCCGCCCCCTCCACGAGCCAGCGGCGGCTGACCCGGCCTCTCCAACATGCAGTCGGGGCGACAAGATTTGAACTTGCGACCTCTAGACCCCCAGTCTAGCGCTCTAAACCAAGCTGAGCTACGCCCCGTAACTCGATGATCAAGGATAGAGGGTCTGGGGCTCCTGTCAACCTGGCTTGCTGGATTTGCAGGTGGGGCCTAAGCTGCGCCGCTTTGGTTTTGGAGATGGATTTCGATGAAAGTGTTGATCATCGGCAGCGGCGGGCGCGAACACGCACTGGCATGGAGGCTGGCGGAAAGCCCGCGGGTAACGGGGCTTTTTGCGATGCCCGGGAACCCGGGGATCGGGCAGATCGCCGATCTCGTGCCGGGGGATCCCATGAACTTCGGGGCGGTGGAGAAGTTTGCGAAGCAGAACGAAATCGGGCTGGTCGTCATCGGTCCGGAAGATCCGCTGGCAGCGGGATTGGCGGATCATCTGATCGCGGCAGGGATCAAGGTCTTCGGACCCACCAAGGACGCGGCACAGATCGAAGCCGACAAATGGTTCGCCAAGGAGCTGATGCGCCAGCAATCAGTGCCCACGGCGGAGGCGCGCGCGTTCAACGACGCCGCCGCCGCGGAAGAATTCGTCCGGCTGCGCGATGAACCGGTGGCGGTGAAGGCGACCGGGCTCGCTAAAGGCAAAGGGGTCTCCGTCTGCTACCGCACGCCTGACGCCTTGGAAGCGATCGACCGCATCATGCGCAAGAAAGAGTTCGGCGCCGCCGGAGCGCGCGTGGTGATCGAAGAGTTGCTTGTCGGGCAGGAATGCTCGATCCTCGCCTTCGTCTCCAACCGCTCGATCTATGTGATGGAGCCGGCGCAGGACCACAAGCCCGTCGACGACGGTGACACCGGACCGATGACCGGCGGCATGGGCGCATACTCCCCCACGCCCATCGTAAAGGAAGATACGCTGCGCACGATCGAGCGTGATGTGCTCGTGCCGATTGTCGATGGTCTCATTCGCGACGGGATCAACTACCAGGGCGTGCTGTATGCGGGGCTGATGCTCACGAGCAACGGCCCGAAGGTGCTGGAGTTCAATTGCCGCTTCGGTGACCCGGAGACGCAGCCGCTGATGATGCGCTTCAAGAGCGATCTGCTGGAAGTCATGCTCGCGGTCGTCGAGGGGAAGCTGGAGAACGTGGACCTGAAGTGGGATGCGCGGCCGGCGGTTTCGGTGGTGGCGACAAGCCGAGGTTATCCCGGAAGCTACCCAACAGGCGTCCCGATCACCGGCATCGAGAAGGCCGCCGGCATGCGCGATGTGCAGGTCTTCCACGGCGGCACCGCGATGCAGGGCAAGCAACTCGTCACCGCCGGCGGGCGCGTGCTGAGCGTCACCGCGCTGGGTGACACCATCGCCGATGCGCAGAAGCGCGCCTATGACGCAATTCAGCACATCCGCTTTGATGGCATGCACTATCGCCGCGACATCGGCCGACACGCGCTTCGCGCCGCCATCGGCGCTGGTGCGAAGTGAAGATCATGGGAACGCGCGAGGGTCCAGCCGGAAGCACCCGCCCGCGTCGTCGTAACTCAAATAGATCTGGTTGTCGTTGAGCCACTGGAGAGCGCTCGCACGCGCGCCTGAGGGCTCCGTCGTCGGCGCCTGATTGACAGGGTTCGGCAGTTCCGGCAGCAGCACGCGAAGCAGCTTACTCGCCGCCGCATCCCCGCCATCGGCTCGTGACGCCAGCGCCCACAGCGATTCTCGCAGCCACGTCCCCTGCGACTTGATCCGATTCTTCTCCCACCAAGCCGCAAGCTGCTGCGGGTTCTCAAGATGCTGACCGGTCCATCGCGCGATCCCCCGCCGGGTTTCCTGCGTTGCCAGCAGCAGTTGTTTCTGTCGCTCTTCGGCAATGAGGTCGGCATTGGTGGACAGGTCCAGGTTTGCATCCGTCAGGCGCCGCTCGAGATCGGGAAGCTGCCCGACGAAATAAGCGACCGTCTCTTCGCCGCCGATGCGGGCGAGGTTCGCCGCTCGCTTGCCGCTGGGCACAGTGATTTCGCCGTCGATCCGAATCATTGCGGCAGCCCACGGCCGCGCCCTTGGACCGTAGTACGCGAGCTTCGCGAACCAATCATCGATCGTCAGCGGAAGCAGCCGCCCCTCCACCTGGTAATCATAGTTCCCCGCGCGAAAACCGACCTGCCTCGCCTGATCGAGCAGCCCCCCCACCACGCGCATCGTTGCAAGCGGCTGATCGTCCCTCATGCTCTGGGGTGCTTCATGCTGAAGGAAATCCACCGCCCCATAGATGGCGCGAAGATCACGACCCGCCAGTGCCTCGCGTGCCCGCGCCCTCGCTTGCGCGAGCCACTGAGCGGTGGTGCGGCCCTCGCGGGAAAGCCAGGCGCGAAACGCCGGCGCCTGACCATTCGCGCCGCGCGCGCCGAAGATCGGATCCCGCGCATCGGCAGGCGTCGCGCGAGGATCCTCCACCGCCCACCGCGTGCGCCCATCGTTCAGGTTGTGCCGGCGGAAGGTGACCATCGTCAGCTTCTCCAGTGCATCGAGAGCGCAGGCGCGCACCGGCACGGTCGCTTTCCCCTCTAATCCGTCCACCAGATCCACCAGCAGCAGCGCGGGACGCGGGTCGTTGATCCGCACGAGCAAATCCATCAACACCCGCGCAAAGCCGAACGGATACTGCCCGCGCGACTGCGCGCTCAGCGGCGCTTGCCGCTCGAGCGCCGCCATCAGCCAAGGCACGATGCCGCTTCCGCGCCGCACGATCTCGTCGCCGATCTGCATGAAGCGGAGGTACTTCACGTCGTTGTATTCGTATGCCGGAAGATCCGGCACCGGCACTTCCCGCGGCGCCAGCGCGGCGTTCCCCATGCCACGTCCGGACTCCAGATAGGCTCGCACGAGTTCTTCATCCGCCAGCTTCGCCAACTCCTCGCCGGCGCTCTTTGCTTCCGCCTCCTGCGGATTGGGCTGCACCACATCGCACTGCGCTGTCGTCCGGGTCATCGGATCCGGCTGGCCCTTCTCATCCTGAACGATGCACTGCACCGAGTACTTCCCATCCGGCAAATCCGCCGGCAGCAGCGCCGACAGGTACGCGATCTTCCACGAGCGATACCCGTCCCCTTTGCCACCCCTATCCGACCGCTTCAAGACCACATCAATATTGTTCTCCGTGCGCGTGAAACGCAGGACGAAGAGATTACTTTCGTTCGGATACGGTCCACCGACAAAGCCAAAAGCTTCACGCGACCCTCCCGGCCACCGACCCGCCAGCGCCATCTGATATCGCCCGCTGATGAGCTGATCTCTCATCGATCCATCGCCCGCAAACAATCCAGGGCTTGGCGTGGACTTCCGGTCCGGCTCCTCCCACCCGTACATCTCCAACCGCACGTTGGCGACACCCAGATCGTGAACCACCGGCGGCGCCAAGATGGTCTTTTGCGCTTGCGCCGCTGGCGCGTCCAGCACCAACCAACATGCGACAAGAAGCACCCACGAACGCATGAACTCCCTCCAGGACAGGCGCCCTATTCTTCCTCAGACTGAAGATGTCGCAAGTGTTGAGGCTTACCCATCTTCCGGCAACATCGCAGCATCTTCCCGGATGTCGCCACAGGTGCCCCGCGCCACAACTATGGACAAAAGGTGTTGCTCGCAGTCTGGGGGCGGTGTAGGCTAATTAGCGTCTGATCACAAAAGGGGTTTGTCTATGAACAAGAAGAATGCACTCGCCGTTGTGGCCGCAATTGCGGCTACGGGTCTCGTCCGAACTGCGCTGGCGCAGGTGAATCCTTATGCCGCGGTCTTCGACCTGCGCGTGCACGGCAGCGGCGCCAAGGAGGCCACCGTCGCGCAACCCGGCGACATGCTCACGCTCGACCTGTTCTGCTCCGTCGCCGGGACCAATGGCACGGCCACTGATGACGGCCTCACCGCCATCAGCGGAAGCATCAAGAGCACGTTCGGCGCTTTGGCGGGCGACCTCTTTGCGCTTCCGGTGCCGCCGCAGTTTACGCACTACCAACTGGGCGTGCACAAGGACCTTGATGGCGACGGCGACATCGACATCGGTTCCAATAGCCTCACCAACGCCAACGCTGACGCCTACACCGTGACCGGCCCGACGGTGTTAAACCCGCCCGTGAGCGGCTACCTCGTCGGCCAGTTCCGTTTCACCGCCGTATCCCTTTCCAGCGACCCCACTACCGTCAACTTCTTTCCCAACCCGTTCATCAACGGTGCAACCCGGCAAGGGAACGCCGCGACGATCAAGCTTGACGGCATCGTCGTCGGCCTCGGGCCGAACGATCCGCGCCTGCACATCAACCCGGGCGTCGTTATCCGCACCGGCTCCGGTGGGAGCCCCGGCGGCGGCACCTTCTCGACAACCGACACGCTTAATGTCGGAATCGGTAACGCCGCCAGTGACAACATCCAATTCAGCAGCGGGACCGCTCGCATCAACACCGCCAACGTCGGCATCACCGCCCCCGGGACGATCACCGTCACCGGCGGCGCCCTCAACATCGGCACCTTAAACCTCTCCACCGGCAGCGGGATCGCTTCGACGATCAACGTACAGGGCGGTTCACTCTCCGTCGGGGCCCAAAGTTTCCTGGGACAATCGGGGGTCGCCACCATTAACCACATCGCCGGCACCGTCGAAACCAACGGCATCGCCGCCCTCGGCAGTGGGAGCGGGGGACAAGGGATTTATAACCTCTCCGGAACCGGCGCACTCAACGCCGCATGGCTCAACGTCGGCACGCAAGGCTACGGGGAGTTAAACGTCACCGGCGGCAATGCGAAGATCGCGCGCCTCGAAGTCGGACGCTCCACCCAATCCAGTCTCCCCCTCAAGGGCAAAATCAACGTCTCCGGCGGGACGCTCTCCTCCGGCACGGTCTTTGTCAGCGATACCGGAACGGGCAAAATCACCCAGACCGGCGGTACGGTAAATTTCACCGGCCAGGCCTACCTCCGCGCCAGCTCGCTCGACACGCAATACGACCTCCAGAACGGTCAGCTCAACAGCAACTACACCTACATCGGCTGGCGCAACAACCCGATCCTCGACCCCGACAAACCAGGCCGCATGCAACAATCCGGCGGTGTACACTCGGCCGATCATCTGGCGATCGGAACCAGCGGCGCCTACGTCCTCTCCGGCGGCACACTCCGTATCAACAAGGACCTGCGCCTCAAGGGCACGCTCGATCTGGCTGGCAGCCACGCCACCGTCATCGCCTCTACCGGGTCGTTCCTCGACTTCACCGCCGGTACCATCGTCAACGCGGACAAGGCAAACATGATCGGCGAAGTCGATTCGCTGATTAACTTCCCTGCCGGCTACGACCCCTTCACCCAGATTGGCCACTTCCTCACCGACGGCCTGGTCCATGTCGGCAGCGATCCGCTCGACATCCCGCCCAACCACACCGTGCACGGCAACGGCCATATTAAGGGCCACGTCCGCAACCACGGGAAAGTCAGCCCGGGCAACTCCCCTGGCGCCATCGATATCGATGGCGACTACATCCAGGATCCCACCGCGGCGCTTGATATCGAAATCGCCGGAATCTCGAGCGAGGCGTTCGATTCGCTCACGCTCACCGGCAGCGCCAGCCTCGCGGGTACGCTCAACATCTCGCTGCTGGATGATTTCGTCCCGACCCCGGGCGATCAGTTCAATATCATCGCCTCCACAGGACTCGCTGGGCGCTTCGACACCATCAACATCGCCGGCGGAAGCTTCGACGTCCTCTACTCCCCCAGCGGCGTGACGCTGGCAAACTTCTCCGCCGTGCCGGAACCCGCAGGCGCAGCGATGGCGGCGGCGGGTTTGCTCATCGCGGCGCGCGTGCGCCGTCGGCGCTGAGATTAGCTCTTCGTTTATTAGAAGCTCATCACTGAACTGGAGCGCTAGAAGCGGGGAAGACGGTTTTACTGCTTCTTACCACGCCGCCGCATCATCGCGCCCGCGGCGACTGCAAGCACCGCCATCCCCGCCGGCTCCGGCACGTAGGCAACCATCTGCCCCCCGTTGAGCTGCAACGTGCCGCCGGTGTTGATATAGCTCTTGTAATAGACCGTCTGTCCGTTGAGGTTCAGCTGCGACCCGGGCCCGAGGATGAGCTGATCCACGTACAGCGCTTCAGCCCCCGGGATGTTGTTGAAGTTGTCCACAAGCTGCACCTTCCCCACGGTCCCGCCCTCGCCCAACTGCAAGACCTTCAGCGTCGACTGGAACCCGACGTCAGTCGAACCTTTGGCGGGGCTGGAGACTTCGTACTGATCGATCACGCTTGAGCCGCCCTTGAAGATCAGCTTCAGGTTGTTCAGCCCCAGCATTGAGCTCGGATCGCTGCTCTGGTTGAAGAAGTTCGAGCCGGTCATCCGGATGATCGATCCGCTAACCGCCTTGAACACCGCTGTGGGCTTGAAGACCAAGTCGCCGGAGACGGTGATGTTGGCCGCCGAGCTGGTGATGTCCAGTTCCGAAGCGCGCGTGTCGTTGCCGACAACCATGTCGCGCGCGTTGATCGTGCCGGCGGAAACGTGCAGCGCGCCCGCGCCGGATGTGTCGCCGACGATGATGTCGCCCGTCAAGGTTCCGCCGCTCATGAACCAGCTGCTCGATTGCGGCTCCGTGCTCCCGCCGACGGCGATGCGATTTGCGGCGATGCTCCCCGACAAGAAGCTCATGGTCCCGCGGTTCTGTTTGACCTGGGCGACGGCGATGGTCCCGCCGTCGATGTACGCTGTCGGCGCTCCGCCGCCGCTGGCTACACCCAGCTCGATCACGGTCTGAGAGTTCCCCAGCGTCCCGCCGTACATCTCCCAGCGGGTTTGCCCGCTCTCGCTGCCGGAGGCAAAGCGGACAACATCCGCGTCAACCGATCCGCCCGATTGCGCAAAGCCTGCGCGCCCGTCGACGCCGAAATCCAGCGTCCGCGCCGCTCCGCGCGTCGCTGATGAACTGAACGACAGGCTTCCCGCACTCAGGTTGTAGGTCGCGTGCGGATCCATCCCTTCACTGGTAGAACCGAGTTGAAACGCATCGGTAATGCCTGCGCCGCCGAGCACGATCGAGCCGCCGCCCTGTCCGAGGCTCCCCGTCGCCCAGTCTTGGCCGATGCGCACGCGCCCAACCGTCAGCGTTCCGGTCGTGAGGTTGTAGTTCCCTCCGCCGTGGTTGATGCTGGTGTTGGAGCCGATGTTCAGCGCCCCGGCGGAAACCGTGCCGCTCTGGTGTTTGAACGTGCCGAACCCGTTGCTGCCGACGTAGATCGCATCTTCCACGCTCAGCTTCGACGCCGCGCCGGAAATCTGGTACGTGCCGAAGGAGTCGAGCTGGTTGCCCAGGAAAAGGTTGTTGCTGGTCGTGCCGCTGCCCGCGAAAGCGATGGCCAGCGTCCCTCCCGATTGGACGACAGTTCCCTCCACGCCGTCGCCCAGCGTCAGCGAGACCGCCGACGCGTTCCCCCCGGCAATCGTCGCCGTTCCCGCGTTGTCGATGACCGTCTCGACGCCGCTGGCGCTGCTTGGAACCGTGCCGGGGCTCCAGTTGGACGGCGTGAACCAGTCACCGGTGTTGAGATTCGTCCAGTTCTGCCCCCACGCTGCCACAGGCGACACAGCCGCCGCCAGCGCAAACAGAATCTCCGCGCTCCGCTTTCCTCGCATGGTCTCTCCCGCGCTCCCGCGCAAACTTCAAGCGCAAGTCGCCCCGCGCTCTCACTCAATCAAACCCTCTCGAACAACCTTGACGTGCGATGCGGGGACAGTTTAGCGGCGAAATCCGCGATTGCCAGAGGAAAACGGTCGATCAGGCCCCAAAAGGGAGCCCCAGTGCCGACTGGTAGTTTCTACATTCTGGACCACGAAGAGTTAAAAAGTGGTCATTCCCGTCGGCGGCGCTTACCGCAGATCCCGGCTGCCACCGCCAAAACGGCGACCGCCGATCCGGGCTCAGGCACAGGCTGGTAATTCACCAGCAGATCCTGCGAGGTTGCAGTCAGGACGAAACGCCCGCCATTGATGGCGTTCAAGAAGCCACCGTAGTCTAGTGCGAACTTGTCGGGCGAGAATCCGAAAATTCCGCCGTCGGCGTGAGCCAGCGTCCACTGATACGCCGCGTTCGGATCAAAGTGTTCCGCGGCGGCCGCTGACCCCGGCAGGTCGACCGAGTTGATGCTCACCAGGAACCGCGAGTTGCTGGTGTTGCCCGCGGTGATCTGAAGGGCATTGAGCACGTGCAACGTGTCGCTTCCGAAGCCGGGCGCGCCTGTGGCGTCCATGACCTCAAACACGAAGTTTCCGCCGGCTCCCATCGTAAACGACGAGACGGTCGCTAACCCCGGGCTGTTACCAGGGGAGAACTTGCCTCCGTCGGAGAGCCGGATGGCGCCGTTAAAGGTGCCGCCGCCCTTGGTCAGACTGCCGAAGTTGCCGTTGATATCGCCGGTGATCGTCCCGTTGTTGATGAGCAGCCCGCCATTGAGATCGATCGCCGTGCCGCTCTGAAGGTTGATGCTTCCGCCGGTGTTGACGTTCGTCCGGCTGCCGCCGCCCGCGGCGAGATTCGACAGTGAGCTGTTGACCACGCCCCCCGCATTCACGTTCACGGCGCCGTTGTTCGTCCAATCGGAGACGTTGACCGTGCCGGAAACGTTCACCGTCCCGCTGCTGGCATTGCTTCCGCCATCCCAGGTGAGGCTTGCGCTGCTGTTGAGCTGACCGCCGTTGGTGACGTTGTTGAAGACCGCCGGCGCGGCTTGTTGAAGAACGGTGCTGTTGAAGGTCGTGACACCATTGAAGGTGGTGGTTCCGCTGCCGGTGATCATCTGCGTCCCGGGACCGCGAAGGAAACCGCCGTTGACGGTGGCCGTCTTGTACTGCACCGTTCCGCCCGCATCGGCCCGGATGCTGTTGAAGCCCGGCGTAATGATCGCGCCGTTGAGCTGCAATGTCGTACCGCTGCCGGCGGTGATGTTGCTGGACGTGCTCTGACCGGACATGATCAGCGCTCCTCCGGTGACCAGAATCGGCCCGTTCAGCGACGTGGCTCCACTGAGGGTAAGCGTGTTCGCTCCCGCCTTGGTCAAGCCGTAGCCGTTGACGGAACCGGCGATGGTCATCGAATTGCCCGCGCCGTCCGTATCGAATGTAGCCACTTTGCCGCCGGCGATCGTAAAGCTTCGGGCGGCGTTCAGCTGCACATTGGCGCCAGTCCCGAAGATCGCAAGACTTCCGTTGTCCGTGAAGTTGACCGAAGCAGCAGCAGCGCCGAGTGAACCATCCGATCGCAGCGCCAGCGTTCCGCCCGCGATGACGGTTGACGCTGAGTAACTGTTTGTTCCGGCGAGCGCCAGCACGCCGCTGCCCTGCTTCACGATTCCACCATTGCCCGTGATGGCGCCGCCAAAGTTGCCGGAGCTCACCGTGAGCGTGGCGCCAGCAAGCGAAAGGCTCGCGCCGCTTGCGCCGCCATCATTCAAGGACGAAATCAACTCGCTCTGGTTCAAGACCACCGCACCCTGATCGAGCAGTACTGTTGCCGGATTTGAAAACGCGCTGTCCATGACCAGTGTGGCGCCTGGGGCTACTTGAACCAGCGCGCTGGCCAGACCGTTTGAGACGCGGAGGCCTCCCGCGTTGACCGTTGTGGGTCCCGTATAGGAATTGCTGGAGAGCAGCGTGAGGTTGCCTGCGCTCGACTTGGTCAATGATCCTGTTCCGCTGATGGATGCGCCGGTGAAGTTTCCGTCGAACGCCTGGTTAAAGCTCAAAACGCCGTTGTTGATGATGCTGCCGCGCAGGCTCGAGCTGCTGCCTTGGAGCGTTCCGCCGGAAATGGTGAAGTCGATCCCCGCCGATCCAGCCCCGGTCAGCGCGAGCGATCCCGTGCTGGTCTTTATGATTCGCCCGGACCCGCTCCACGAGCCGGCATAGGTTCCGGCGCTCAAGGTAAGGTCCGCTGACAGTTGCACGTTCCCGCTCCCCGCCAACGTGCCGATCGTCTGGTTGGCCGTGAATGATGTCGTTCCCGCGGCAGCTTGACTGATGTTGACCGACGGGAGCAGCGTCCCCGCCACTTGCAAGGCCGCGGCGTTATCGATCGATGTCGAATTCAGCGCTCCGGTGCTCGCCAGAACGATCGAACCTCCCAAAATCTTGGTCGCACCCGAATAAGTGTTTGCGCCCGTCATCACGAGCGTTCCCGCGTCGCTCTTGGTCAGCGAACCGATCCCGCCAATGGTGCCGCCATACGTGCCATTGAACGCCTGATCGAAGATGAGAGCGGAGGCGTTGTTGATGTTGCCTTGCAGGGAGCTGGTGGTCCCCTGGAGCGTCCCGCCGGTGATCGTGGTGCCGCCGGAATAACTATTGGCGCCCGAGAAGGTGACTGTGCCGGCCAGGTTCTTGGTCACGGATCCCGTTCCAGTGATGTTGCCGGCATGAAAGCCGCCAAGTGCTTCGTCAAAGATCAGGCTCGCATTGTTGATGATGTTTCCTTGCAGGCTGGCAGCAGCGCCGCGCAAGGTACCGCCCTGAACGGTGGTGCCGCCCGTGTAGCTGCTGACGCCGCGCAGCGAGAGCTGTCCTGCGCCCGTCTTGACCAAGCTTCCGTTTCCGCTGATCGAACCCGAGAAGCTTCCGGATCCAACAGTCAGAGCCGTGCCCGATGGACCATCGAGAACCAGCGAAGAGTTCCCGCTCCCGTCGTCGGAGATCGAAGCAATGGTTTGCGTAGTATTGGAAAACGTAGCCGCGCCGTTGAGCGTGAGGGTTGTTCCGGCCGTAAGAGTTCCCGCCACGGACAGCGCCGCTCCGCTGGCAACGTTGACAGCCGTGCTGGCCAGAGAGGCGCCGGACGCGAGCGTCAACGATCCCCCGTTGATCGTCGTTGGACCGGTATATGTGCTCGCAGCAGCGAACGTCAGTGCTGCGGTGTTGTTTTTGATCACCGAACCCGAGCCGCCGATGGTCCCACCGTAGCTGCCCGTCACCGGCTGATCGAAGACGAGCGTCGCGTTGTTGATGATGTTGCCGGTGAGCGTTCCCGCGGATCCTTGCAGCGTCCCGCCTGAAATCAGTGTTCCGCCGGTATAGCTGCTGGATGAAGCCAGGACCAGGACGCCACTGTTGCTCTTGATCACCGATCCCGAGCCGCTGATCTGTCCCGCGAACGTGCCATCGGTGGCTTGATCAAAGACGAGCGTATCGTTGTCGACGATGTTACCGACGATCGAATTGGTGGAACCTTGCAGGGTGCCGGCGGCGATGGTTGTTCCGCCGCTGTACGTGTTGGCGCCGCTCATCACAAGCGCGCCGCTCCCGGTCTTGGTTAATGAACCCGCGCCGCTGACGGTTCCGGCGAATGTGCCGCCGACTTGTTGATCGAAAATCAGCTGAGCTGAGTTGGCGATCGGCCCGCGCAGACTGGTCGTCGACCCGCGAAGCACACCGCCTTGAACGGTCGTGCCGCCGGTGTAGGTGTGAGCGCCGGTGACGGTGAGCGTGCCGGTGCCCGATTTGATGACCGATCCGGAGCCGCCGATCGCCCCATTAAAGGTGCCGCTCGAGGATTGATCAAAGGTCACCACCGCGTTGTCGACGATGTTGCCCACCAGGCTCGCGGAGGAGCCCACGAGCGTCCCGGCATTGACGGTCGTCCCGCCGCTGTAGGTGTTGTTGCCGGCCAGCGTCAAAGCGCCCGCGTTGTTCTTTACCAGCGCACCGCTGCCGCTGATCGAGCCGGAGAAGGTTCCGGCCGCCGCCTGGTCGAAAATCACCATCGCGTTGTCGATGATGTTCCCCGCCAGGCTCGAGGAATTGAGTTGGATGGAGCCGCCCGAAATCAGCGTGCCGCCGGTGTAGCCGCTGTTCCCCGTCAGGACCAGGTTCCCGCCGTTGGTCTTGATGACGGAGCCGCCGCCGCTGATCGCGCCGGCGTAGGTGCCGGCGGTGGGCTGATCGAAGATGAGCGTGTCGTTGTTGGTGATATTCCCCTTGATGCTGTTGGCGGATCCTTGCAGGGTGCCCGCGGAGATGGTCGTGCCGCCGGTGTAGCTGTTGGCGCCCGTCAGCACCAGCGCGCCCGCGCCGGTCTTGGTCACCACGCCGCTACCGCTGATGGCGCCCGCGTACGTGCCCGAGAACAACTGGTCGAACGTCAGCACTGCGTTGTCGGAAATATTCCCGGTGATCGTGCCGGTATTGACGCGCAATGTCCCGGCGCTGACGGCGGTTCCGCCCGTAAATGTGTTGTTTCCCGTCAGCGTGACGGCGCCGGCGCCGCCCTTGGTAAATGAGCCACTTCCGCTGATGTTTCCCGCGAAGGTGCCGGAGGTCGTTTGGTCGATCACCAATGCGCCGTTGTCGACGATGTTGCCCACCAGGCTGGTGGTCGTTCCGCGCAGCGTCCCGGCCGCAATCGTGGTCCCACCGCCGTAGCTGGACGCGCCGTTTAGCTGAAGCGTCCCCGACGTGTTCTTGATCAGGCTCCCGCCGCCGGAGATCGTCCCGTTGAACGTTCCACTGCCCACCGTCAGCGCCGTCAGGTTCGGGCCGTCAAGAACCAGCTGCCCGGTCCCGGTGCCGTCGTCGGCGAGCATGGCGATGGTCTGTGCGCTGTTGGAGAAGGTGACGTTCCCGTTGGTAATTACGGTCGTCCCGCTGCCCAGCGTCCCGGATATGTTCATGACAGCGCCGGCCGAAACGCTTACCGTGGCGCTGTTCAGCGAGCCGGTGCTGGCGAGGTTCAACGTACCCGCGGAAACAGTGGTTGCGCCGGTGTACGTGTTGGCGCCGCTGAGAACCAGCAGACCGTTGCCGGTCTTGGTGATGCCGT
>DASVUC010000208.1:0-8389 GCA_036387255.1 Tepidisphaeraceae bacterium | reverse complement strand
TCCTGCGTCTCGCCTCTCACCATCCCCCTCTCCCTCCGTCACCCCGGCACCAACCACGATCCCTTCAGCGCCCCACTCTCAATCTTCACCACCTCCACATGCCCATCCGCGAAGGACACACAAATCTTCCCCCGATGCCGCTTCAGATCGAACATGCTCTTGTCGCTCGCTTTCTCATTTCCCAGTAAAGCATCCGCCAGCGTCACCACCCCCCTGGAATCCAGCGCCGGCGTCCATGCGATCCACGGATCCTTCGCCCACCCCGAAGCCGCCGCATCCCGCAGCTTCGCATCCGTGAACAGCACCAGCTGATCCGCCTTCCGGCACTTGACCAGTTTCCCGCGCAGCCGTCGCGACGCGTACTTGTCGTTGTGATGGAAGCCAAACACGCCCTCGTTGAATCCGTAATCGCAGCTCGTCGACCACGCCAGGTACGGCGCCGACCCATCCGTCGTCAGCATCAGCATCGAGCCCTGCCCCGCCGGGGAATCATCCGACGGATCGCGACTCCGGCTCCACCCATCGCTCGCCGGACACATAAACCTCCGCCAGTACCCCGTCTCATTGAGCTGCCGGCTCACATCGTCCCAATCGTTTGTGTTCCGCAGCTTGCAACCCAGGTATGGCGCCAGCGCCCCCGTCACCGGCAGCACCACGTACATGGAATTCTTCGGCGGACAAACCGCATACCCATACCGCTGCCGACCCGCATCGCCCAGCGCCTCCGCCAGCGCGTTCCGATCCATCGACAAATCCTTCGTGACAAGCTCCCCCGCCAGCGGCAAATACCCCTGGTGCTCCTGCGCATGCAGCAAACACGCGTGCCCGATCTCCCGCAGGTTCGACAAACAGGAAACCTGGTTCGCCTGCCGCCGAGCCCCCGCCACCACCGGCAACAAAATCGCCAGCAAAAGCGCGATGATCCCGATCACCACCAGCAGTTCCACCAGCGTAAAACCGCGCCGCCCCACCACCAGCGCCCGCGCCCGCGCGGACGACTTCGTCCCGATGCCTGTGCCCATATGTTCACCTTCTGCCCGTGAAGTGACCATCCATGTTAACAAGCGCGAATCGCAATTGCTCGCTATCAACAATCAAAAAAGTTTTCACGCGTTCCCGCCCCTCCGCCGCCTGCGTCGGAGGTTACCCACCCATCCCTTGCCCTCTATCGCGACTCTGCTGGTGACGGCCTGCCTCGATCAGGCTCCCCACTTGAGAGCCGGTTGCAACCCGGTTTTCCCCGCGTCACTCGATTCCCGCAGTGCCCAAACCATTCCCTCTCAAACGTTTACGCGCGGCTCCCGCCGCCACGATCTCGGCGGGTCAATGTTTTAACCCCGTCATCCGAACTTTGAGTCGGTTGCTACCGATGAAACCGCACATGAACGCGCACGGACACGGATCTTCTCCGGCGCAGGACGTGAGACCCCATAGCCACTGCGCCCGTCAATCCCGCCCTTCACCCCTCACACCGAAAACACCCCCGCCCTTCCTGGCAATTGTGCGGATGGCAGAATCGATCATCCGGCCCCGCGTTGCTCATCGTCACCAGGCACCAGTACACCGCCGTCGTGGATTCCCCGCTCTGCCACGGCGGCTTGCCCGTCTCCGAGAACGACCCGAACGCGGTCTTCGTCCGCAGGCATTTGCACACGTTCGGCACGGTTTCTTCCTGCATCGTCGGCAACGTCATTGGGCTTCTCCCGCTTGCGTGGTTTCGTTCTTCGCCGCCGCCAGGATGGTGCGGGCAATCAGGTTCCGGAACAGCGGAATCTTGTACGCGTTCTGCGCCAGCGGCTTGGCCGTCGCCAGCTCCGCATCCGCCGCGGCGAGTAAATTGTCGCGCGTCAGCGGCTGACCTTTCAGCTTCGCCTCGGTCTCCTTCGCCCGGTGCGGCACCGGCGCCGCCGCGCCCAGCACGAGCGACAAGCTCTTACACGTCGCGCTCTCGCCCGTCCCCTCCGTCTCCACCACCGCCGCCATCTCCGCGATCGGCCAGTCGTACGATTCCTTCTCCCCCTGCTTGATGTAATACGACCGCGCCCCCGCCGCCAGGTTCGGCACCTTGATCGCCGTCAGGATCTCCCCCTCCCGCAGCGCGTTCTCCCGATGCAGATCCTCGCTCGGCAAAATCAAAAACTCCTCCAGCCGCACGCTGCGCTTCTCATTTTTCGCACCCGTCAGCTCCACCGTCGCCACCATCGCAATCAGCGGCGTCGCCAGCGCGCTGGGGTGCACGATCGCGCAGAGTTCATTGTTGAAGATCGCGTGATACTGATTCTCCCCCTCCTGCGCAAAACATTTTTCCCCGCCCTTCTTCCGGCAATGCGTCAGCTCATTACGAAAATACCAGCACCTCGGCCGCTGGAGCAGATTCCCCCCCGCCGTCGCCATATTTCGAATCTGCGGCGTCGCCGCCTTCCCCGCCGCCTGCGCAACCGCCGTGAACTTCTGCTTGATCCCCTCATGCGCCGCAATCTGCGCCAGCGTCACCAGCGGCCCGATCGTCAGACCATCGCCGTCGATCCTGATCTCGTCCAGCCCCTTGATGTTGCGGATGTTCACCAGCCGCGCAGGCGTTGCCAGCCGCTCCTTCATGAGGTCCAGCAGATCCACGCCCCCCGCCTTCACCGCCGAACCTTTCACCGTGAGCTGGATCGCTTCCTCAACCGTCGCCGCGTCCGCGTATTCAAAGCGATTCATAATGATGTCCTGACTTTACGTGCTGCACCTTTACGTGCTCGCCACCTTCTTCTGATCCGCCAGCGCCTTAAGCACCACCGCCGGCGTCATCGGGATCTCCCGAATGCGCACACCAATCGCGTTGTACACCGCATTGGCGATCGCCGCCGACGTCGGGATCGTCGCCGGCTCACCGATCGGCCCCGCATCGCTCGAGCTCTTGCCCCAGTACTGCTCCAGGATCACCGTCTCAATCTCCGGGCAATCCATCGTTCCCAAAATCTTGTACTGCTCCAGGTTCGCGTTCACCTGGATCCCGGTCTGGCGATCCAGGATCCGGTTCTCGTACAGCGCATAGCTGATCCCCTGGATCACGCCGCCGTTGATCTGAGACTCAAGCGTCAGCGGATTGATCGGCCGCCCGCAATCGTGCACCGCGACGACCTTCTCGACTTTGATCTTCCCCGTCTCCGTATCCACCGCCACCTGCACGAACTGCACGCCCCCCGCGCCGCCCGAACCTCGACGACGGCCACCCCCCACCGCCGCATCATAATCCTCGCCACGATTGGCATGCCCCGTGATCGCGTCGCTGTTGAGCTTCGCGCACGCCGCCTTGAAGGACAGCGACCGATTTGGATCGCTCTTCACGAACACCTTGCCATCCGCAAACGCGATCTCCTCCGCCTTCGCATTCAGCGCCGGCGCCACCTGCTCCAGCAATTTCTCCTTCGCATGAAACGCCGCATTCCGCGCCACCGGCGTCATCGAGTTGGTCGTCATGCTCCCACCCGACGACGCCCCCGGCGGATAATGCGTATCCCCGATCTTCGTAATGACATCGCTGGCCTTCAGCCCCAGCTCTTCCGCCACGCACTGCGCCAGCGCCGTGCGAATCCCGCCGCCGATATCCTGCACGGCCGACAGCACCTCAACCGATCCGTCCTTGCTGATGCGCACATCGCACTGAGAGTTGCGATCGTGCCCCCGGAACCACAGCGCCTGCGCCACGCCAACCCCGCGCTTCACCGGACCCGCATCACTGTTCGCCGGCTTCCGAGCCGACCAGTTGATCTTATCCGCCCCGATCCGCCGTTCCTCGCGCCGCGCATCATGCGCATCAATCTTGTCCCGCAGCGCCAGCGGATCCATGTTCAGTTTCTCCGCCAGCTCATCAATCGCCTGCTCCAGCGAGAACACACCCTGCGGATGCCCCGGCGCCCGAAACGCCGCCGCGGGACCCGCGTTGATGAACACGTCGTAATCTTCCGTCAGCACGTTGTCGCACTTGTACATGCCGCGCGCCGGACCCGTCGCACCCGCGCCGCCGCCCACGCCGCCCGTGCCATAGTTGATAAACTGGATCGCCGTCAGCGTCCCATCCTTCTTCGCCCCAATCTTCACCTGCTGGTTCGAGCTCGGCCGATTCCCCGCCGCCAGGTGCTCTTCGCGCCGATCGATCATCAGCCGCACCGGCGCCTTCGCCTTCTTGGAAAGATGCGCCGCCAGCACGCCCCACGGCTGCGCCCCAAACTTCGCCCCAAACCCTCCCCCCATGTACTCCGTGATCACCCGCACCTGGCTCTGTTTCAGCCCGAACACTTCCGCAATCTCGTTCCGCACGGAGCCGGTCCCCTGCGTCGACGCATACACCGTCACCTCACCGGGCTTGTAATCCACCACCAGCCCGTGCGTCTCCAGCGGGCAGTGCGTCTGCACCTGCGTGGAGTACTTCGCCTCGATTACGGCATCCGCTTCCTTCAATCCCTTCTCCACATCCCCGCGCACGTCCTTCGACGGCCCGCGCACGTTCCCCTTCTGCTCCACACCCGAAGCCGCCCCACCGCCGCCAGCCGATCCCTTCTGCTGAACGTTCTCCTTATAGATCAGCGGCGCCTCAGGCTCGCGTGCCCGGTCCACTGACGTCACAAAATCCATCGTGTCGTACTTGATCTTCACCAGCCGCGCCGCATCGTCCGCATCCGCCTGCGTCGCCGCCGCGATTGCGCCGATCGGCTGGCCCACAAACCGCACCTTCTCCCCATCCTTCACCAGCAGATGCACCGCCTTCACACCCCGCGCCTTCTCCGCGACGGATGTATCAATGCTCTTGATCGTCGCGTGCGGCTCGCTCGACGTGATCATCCGCGCATACAGCATCCCTGGCAGCTTCACATCCGCCGTATACTTCGCCGCCCCCGTCACCTTCGCCCGCCCATCCACCCGCGGCGTAGGCTTCCCCACCACTGCAAGTTTCTCGTTGGTCCCCCACGCCGGCGGCTCATCCTTCCCCACATTGCGCTCCACCGTCTCCAGCTTCGCCCCCACAATCCCAAACGGATAAGCCTCCCGCTCCCCACCCTTCTCCTTCACCCCCGTATTGTTCGGCGTCGCCGCCTCCGGCACCGGTTTCTTCTGAGGCTCCGGCGACTTCGCACCCGATAAATCCGTTGTTGGATTAGCCATACCATTTCCTCAATTCACCAACCGCTTCGAACCACCACGTGCACCACCAGCCGCCGTTTAGCCGCCCCGCGTGCGGGGCGCTGCTCCCCTGCATTTCTCCCTCTCCCGAGTACGGGAGAGGGCAGGGGTCACGGTCTTCCACTTCTTCTCTTCCCCTCTCCCGGTACTCCGGGAGAGGGCAGGGTGAGGGCTCTTCTCAGATCACTCACCACGCCACTTCACCGTCACCACTCATCGTGATCCTCATCCTCAGCACCGGCAAGGTGCCTGTGTCACATCAACGCTTTCTCTCCACTACCCCTGCCCACCCCCACTCATCACCTTCCCCGCCGCCACCGTCGCCGCAACCACCTTCGGATACGTCCCGCACCTGCACAAATTCCCCCGCGTAGCCTCCTTCACATCCTCTTCCTTCGGCGACTTATTCTTCTCCAGCAGCGCCGCACAACTCATGATCATCCCCGGCGTACAGAACCCGCATTGCAGCGCATCATGCTCGATAAACTGCTCCTGCACCGGATGCAGCTTCTCCCCCTGCGCCAGCCCCTCAATGGTCTTGATCTCCTTCCCCCGCGCATCCAGCGCCAGCGTCATGCACGAACACACCGGCGTCCCATCCACCCAGACCGTACACGCCGAACAAGATCCCCGATCGCAAACCACCTTCGTCCCCGTCAGATCCAGATTTCCGCGCAGCGCATCCGCCAGCGTCGTCCGAGGCTCAATCTCCACCGGCCGATTCTCCCCGTTCACGCGCAAGGTGATCTTCGTCGCGCCCGGCCCGATGATCTTGTTCTCCGCCGCCTGCTCCTGCCCCATCGCCTCCAGCGACGCATCGCCAATCGCCGCCGCCGTCGCCGCCACGCCCGCGCCCTTCAGGAAGCCGCGCCGCGTCAATCCGCTCGATGATTCAATTGTGGACATATTCGAGGTCCTTCTACTTCGCACCTGTCCCCGCCATCAGTTCATACTGCTGTTTAACTTGTTCGTAATCCGCCGGGGTGTCGACATCAAACGTGATCATCGGATCATCAACATCCAGCTCAATCACGTCACGCTCATGCTGCGCCAGATAATCTTTCAGCGTCTCATCCGCCCCCAGCGCCAGCACATCCCGGATCGCACGGCGATCAAGCACCACCGGATGCCCGCGCTTCGACTGATATCGCGGCCTCACCGCCAGCGCGTCGCTCTCGCGCCACGTGTTAATCAACGCGGCAATCGTAGCACTGGCAATCAGCGGCTGGTCCCCCAGCGCCACCACCGCCGCGCCCACGCCCTCCCCCACCGCTGTCAACCCAATCTGGATCGACGACAGCATCGCCGCCGTCTCGTGCGCGTCGTTGTGTACGAACCGCGCGATCGAACATTCCACCGCCGCCGCAACTTCATCAGCGCGATTCCCGGTGACCACCACGATCGAAGAGATCTCCCGAACCGCGCGAACACTTTGCACAACGTGTTGAATCAGCGGCTGGTCCCCCAGCGGCAGAAGCGCCTTCGGCTCGCCCATCCGGCGAGACATGCCCGCCGCCAGAACAACTGCGGCAATCTTTCTCTCGCGCTGCATTGCCGACAAAGATCCTCCTTGCCGAAGGAGCTCGAGAGCTTACTCCAAGCCCGTTTTACCGCATAGGTGCATTGACCGCTGGCACAACCATCCGCCTCCCCGCTCAAAGGGCGTCCACGTGCCCCTAAAAATATTTTTGCTCTTTCAAAGAACTTCCAACACGAGCCCTGACGTAACAGGAGCAACGGGCCATGTCTGCTTCGAATGGGACAAATCAGGGAAGGTAAGTCATCATGACCATGATCCAAGAGGCGATTTCGCGCGGAGCGCCGAGTTTCTGGACCGACAACATCCACGTCCGCCCCATCGTCACTCGCCGTTACGGCGGTCTCGCACTGGAAATCGACGTCACCCCCGGGCAAGGGTGCAACCTCGATTGCATCTACTGCGAATTCCGCGCTAAGCATCCACAACTGGATGCCGATCTCGACACACTTGAGGATGAGCTCGATTCCCTCCTCGAAGTTTGCGCCTCCGGCGCGATCTTCGACGAGTTCGCGGAATTCATCGACACACCCGAGTACATCCGCGAGTTCACCACCATCGTCATCGGCAGCCGGGGCGAACCCACCACTTTCGAAAAATTCGAGAAGCTCATCGCCATCGTCCTGAAGTTGATGGACCGCCACGACATCAAGGATCAGACGCTCGTGCTGGAGACCAACGCCACGCTCCTGCATCGCCCCAACATCGCCAACTCCGTCCGCGCCATCGAATCCCGCGGCGGCGAAATCTGGTGCAAGCTCGACGCCGGCAGCGAAGAGCTCTTCAGCCGCATCGTCCGCGCTCCCGTTCCCATGGCCCGCCTGCTCGCCAACATCTCAGCCGCCGGACGCCGCCACCCCATCGTCATCGAATCCACCTTCTGCGGCTTAGGCGGCTCCGCCCCCAGCGAAGACGAAATGCAACGCTACCTCGACCGCCTCCAGGACCTCATGATGGTCGGCTGCCGAATCAAACGAGTCCACGTCGGCACCATCGCCGAGAGTATGCGCAACCGCCTCACCTTCCCCTTAGAAGAAGAAACCATCGACCGAATCGCCGCCAAAGTCCGCAGCACCGGCGTCCAAGTAGCCGCCTTCTACGACGGCGAACACTAAACGATCTCTCTCTTCCCCTCTCCCGGTACCCCGGGAGAGGGCAGGGTGAGGGTCCTTCTTCGACCGACAACACCTTCTGCGCGCCGCAGTTTAGCCGCCCCGCGTGCGGGGCGCTGTCTCCCCCTCCAATATTCTCACCCCCTCCCCGCTCCATCCCCACCCCGGCTGCAATGTAGACACGTCCCCACCGCCAAGCGACAATCCCGCCATTGCGGATGAGCGCGCAAATCCTCCCACACCAAAAACGCGGAGCAAACGTTGTCCACCACGCGCAACCCGCGCAATAAAAAGTCTCAGCTCCCCAGGCTGATCGAAAAATACTACGCCGATCTCAAAGACCTGACGCACCAGAACGTCATGTACGAGATGGGCACCCGCCCCGCCTTCCACGCGCTGCTCCAAGCCGCCGGCAAAGCCCACGGCTGGACCCTCATCGCCGAACACAAAAAGAAAATAAACGGCAAAACCATCCGCCCCGACGGCACCTTCAAAGACCAAATGAACCTCGTCCGCGGCTTCTGGGAAGCCAAGGACACCTCCGACAAGCTCACCACGGAGATCTAAAAGAAGC
>DASVUC010000207.1:0-5450 GCA_036387255.1 Tepidisphaeraceae bacterium | reverse complement strand
ACGTGAGGAGTTCGTCGAGCAGGTTACGGCGATCGTGCGCGATCGCTTTCCGCTGGTGAAGATCGGCGAGAGCGACGGATCGTTTGCGCTGTCGATCAATGGCTCGGTGGCGCCGCTGGAGAACCTGTATCGCGTGGCGGTGCTTCGGCCGGATGAGCTTCAGCGGCATGTGGAGCGCTGGGCGGTGGAGCTGCTGCGGGCGGCGGAGGGGACGCCGGATGAAGATGCGACGTACGACGAGGTGAAGGACCGGATCATGCCGATGATCCTGCCGGCGTCGGCGACGCAGGCGACGCCGGGCATCGTGCATGAGCCGCTGATCCCGGGGCTGATCGTGGGGTATGCGATCGATCACGATCGGACGATTTCGTACTTGCCGATCCTTAAGTTCCAGGAGTGGGGGATCACGATGGAACAGCTTCGCGAGACGGCGATGAACAACCTGACGACGCGCTCGGAGGCGATCAGCGCGCATGCGGCGCAGGATGAGGCGGGGCGGGTGAATTTGATCTTGTTCCAGACGATGGATGGGTATGACGCGAGCCGGCTGCTCTTGCCGACGCTGCATAACCGGTTGAGGGAGCACTTGGGAAGCCCGTTTGCGGCGGGGATACCGAATCGGGATATTTTGCTGTGCTTTCGCAATGATTCGGAGACGGCAGATCGGCTGGCGAAGCAGATTGCGGAGGATTATCAGCGGATGCCGCACCAGGTGACGGATCAGTTGATTTTGGTGACGCAGGATGGGATTGCGCCTCGGGAGGCGCAGCCGGAGTCGTAAGGGTTGGGGGGTAGACCCTCACCCCTGCCCTCTCGCGGGTACGGGAGAGGGAGGAGATCGTCCAGCGAAGTGGGGATTTTGGGCGGAAATTTGCTTTCGATCTGTCGGCGGGGGCGGATAGGATGGGGGCTTCATTTCGTCCATCTCAT
This sequence comes from Tepidisphaeraceae bacterium, assembly GCA_036387255.1. Lineage (GTDB taxonomy): Bacteria > Planctomycetota > Phycisphaerae > Tepidisphaerales > Tepidisphaeraceae > DASVUC01. The sequence goes on along the minus strand of DASVUC010000207.1, from coordinate 4,520 downwards.
TGAGGAGCGGCTATGAAGGGTTTGAAGCGGGGTGTCGGTGCGCGTGCCTTGGCTCGGGCGACGGTGGAGACGTTGGAGGGTCGACGGCTGCTTTCGCAGGCCACGATCGGGTTCCCATCCAGCACCGCCAACACGGCCGGGATGCTTGATGGAACCTTCAGCGAAGACGGGCGGGCGACATTTTCCGCAGGGGCCGAAAGCGGATTCACGGATGTGGCGGTGCAGCCGGACGGGCGCATCCTGGCGGTGGGGCAGGTGGGGACAACGCAGTTCGACGGCTTCACAGTGCCGCTCTATGGCGTCACGCGATGGAACCTTGATGGCTCCCGCGACCTGGCGTTTGGTGGAGGCGACGGCTACGCGGAACTGCCGGCAAGTTGGACGGCCGACAATGGTCCGGACAACTGGGAGATCTCCCTCGTCGGCGACGGCACCTTCGTGGTCGGCGGAGAGGCGTATTGGGGAGGCCTGCCGGGTGTGGCGCGCTTCACGAGCGAAGGGATGCCGGACACCACGCTCCGGTCGTCGGGTTTCTTCGAGCAGAAGTTGAACGACCTGTCACCGGGCCTCGAGGATGCCAAGGTTCTGAGCCAGCCGGATGGGAAGATCATCGTCGTCGCGCATGGACCGAGCGCGCTGAACAGCGGGATCTATGGCATTCACGTTTATCGCTACAACAAGAACGGGACGCCCGACAGCACATTCAATTCCAACGGCCATCTGTTTTTTAACACCGGAGGTTTTCCGGATGCCTTGGACGCGGTGCTTCTGCCGAGCGGAAAAATCGCCATCACGGCGGTGCAGTCCGGCACGTCGCTGAGCTTCCTGGCGCGCGTCACGAGCGGCGGGCAATTGGACAGTGCATTTGGGCAGGGCGGTATTCTTTCGCCGGTAGCGACGCAGCCGGCGACACTGACGGCGCTGAGCGACGACGGCGTTCTGCTGACGTACAGCAACTGGATCACGAAGTACCTTCCGGGCGGAACCCCGGACAACGCATTCGGGTTTCAGGGCACGGCGTTCATGGTCTCCGGCTTCAACTTCACCGATGTGAAAGTGCAACTGGATGGGAAGATCGTCGCGGCGGGAACTTCCACGACGGCGCCCGACTTCATGATCGAGCGGTTGCTGGTCAGCGGGCAGCCGGATCAGAGTTTTGGGACGAGCGGGTATCAAGTGGTCAACCTGGGGGACGTCGAGGCGCCGCGCGCAGTGGAGTTGGAGCCAGACGGTCGTGTTGTTATCGGAGGATTGGCCAACGGAGGTTCACTCGGCCTCCTCGTGCGCCTCACCAATGACAGCGGCATTGTGATGGATGAAACGGGCCTGCTGCGGATTTCAACGGAGTTCGGCGAAACAGTAACGGTTAGCGGTGTAGAGAGCGCTGCCGGGACACCTGCGGCGTTCGAGGTCAGCTTCACGTCCAACGGGATGCCCGTCCGCGCGACGCAGCGCTTCAGCAGCTCAATCCAAAAGGTGGCGATCTTTGATAGCGCGGCGTTCGGCTTCCCGTCGCTGCTGGTGAAGGGGAACTTCGCGAATTTGCCCAAGAACATTCAGCCGGCGGTGGCGAGCTCGGTCGCCGTCGAAGGCACGGGTGGGGCAGACACAGTTCTCATTTATCAGGATGAACTGGTGACCGGTGGCGTGCACATCGCCAAGACGACAACCACACCCATCGTTCTCAATACCTTTGGCGGTAACGACTACGTTCACGTCTTCAATGGGCTGAATTCGCCACTCATCCTCGAAACCGGCGACGGGAACGATCTCGTGCTGGTGGATGCGGCGGATCTCAACGCGTTTCTGAAGATCCAACTGGGGGCTGGTGATGACGAGCTTTATGTTCCTTGGAAGGCGAAGGCCGACACGCTGGACGGTGGAACCGGCGATGACACGCTGCGGGTGAGCGGCTCGGATGGAGCCGACCAATACGTAGTCACGGCTGGGCAGATCCAGATGGATGGGTTTGGCACGGCCGTCGCGAAGTACAGCGGAATGGAAAACCTCCACCTCTCGATGGGGCTGGGCAACGACTTGGCGTCCATCGACGCGGGCGTAACGGCCAAGGTCTTGGTCGTCGCGGGAGGCGGAAAGGATTTCGTCGAGTGCTATTGCTCGTCTTCATGCACGCTGTTCGGAGAAGCGGGGAATGACACGCTGACCGCGGGGCGCGGCGCTGACTCGATCAACGGCGGCGATGGAGACGATGTCATCACGACGATCGATCTCGTGAAGGACACCATCGACGGCGGGGCGGGGACAGACGAGGCGTACGCGGATTCAGTCGATCAGCTTCAGAGCATCGAGAGCGCGTACAACAACTCGATCAGCGGGAGGGTGTTTCAGGATACGAACGGCAACGGCGTGATCGATCTGGGCGAGCCGACGATCACGGGGCGCACGGTCTACATTGATAAGAACAATAATGGCACGCGGGACATCAGCGAGACAACGGCCACGAGCAGCGTGAACGGCGTGTACAGCTTTTATGGTTTGCTGGCGGGGCTGTACACGGTGCGGCAGGTGGTGCCGACGAGTTGGGCGACAACGTCTCCTGCATCAGGAAGCTACCTGGTTAATCTGCCAGGCGCATTTGATGCGGCAAATCGTGATTTTGGCTCAAAGCAGACGGCGGGGCAGATGCCTTACAAGGGTGTGCCGTTTCAGGTGGTGACGGGTGCGACGGTGATCCAGGCGGAGGATTACGACCTCGGGGGCGAGGGCGTCGCGTATCACGATAATGATGCGGCCAACCTGGGTGGGAAGTATCGCACCGGTGAGGGCGTGGATCTGGAAACCGTCAGTGGCGCGGCGACGGGATCAAACATCGGTTATGTCTACCCCGGCGAGTGGACGGAATATTCGATCAACATCGGAAGTAGTGGCGTCTCCAGCTTTACGTTCAACGTTGCGTCAACGGGATCAGGTGGGCAGTTTCACCTCGAGTTGGACGGGGTGAACGTGACGGGGGCGATCATCATGCCCAATACGGGAGGGTGGCAGAGCTGGCAGACGGTGACGAAGAGCGGCATATCGGTAGGGGCGGGCGATCACGTGCTGCGGCTGGTGGGGGATGTGGTTGGGAGCAGCGGGGCGGTTGGGAACTTTGACGCGATCACCATCCTATGGACGCCACCGCTGCCGCCGTCGGGGACACAGGCGCCTTACGCAACCCGGATCCTCACAGCAACCGCGCCTGTGACGATTGAGGCGGAGGATTTCGATCATGGCGGCGAAGGCGTCGCTTATCACGATGTTGAGGCGGCGAACCTCGGCGGGAGCTATCGCGGCGGCGACGGCGTGGATCTCCAGGTGACGGGCGACTCCAGCGGCGCGATCAACGTCGGCTGGACGGTCGGCGGCGAGTGGCTGGAGTACACGATCAATGCGGATGCAGGAAATTACAACGCGGAGTTCCGCGTGGCCTCGCCGGGGACGGGTGGGAAGTTTCACCTGGAGGTGGACGGGGTGGACGCGACGGGCGCGATGACGGTGCCCAATACGGGAGGGTGGCAGAGCTGGACGACGGTGGGGAAGGTGATCAACTTGTCGGCGGGGACGCACGTGCTTCGGCTGGCGATGGACCAGGTGAGCAGCGCGGGAGGCGTGGGGAATTTCAACTGGATCAGGTTGTCGTCGGTCGCGGTTCCACCTCCGCCGCCGCCTTCGGGGCAGACGCCGTATAAGGGGACGCCGTTTGTGATTTCAGCGTCGGCGGCTGCGACGATTGAGGCGGAAGATTTTGATGCCGGCGGCGAGGGCGTGGCGTATCACGATACGGCGGCGTTCAACCAGGGGGGGCAATACCGCACGGGAGAGGGGATCGACATTGAGACGGTGGGTGGAGATAGCGGCGCGTATAACGTGGGGTACGTCGCGGCGGGCGAGTGGCTGGAGTATTCGGTCGATGTGACCGATAGCGGGACGTACAACTTTGATTTCCGCGTCGCGAGCAACGGCAATGGCGGGGCATTCCACGTGGAGGTGGATGGGGCGGACGTGACGGGCGCCATGACGGTGCCGAACACGAGCGGGTGGCAGAGCTGGACGACGGTGACGAAGAGCGGCGTGGCGCTTGCGAAGGGCCAGCACATTGTGCGGCTGGCGATGGATACGGTGGGGGCGACGGGGGCGGTGGGGAATTTCAATTACATGAAGGTGTACAGCGGGAACGTGCCGCCGCCGCCGAGTGGACAGACGCCGTTCAAGGGGACGCCGTTCGCGGTGGGGAGCGGGACGACGACGATCCAGGTGGAAGACTTCGATCATGGCGGGGAAGGGGTGGCGTATCACGATGTGGACAATGTGAATCAGCCGGGGAATGTGTATCGAAGTGGGGGCGTGGATATCGAGAACACGGGCGACAGCGGTGGCGGGTTTGATGTGGGGTACGTGAAGGCGGGCGAGTGGCTGGAGTACACCATCGACGTGGCGACGGCGAAGGCTTATACGCTGGACTTCCGCGTGGCGGCGGTGGGGGCGGGAGGGTTGTTCCACCTGGAGGTGGATGGGGTAAA
>DASVUC010000206.1:0-4451 GCA_036387255.1 Tepidisphaeraceae bacterium | reverse complement strand
AAACTTGGCACGCTTACCCCTGACAGCTTCGTTGTTCTGGAATTCCTTTGCTGCGAGCGACACATCCCCTTGTTGGATCCTGATCCGCTCAGCAACTTGGAAATGAGAGCGACTGAGGCCTGTTAGGGCGACAACTGCGGCAAGGATTGCACCGATCTTAAACATTGGTAGTTTCCGTGAACGAAACCGCATTTATTTACCTCGTTACAGCTTCGGATCATGGAGCGCAATTGCTAAATGACAAGGCAAGGACCCACGCCCCAGACCTCACTTCCACTCTCCTCTTCCTCCCCCCATTCAAGCCCCTCCGATGTGAGGTGCGGTTCGGGCACGTGATCGACTTGCGACCCCTTATCCGCGGTTAGCGCTCCCTCTTAGTGGGCTGAAGGTCAACTGTGAGCGGCGGGTAGGGCCACGGAAGTTTCTTCCAGGCCGGAGGAGATCGGTAGTTGCTGCCCTTCGGACAGATGGAGACCTCGTCGGGCTCATACCCCTGCGACTCAGTTACAATCGACACGCCGAAGGGGTCATCGGCAACCCGCAGAGTCGCCATCCCATCAACGTTCGTAATCGCTGCGGCCGTCTTGGGTCCTGCGTGGAACATCTCCGATTCATAGTCGCTTCGCACGTGCGCACCCGGTACCGGTTGGCGCGTCGTCGCGTCAACCACGGCAACCGTAAGCGGTGCATAGCGGTAGCAGCCGCTCAGCAACAGGATGCATACGGACAGTCGGGTCAGTGCAGTCATGGCTCACAAGCCTAAACGTGACCTTCACCTCTAAGCAATTTTAAGGAGTCGCACATCATTACAGGAGCGAGGCGACTTTTTCCTACATCGGGGAGGAAGCTATGGGCGGGGTCTGGGGCAGCGCTAAGCTCCGTCGTCTTCTTCCTCATGAATGCCATGCCGAACGATTCGGACGCCATGCCAAACCGCTCCGATGCCACGCGGGACGATTCGCGTGCCACGCCGACCCGCTGCGATGCCATGCCGAGAATGTCCGATGCGATGAGGAACGATTCGGAAGCCAGGCCTAACGGTTCCGATGCCATGACGAACGCCCCAGAAGCCGGATCATTCGGATTGGCGTCGCCCCTGCAGGGCGGGGCCTATGACGCTTGATCGGCGTCGCGGAAAAGAATTGCCGCTGTCGCAAAGAGGTGTCAAAATAAGGCTATGGGCTATGTCAAGACGCTTCTGATCGTGCTGGCGGTGGGTGCGTTCGGACTCGTGCGGGTGGTGCGGGCGGCGCCGACGCCGACGGTGATTGCTTATGACGATGCGGCGGATGGGGTGTATGCGGTGGGGAACCCGTATCACGCGCTCAATGGCGGGTTCGGCTTGACGCCTTGGATTCATTCGCTGCCGGCGTTTCCGTCGGGGTCGGGCGGGCCGCTGCACGCGTACGTGGGGAGCAGCACCGCGAACGATCCGATCGGGCCGACGCTGACCAACATCGACACCGCGGGCCGCGCGTGGGGGAACAATGCGGATCCGACGGGGAGCACGTTTCTGGCGCGGCGGTCGCTGGCGTTTGATCTGCCGGTGGGTGGGACGTACTCGATCAGCTACGACGCGGGAAACGTGGACGGGCCGCAGACGATTTCCTTTGGTCTGGCGGGCAACGCGATGTGCAGTTTCTTCTTCAACCCGTCCTCGGCGCCGAATTATCAGTTCACCGATGTGCTGTCGTCGACGTCGCTGGTGACGCCGATCGCGCAGGATTGGGGAGGCTTGCGGCTGACGCTGACGCGGGATACGGCGACGACGTATTTCTTTGAGATCAAGCGGCTGGCGGACAATTTTACGTTCGGGATCGGGCCGTTCGCTTACGACACGACGACGATCACGGGGATTCGCACGATCAACGTGTCCAACGTCGACGGCGGCGCGGGGCTGGGGCATTCGATGTACCTAAACGCCATCGAGGCGACGGCGATTCCGGAGCCGGTTGGCATCGGGTGGGCGGTGGGCCTGGCAACATTCGTGCGGATGAGGAAGAAAAGGTCATAAATCTTCAGCCGTCAGAGGTCTTCCGGCTTTAGACCCGTGTGGCGCGCAATGCGCGTCAGCATGCGCGGGCCGATCTCCTGGTTGTCATGGAACGCGAAGGTGTAGTCGGGCCAGCCTTCACGAGCCAGTACGCGGTGGGAGGTTCCAGCCTAGCGTTTCAAGCTCCAGCCAATGCGTAACAATGCAGCGAGGACCCGGCGCGCTTTGGTCGAACCAAATCCTCTCACGCGGCGACCACGAAATGGCGTGCAATTTCCGGTACATCCTCGCCGTGCTCGATTCGATCAGCAATGATTCTCAGCGCCAGCGCTTGCGCTCTTGCGATGGCTTGCTCGCGTGTTGCGGCGTAAACGAGGGTTCCGGGGAGGCGGGGGACTTCGGCGATCCAGCGGCCGTCGACCTCCTGCTCGGTTTCGATGAGGAATGCTTCAGCCATGAGTGCTGATGATACCCGATGTGGGGGCAGCGGTTGTGGGTTTGTTGGGGGGTGAGGGGGCAAAACTTGCGTCGAGGTGCGCCGCCTTCTAAGGTGCGGCTGACCAACGATGAGCGAAAGCGCTGTGCAAACTTCGGCGAAGGAGAGGGATTCTGCGCCCGGTGCGCCCGCGCTCCCCGCGGTTCCCGCGACGGATGAGGCGAAGTTGTCGCCGGCGATGCGGCAGTATCGGCAGTTTAAGGAGCAGTATCCGGATTACGTTTTGTTTTTTCGCATGGGGGATTTTTATGAGATGTTCTGGGAGGACGCGAAGGTCGCCCATCGTGTGCTGGGGGTGGCGCTGACATCGCGTAATAAAGGCGCGCCTGATGAGATTCCGATGGCGGGGGTGCCGTTTCATGCGGTGGAAAGTTATCTGCGGAAGATGATCGCGGCGGGGCACAAGGTGGCGATCTGCGAGCAGATGGAGCAGGCGTCGGAAGCGAGAGGAATGATCCGGCGCGATGTGGTCCGGCTGATGACGCCGGGCACGCTGACCGATGAGCCGCTCTTGGATGGGAGCAGCGAGAACTACCTGGCGGCGGTCGCGTTTCACATCACGCGCGGCGACGGATATCGCGCGGCGCTGGCCTGGGTGGAGCTGTCGACGGGGGCGTGCGTCGCGATGAGCGGATCAGAGGGGCAGGTGCTGGACGAGATCGCGCGGATTCGTCCGGCGGAGATCCTGGTGCCGGAGCACGCGTCGGGGCAGCCGCACGAGATCAAGAAGAAGATCGAAGCGCTGGGGATGAAGGCGGTGACGCTGCGGCCGGGGTGGCAGTTCACGCAGCATCACGCATCCGAGCAGATCCATCGGCAGTGGCAGGCGAAGACGACGCAGGGGTTTGGGTTTGCCGATGACGATCCGGGCGTCTTGGCGACGGCGGCGATCCTGTCTTACCTGGTGGAGACGCAGAAGACGGCGCTGAACCACATTCGCCCGCTGCGGCGGCACGTGGTGGAGGATTTTCTGGCGATCGATCCTTCGAGCTGGCGCAGCCTGGAGATCGACCGGACGATGCGCGCCGGCGGGACGGAAGGCTCGCTGCTCAGCGCCATCGACCGGACGCGCACGAGCATGGGCGGGCGCTTGCTGCGGCAATGGCTGCGGTATCCGCTGTGCGACCTGGAGCACATCGCGGCGCGGCAGGATGCGATCGCGGCGTTCGTCGCGGGTTCGCAGGCGCTCAAGCAGATCGTCGAAAGCCTCGCGGACATCTGCGATATCGAGCGGATCGTCGGGAGGGTTTCGGTGGGACGGGTGGGGCCGCGGGATCTGGCGTCGCTGGGGAGGTGCTTGTCGAAAATTCCGAACCTGTTTGAGCAACTGACGTCGCTGGGCGCTGGGGAGGTGGCGAAGGAGCTGCTTGCGGCGCGGCCGTTCTGCGAGGAGCAGGCGAAGTTCCTGGAGAGCGCGGTGCTGGCGGATCCGCAGCCGCATCTTCGCGAGGGTGGCGTGATCGCGGGCGGCTACGATCCGGAGCTGGACCGGCTGCGGGACATCGCGGCCAACAGCCAGCAATGGCTCGGGAAATACCAGGCAAAACTGGTGGCCGAGTCGAGCATCCCGTCGCTGAAGGTGGGGTTCAACAAGGTCTTTGGCTACTACATCGAGGTGACGGATTCGCACCGCGAGAAGGTGCCGGCCGAGTGGACGCGGAAGCAGACGATCAAGAACGCCGAGCGGTACATCACGCAGGAGCTCAAGCAGTTCGAGACCGAGGCGCTGAGCGCGAGCGATCGCGCGATCGCGCTGGAGCAGCAGCTGTTCGAGAACATCAGGCAGGCGCTGCTGCCTCACGTGGCGGCGTTTCAGGAGCTGGCGTACGGGCTGGCGCGGCTGGATGTGCTGAGCGCGCTGGCGGTTTTGGCGATGGAGCGGAGGTATGCCCGGCCAGCGGTGGTGGCGGAGCGCGTGCTGGAGATCGTCGACGGGCGGCATCCGGTCTTGGAGCAGCAGCT
>DASVUC010000205.1:0-5749 GCA_036387255.1 Tepidisphaeraceae bacterium | reverse complement strand
AGCCCTCACCCTGCCCTCTCCCGGGGTACCGGGAGAGGGGGAAGACAAAAGAGGTGCTGATTACGGGGATCGGCGTGTTGCTGCCGAATGTGAACTCGATGGCGACGCTTGCTGAGCGGATGCAGCGGGAGGATTTGCGGGCGCTGACGGAAGACGTGGGGGCGATTCCGGAATCGGCTTACCTGCATCTGCTCAACGCGCGGCGCGTGCGGCGGATGAGCGAGTATGTGAAGCTTTCGCTGGCTGCGACGGCGCTGGCGTTCACGGATGCAAAGATTTCGGACACGACGGCGTTTGCTGAGACGTGCTCGGTCATCCTTGGCTCGACTCACGGGTCGACCAATTACTCCACCGCGTACTACGAGCAGATCGTGAAGGAGGGGATCGCGGCGGCGAACCCGATGATGTTCGCGGAAGGGGTACCCAATGCGGCGGCGGCGCACCTGAGCCTGATGCAAGGACTGAAGGGGGCGTGCCAGACGGTGATAGGATCACGGACGGCGGGACTGGATGCGCTGCGGTTGGCGGCGGCGCGGATTGCGTCTGGGGCGTGGGAGCGCGCGATTGTCGGAGCGGCGGAGGAGTATCACGATCTGATCAACGGGAGCTACAACCAGTGTGGGGTGTATGCCCGAGATGGCGTGGGTGGTCCGTTTGACGGAGGTAAGGGTTTCGTGGCTGGGGCCGGGGCGGTGACGCTTATCCTTGAATCGCGGGAGTCGATGGAGAAGCGCGGCGGTCGGGCCTGGGGCCGGATCGGTCGAACGGCTTCGGCACGCACGGTTGCGGGCGCACCTGTCGAGGCCACGGCACGTGTGCTGGAAGAGCTTGGACATCCGGCGCAGATCGTTACATCAGCCAACAGCAGTTGGGTTGATCGCGCGGAATTGCTGGGGATTCGGCAAACGGGTCGGCAGGCGACGGTGTCGAGCGTTTATGGGCACGTTGCGGAGAGCTTCAGCGTTATGCCGATGATTGGCATTGCGGCAACGCTGGTTTCGCGGCGATTGCCTCGGCTCCTGGCGGAGCTTGATGAAGATCGCGCTCGATCTGCTCGCGGTGAGCCGCTGGAGCGGGATTTTGCGGTTTTGTGCACCGATTATACAGGCGTCGTTTCGGGCGTAAGTCTTTCGGCGGTCGAGCGCTAGCGGCTTGAATTGACGGTTCGTGCAAGTAGAGTTTCAGCAGACGCGATGAAGACGTTGGCCAAGGGTGCAGCGGTTGGAAATGCCTTTCTTGACGAGGGGCGCGCGCTGGCTGCGCCGGGGTGGATCAAGGCCACGTTTAGGCTGACGGAAGAGCAGACCGACGGCGACGTGAGGATCATGAGCGGCGCGGATGCGATGCTGATCAGCGTGCGCGTGCAGGGGGCGGTCTGGCTGGATAGTCCATCATTTGAGCGGGCGACGAGCGAGGCGTACGCGAAGGTGTGGGAGAGCGTTCGGGGGATGCATCCGGTGCGGTTCTGGAATCACATTCCGGCAATTCATGCGGTGATGGATGCGGAGCGCGATCGGTACATGGTGTTTAACGCGGGGAGGTTCCACGCGTTTGAGAATTGGTACGGGTCGGCGGATGCATTTTCGCGATACGTGGCGACGGCTTCGGGCGTAGGTCATTCGGGAAGCGACCTGGTGATACATTGTCTGGCGACGCGCGAGCCTGGCGTGGCGGTGGAGAATCCGCGGCAAATTGCGGCTTACAAATATTCGCGGCGGTATGGGCCGCTACCCCCCTGCTTCGCGCGGGCGACGAAAGTGAAGCACGCGGAGGAGGAACTGCTGCTCGTTGGCGGGACGGCGAGCATCTGCGGGGAAGATTCAGTGCATGTGGAGAGCGTCTCGCTGCAACTCGACGAGACTTTTGAGAATCTGGCCACGCTGGTGGACGCCAGTAGACCCTCACCCCTTCCCTTCCCATCCCGCTCCGCGGGAACCCCGTACGGGAGAGGGGAAAATGCACCGCCTACAAGCCAAGCTGGTTTAGAGGTGGCGCTGTCGCATTATCGCTATTTGCGCGTGTACTACCGGCATAATCGCGACGTGCGCCAGATCACTGACGCTGTCACGAACGCGATGCCGCGCTTGCTGAGCGTGGAATACATCCAGGCGGAGCTTTGCCGGCAGGAGCTGCTGGCGGAGATTGAGGGCCTGGCACACCTGTAGTTTTCTTTCGAGGACGTTGACGTTGATGAACTCCCCTACCGCTTCGGCTGCTGCTGTTGATTATGACGTGATCGTTGCTGGGGGCGGGCCCGCGGGATGTACGTCGGCGCTCCTGCTTGCGCGGGCGGGATACAAGGTGGTCGTGCTGGAGAAGGTGAAGTTTCCGCGGTTCCACATTGGTGAATCGATCCTGCCGCGGAATGCGACGCTGCTGAAAGAGATCGGGCTGTGGGAAGAATTGCAGAAGCTCCCGCACCTGCCGAAGTATGGGGCGGAATTCGCCATGGGGGATGACCACCAGTCGATGTGCTTCACGTTTGATAATGGGTTGATTCCCGGCTCGCTGGTGTTCAACATCGAACGTGCGCCTTTTGATCAGATGCTGATGGATCAGGCGCGCAAGGCTGGCGCTGAGGTGCGGGAAGATGTGACGGTGAAGGAGATCCTGCGGCTGCAAGACGGCGCGGTGGAAGTCTCCATCGGCGAGAAGACGCTGAAGGGCCGCATTCTTCTGGACTGCTCCGGGCATTCGACCATCGTCGGAAGGCACCTGGGGACGCGACGGAACTTTGATGATCCGGAATTGCAGAAGGTGGCGTACTTCGAACACTTCCACAACGTGGAGCGCTTGCCGGGCACGGCGACCGGGCATCCCACCATCATCATGACCAAGGAGGGGTGGTTCTGGATCATCGGTTTGGATGAGACGAAGACGAGCGTTGGTTTTGTGACGCATCCGCATTTCACCAAGACGCTGAATGTGCCGAGCGATCGGGTGCTGGAGTGGGCGATTGCACGGTGTCCGGTGGTTAGGCACCGGATGCGCAACGCGACGGGGCCGCTGAAGAATCGGGTGCTTTCGGACTTTTCGTACACGTGTTCGCCCCATGCGGGGCCAGGGTATTTCATGGTGGGCGATGCGGGATGCTTTCTCGATCCGATTTTTTCCACCGGTGTGACGCTGGCGATGATGGGAGCCACGGAGGCGGCGAAGCAGACGATCGGCATTTTGCGCGGCGAGAAGAAACCGGCGGCGGCGCAGGGGGCGTATCGGAAGTTCGTGAGCGGGAGCACGGGGATTTTCTGGGGCCTGATCCGCGCGTATTACCGCCACAGCTTCCGCGAGCTGTTCATGAACGGCCAGGGGCCGCTCCAGGTGCACAACGCGATTATCTCGGTGCTGGCGGGGCACGTGTTTCCGCGGCCGCCGTTTCAATTGCGGTGGAGGCTTTGGTTCTTCCACATGTGCGTGCGGATGCAGAAGTTCGTGGCGCTGTGTCCGCGGCGAAGGGTATGCTCGCTTGTGGAAACGGACGCAGAACTGCCGGCGTCGCTGGGCGCGATGGAGGCGGCGGCGGGATGAGCGATGCGCCGATGCAACTGCTGGAAGCGCTGGCGCGGCATGGTCGGGATGTGCCTGGGAAGATTGCGGTGCGCGAAGTGGGCGGGGAGGGGCGGGGGCTGAGGTATGCGGAGTTGCAGGAGCGCGCGGAGCGATTGGCCGAGGGGTTCAGAAGGTCGCTGCCGCGCGGCGCGGTGGTGATGCTTTGCTGCGGGAACGTGATTGAGTTTCCGATCGCATTGTGCGGGGTGCTGCTGGCGGGGTGCAGCGTGTTTCCGTTTTCACCGGATGCGGCGCGGCCGGAGCTGGTTCGGGCGGCGGAAACGAGTGGTGCGGCGGCAATCATTGGGGTTGAGCGCGTGCTGGAGATCTTGCGCGAGCGTGTGCCTGTGCGCATTCCCATAGACAGTTTGGAGGATCCAGCCGAAGGTTTCGCGAAGGTTGACGCGCCGGCGGGTGGGGGAGCGGCTCTTCTTCTGCAAACTTCCGGCACCACGGGCCGGCCGGGTGTGGTGCGGCGGTCAAGTCGTTCGGTTGACGCGGTGGGGCGGAACATGGTGGAGGCGATTGATTTCGCTGGTACCGATGTCGTGCTGTCGACGGTGCCGCTGTGTCACAGTTATGGCGTCGAACATGGATTGCTTGCGCCGCTGCTGGCGGGGAGCACGGTGAACCTTTGCTCGACGTTTAACCTTGCGATGGTGATCGAGCAGTTGCAGTCGGCGGGGGTGACGGTGTTTCCGGGGGTGCCAAGCATTTTCGAAATGATCGGAAGGTTGGTGCCCAGCGGCGCAAGCTTCCCAACTTTGCGGCTGGCGTACTCCGCCGGATCGGTGCTCCCGATGCCGGTGTCGGAGATGGTGCAGCGGCGATTCAATCTGCGGATCGGACAGGTTTACGGGGCGACGGAGATTGGTTCGGTGACGTTCAACGATCCGCATGGCCGAGATTTCGACCCCGGCAGCGCGGGAATGCCGATGCGGGATGTGGAGATTCGCACGGTGACGCCGGGCGGCGCCGCGGCACTGGCGGGGTCGGAGGCGCAGGTAGAAGTTTCGGCGCCATCGATGTTTGATGGTTACATCGGGGGCGACGGGAGCGAGATTTCCGGCGGATTTTTTTCGACCGGGGATGTGGGGCGATTGTCAGCCAGCGGAAAGCTGACGATCACGGGGCGAATGAAACTGCTGATCGATGTGGGCGGATTGAAGGTCAATCCGACGGAGGTCGAGCAGCTGCTGCTGGAGCATCCGGCGGTGGCGGAGTGCGTGGTGATTTCGGTGCCGCTGACGGAAACGGTGAACCGGCTCAAGGCGCTGATCATCCCGCGCTACGAGCAGCAGCCGCCGGCGGCGGAAGAGCTGGCGCGGTTTGCGCGGGCGCGGTTGACGGCGTACAAGGTGCCGCGGGTTTTTGAGATGCGCGAGAATTTTCCGCGGACGCCGACGGGGAAAGTGCTTCGGCATTTGATTGAAGCATGATGAAGCTGAAGTGGACGATCAGCTTCGTGTTGCTGGCGGGGTTCGTGGGGTGCCGCGCGACATCGAATCTTCCGATGCATCCGCGGATGAGCCTGAATGAGACGAAGCAGTATCTGGCGGCGCAGGCGCAGCGGGTGAAGACGATCAGCGCGGAGGGAACAATCACACTCACGCGCGGCGGCGGAGAATCCGTACGATTCGACGGGGCGATGGTGATGGAGCTGCCGACCAAGGCGCGCGTGCGGGCCTGGAAGTTTGGGCAGGCGATTTTCGATCTGACGCTGAATGACGAGGGGATGTGGCTGGTCGCTCCCAAAGACTCGTCGCATGCGGAGGATATTCGCAAGGCGGGGGCGAATGCGGGGGAGCTGGCGCGGACCCTGTCGCGGTTGATGGGGCGGTATTTTCAGAGCGCGGATCTGAATGTTCAGGAGCGCGGGGACGTGATGTTGTTTTCGCAGCGGCAAAGGAATGGGGAGCTGCTGACGTGCGATGTGGATCGGCAGACGCTGACGCCGACGCGCTACACGATGATCGATGCGGAGGGGCGCAGGCGCTTTGTGCTGAGGCTGGAGCGGTATGAGATGGTGAGCGACGTGCCTTGGCCTCGCCGGATCGTCGCCGACAGCGAGGCGGGAGCGGTGCAGGTGGATTTACGGAATGTGGAACTGAACGCGGAGCTGGCGGCCGGGGCGTTCAAGCCGCCGCGGCGGGCGGAGCGGTTGTCGACGACGACGCAGTCGACGGGGCGGCCATAGCGG
>DASVUC010000204.1:0-15764 GCA_036387255.1 Tepidisphaeraceae bacterium | reverse complement strand
GGAGATTACGTGTCCTGATTGCGGGAAGGTGATTGCGCCTGAAGGCGCGATCGCCGACAAGCTTAGGTGCCGCTGCGGGGAAGAATCGGCGAAGAAACAGACGGCGGTGGCGCCCCGTCCGACGAAAAGCTGCTACGTCTGCGGCGCCAATCTGGAGGGGAAGAAGCGGCTGAAGGATCATCTGGGCCGATACTGGTGTAAGAGTTGTGCCGAAGCCGATGAGCGCGCGAAGAAGCACGCGGGGGAAGTGCGCTGCGCTGAGTGCAGCCGGTTGTTTCCTGAGCACAAGCTGGTGTTCTTCCAGACGGACCGGGTGTGCCAGACATGCTTCAGGGAACGCGAGAAGGCGCTGGAGAAGAAGATCTCCAAGGCGGCCGGTCAGAAGATCCAGAAGACGGAAGAGATCAACAAGATCAAGTGGATGGCGATTGTCGTCGCGGTGCTGCTGGGGTTGGCGTTTCTGTTTCAATTCGTCTTCCGGTAGGCCGGATCCTTAACGCCACATTGTTCGCTCCCTCCGCTGCTGTCATGGCTCTTGATGCTGCTGATCTTCTTCAGATTGGACATCGTGCCGACGTCCGGCACGCGGTGGGGGAACTGTACAAAGATTTTCAGCGTGAGGTGGCGCAACGTAAACCAGCCTGCTCCGCGTCGGGGAACTGCTGCCGGTTCAGGGCGTACGGGCATCGGTTATACGTGACGACCATTGAACTGGCGGTGTTTGCGGCATCGCTTGATGCTCGAGCAGAGTGGTGGAGCTTTGACCCAAAAGCGCCGGAGCAAGGAATCTGCCCGCTTCAATTCGGCAACCTCTGCTCCGTACACACAATTCGCCCCTTCGGCTGCCAGGTTTTCTTCTGTGACGCGACCGCGGCGGATTGGCAGCGGGAGCAATATGAGGCGTTTCATGCGCGGCTCAAGGCGCTCCATGATCGGCTGGATATCCCGTACCGGTACATGGAATGGCTTAGTGCATTGAAAGCCCTGGAGATCCCCGCCCGCGGGCTGGAGAGAGGGGATCAGCGAGGCGCCCTGTCACTTCCCCAACTTCGACTTTGACACCTGATGATGGGGCTTGGTAAATTGGTCTGTCGAGAAGTCTTCGGCCTCAAGCCGACATCTTTGGATTTTCAACAGGAAGGCCCGGTCATGAAGACCTTTGTGCTCGCTGTCGCCTTGCTTGGTTCGTATTTGGCGGTTGGTGGTTGTGCCGCCACGCCTGCCTATTCCGGGCGTGAGCGCTGGCAGCTGATTACCCGCGGCTGGGGATACGAGTATGCCCAGATGCAGGATGACATTGATCATGCCCTGCTGCTCCGACCGGTGGGGCATATGACGATCTGGAACGTGCGGTAATCGCCTGGCTGTGACATCATGAGGAACCCACAACGGTCTGCGCCGTGGCGCAGGCCGTTTCTTGTTTTTGAGGGCGATATTTGCGGCGGGTGCTATTTGCGGCAGCGCTCCAGAAGCCCGCGGGTCAAGCCGTGCAAATCTCAGCAAATTCTCGCACTGTACGCGCAACAGATGTAGAATGGCGGGAATGGGTGAGGCCGAGGTATCGGCGGGCGAGGTTGCGTCGCGAGCGCCAGCGGAGCAGGCGCCGGCGGAGTCGGACCATCGCTTGGCGATCACACGCCAGCACGCGAATGCTGAGGCGTTTCAACTGCTGGGGGCGGAGTTTTATCAGCAGGGGAGATTCGAGGAAGCGCTCAAGGCGTTTTGCGACGCATCCGAGGCTGCGCCGGGGGAGGCTATCTACCACGACAACATCGGTTGCGCACTCGTGAAGCTTGGGCGGGTGAAGGAGGCGGTCGAGCAGCACCGGGAAGCGGTCAGGCTGAACCCCAGTTTTGCGGAGGCGCATGCGAACCTTGGCAATGCGCTGGTTCAGTTGGGGAAGTGCGACGAGGCCGTGGAGGCGCTGCGCGCGGCGCTTCAGTTGAAGCTGGAATGTGTGTCAGCGTGGGTATGCCTCGGGAGGGCTCTGCTGGATCTTCGCGATCCGACGGGGGCGGGCGAGGCGCTGGCCGAAGCGCTTCGGCTGGAGCCGGGCAATGCTGGTGCGCTAAACAACATGGCGCGCACGCAGGAGGCGTTGGGGAGGTGCGATTTGGCGATTCATGCGGCGCGGGGGGCGATTCAGTCGCGGCCGAATTTTCCCGAGGCATACACGACACTCGGATATCTCCTCCAGCGCAGCGGGCGGCTGGATGATGCGTTGGGGTGCTATGCGCGGGCAGTGGAGCTTCGGCCCCAAGACAGCGCGGTGGCGGCGAGTAATTTTCTTTACGCGATGAACTTCCACGAGAAGTTCGATGGATCGGCGATTCTGGCGGCGCATCGGGAGTGGGGCGCGCAGTATGAGCCGGCGACGCGCGCGGCGCTTCCGCATAACAATGACCGCAACCCCCATCGGCGGATCCGGGTGGGTTATGTGTCGCCCGACTTCCGCGAGCATCCGGCCGGGGCGCATCTGCTGGCAACGCTCAGTTCCCACGATCGCGAGCAGGTGGAGGTGTTTTGCTACTGCGACGCCACCAGGAAGGATGCCGTGACGGCGCGGTGCGAGGCGTTTGCGGACGGGTGGCGCGAGTCGTCGCGATGGTCGCACGCCGAGCTTTGCGAGCAGGTGCGGGCGGATCAAATCGATCTTCTGGTCGATTGTGCGCTGCACACGGCGGGAAATCGGCTGGCGGCGCTGGCGCACAAGCCGGCGCCAGTGCAGTTGTCGCATTTTGGTTATCCGGGCACGACGGGTCTGGGAGCGATCGACTATCGAATCAGTGATTGGCACCTGAATCCCCCGCTGGTGAAGGCGTTATGTTCGGAGACGACGCTGCGCTTGGCCAATTCGTTCTGGTGTTATGAGCCGCTGGTGGACGTGCCGCAGGCGCACGATGTTGCTTGCGCGCAAAGCGGCGTGGTGACCTTTGGGTGCATCACCTCGCTGGCAAAGATCAGACCGGGGTGCTTGCGATTGACGGCGGAAGTGATGGCGCGGGTGCCGCGGTCGCGGCTGGTTTTGCAGCGGCCGGAGTCTGTCGATGCATCGTGGGTGTTGAAGGTGCTGGGGGAGCGTGGAATCGCCGCAGGGCGCGTGATGTTCGTGCCGCCAATGCCGCTGGAGATGTATTTCAAGTTGTATGACGAGATTGATCTGGTGATGGACTGCTTCCCGTACAACGGTCACAACACGAGCCTGGACGCGCTCTACATGGGCACGCCAGTGCTGACACTGGCGGGCCAGACGCCGGTCGGGCGGGGAGGGGTGAGCATCCTGACCTGCATTCGGCTGGAAGAGTTGATCGCGCAGACGCCTGAGGAATACGTGGAGAAAGCGGTGGCACTGGCGGGCGATGTGGATCGGCTGCGCGGATATCGGCGCACACTGCGCGAGCGCCTGCGATTTTCGGCGCTGATGAACCCGCACGTGGCGACCCGCGACCTGGAGACGCTGTACCGCCAGGCGTGGCGGGCATGGTGCGAGAGCGCGTGATTGATCCAGCGCTCCGAAACTACCCTGTTTAGGGAGCTTGATTCAGGTGCCGCCGGGTTGGCATGCTGAATCATTGAGACAGGATCAAGCAAGTGGGAAGGGTGGTGCGGGCATGCTGAATTCGACGGCGCTGGAGGTGGGGATCGGGCTGGTTTTCGTGTTTCTCGTCGTGAGCTTGTTGTGCACGGCGATCAACGAGCTGATTTCGAGCGTGACGCGGGCCCGCGCGACGCAGTTGCGCGAAGCGATTCGCGTGATGCTGGACGGAACGGCGGCGGGAACGAAGCCGGGCGAGAAGCTGAAGACGGAGACGGATTGGACGGATCTTTTCTTTAATCACCAATTGATCAACGGGCTCTCGCCAAGGGATGGACAGCCCCCGTCCTACATTCCCGCGCAGACCTTTGCGCAGGCGCTGTTGTCGCTGGTGAACAAACACGTGGACGAGAAGAGTGCAAAGCGGCTAGGGGGGTTGAACACGTTTGGCGAAATCCGCTCGACGCTTGAGAAGATCCCCAACGCTACAGTAAGAGAGGCGCTGGTCTCGCTGCTGAACGATGCGGAAAGCGATCTGACGGATGGGGTGTCGGCGATCAAGAAGTTTCAGGATCAGGTGGAGGTCTGGTTCGAGCATTCGATGGATCGTGTGAGCGGGTGGTACAAGCGGCGGACGCAGTGGTTTCTCGTCATCATTGCAGTCCTGACGGCGGGACTTCTGAACGTGGATGCGGTGGCGATCACGCGGGCGCTGAGCGTGGATCGCACGCTGCGGGAAAGCGTGGTGCGGGCGGCGGAGCAGGCGGTGAAGCAGCCGCCGGCGCAGTTAGCGGCAGCGCAGCGTTCTGGCGGGAGCACAGGAGCAGGCGCGGGTGGCGCGGGCGCGGGCAGCACGGGAGAGCCGGGGAAGGCAGGTGCTGCGACTTCCGGCACAAGCACGGATGGCGCGGTGACCCACTCCGGCGGAGCGGGAACCGGCGGTCCGGCAACCGGCGGTGCGAGTGGGGCGGACGGAGGAGCTGCAACGACTCAGCCGCTGTCGGTGGCGGACGCGGTTCGGCAAGTGCAGAGCAGTGTAAGCGAGGTGGTGTCGACCGGCGTGCCGATCGGTTGGGTCTCGTGGGAGCAGGCGCATCGCGGAGATGCGGCAGCGTGGCAAGCCGAGGCAGCGAAGGAAAAGCCGAAGGAGTGTGAGCTGGAGAAACTTCGCCAAAAGATTTCTGCTGCGCACATGCGCAGCGACTGCCTCGAGGATCTCATGCGGAGCGGGGGCGCTGGCGACTGGATGTCCAAGATCTTCGGCCTCCTCGCCACCGCGGCGGCGGCTTCGCTGGGAGCGCCGTTCTGGTTTGATGTGCTCAACAAGTTCATGAGCGTGCGAGCGGCGGGCAAGGCGCCGGAGGAGGATCCGCGCAAGCCGAAGGAAGTGCTTAAGCCGCAGTCGCCCAAGCAGACACCTTGATCATCATGCGGCTGTTGTGAGTCGCGTAGCAGAAGTGATCCTCATCCGCCGGCGCCGGCGCAGCCACGGCAGCGCCAGCAGGAGCGTCAGCGCCGCCGGTTCCGGGACCGGCACGATCTCACCCGGATTAAGCGTGCTGAAAACGGCGGGATAGCTGCCGGGCGGAAGCCCGGCGGGATCAATGAAGGAGATGCGGGCAAGCTTGCTGGCGGAGAGTCCGGCGTCGGAGGTTCCGAACCGAATCTGTTCGAAACCGCCACCGCTAAGCAACCCGTCCCAGTGAATGATGCTGAGCGTGCCCCCCCAATCGTCGGCGCTTTGAGAAGCTGCAAAACTCAGTATGCCCCCGGCCGAGGCGCCCAGGTCGATGGCGGAATCCGCCGCCACCCACAGGGAGCCCATAACGTCGGAGAAGCCATTGGTTTCTAGGATTCCATGGTCCAGATTTATTCCGTAGATGTCGCTGATCTGGTTCGGCGCCCCCCAGGCGAGATATGCGTCGGAAGTGTGATTTCCGACGGTCAAAGGTCCGAGCGACGCGCCAGCTTTTCCCGCCAGGGCCACGTCCTTCAAGGACGTGGATTCCCCGCACGCTCGCCGTGTCGGTAAGGGTTAAGGTGCCTGGCCCGATCTTGTCGAAGAGCCCGGCGTTACCGATGATGGTGGGTGCGGTATTGGTAACGTTGATGCGAAATGTGTAGATCGACCCGTACGCCAACTTTTCAAAACGGATGGGTTGTGACCCGGAAATCGTAACGTCCTGGTACGCGACGCCATTGATTGCGGCGTTGCTCAAGTCCGTCGTCGCATAGATGTTGACGGGGTGTGGCGGAGGCGTAGGCGACTGAGATCTTGCACCTAACCAAAGCTCTTTGCCAACTGCGTTGGGATGGCCGATGCCGAGGCTCCTGCTGGTAACGACGACGCCTGCAAAAGTCGAATTATTTCCCGCGAGCACCAACTCACCCGCGCCTTCATCGGTGCGATAAAGCTGGGATCCTCCACTCAGCGTGCCGGTGTAGGTGACTAGCACCCGCTCCGGGAACGAACAGCGCCACTTCAGTAGCGGTGATCAAAGCGAATATTGTAAAGCCAGAATGCATCAAAGCAAGTGGAACTATGGATGAGACTGTGTGGCGACGCTAATGCGATAATCGGGGTGGAACTGCGCGTGGTGATGCTGCGATATGAGGTGTTATGCGGACTTTGGCACTGGATTTTGGCTCGACGTCGCTGAAGGCGGCGACTCTGGATGGGACGAAGGTTGTGGGGCAGGTGGCTCGGGCGAAGTATACGACACGCTACAGCCGGGATCGCGCGGAGGTGGACCCGGGGGAGATCTTTCGTGTGCTGGAAGCGGTGGTGAAGGATCTGGGGTCCCGGGCGCGGAAGGTGGAGGCAATTGCCCTGGGGGTGATGTCGCCGGCTTGGCTGGCGATGGACAAAAGAGGTCGCGCGATCACGCCCATCGTGACGCATCAGGATCGCAGGAGCGTGCGCGTTGCGGTGGAGCTTGAGAGGCGGCTGGGGAAGGCGCGGTATCTCAAGCTGGCGGGAAATCGGCCAGCGCCGGGAGGAATCTCGTGCACCACGTGGGCGTGGTTCCTGGAAAACGAAGCGGCGGTGATGAAGCGCGCGGATCTGTGCGGGCATTTGAACACGCTGCTACACCGCGTGATGACGGGGGCGCGGGTGATCGATCCTTCCAATGCATCGTTCACCGGTCTTTATGCGACGGTGACGCAGAAGGGGTGGCATGATGACTTGATCGAGAGCGTGGGGATCAAGCGGAATCAGTTGCCGCAGGTGATTGGGGCAAATCAGGTCGCTGGTTTTGTGACGCAGTCTGCGGCGCGGACGTTTGGTCTGGTGCAGGGGACGCCGATGCTTGCCGGGTGTGTCGATGGGAGTGCGGCCATGATGCTGACGGGGGCGAAGGTGGGGCAGCTCACGAATGTATCGGGGTCGACGGATGTGCTGGCGCTGTGCGTGGAGAAGCCGGTGCCGCATGAGAGGCTCATCACGCGTGCGCTGGGCATGGGGAACAAGTGGCTCAGCGTCGCCACGCTCGCGGCTGCCGGAGCGGCGTTTGATTGGACGCGGAGGGTGCTGTTCTCGGAGATGAGCGAGAGGGCGTTTTGGAAGGTGGTGGAGAGGGAGGGTTCAGGTTCTAGGGTTCAGGGTTCAGGAGAAGCGGGTGTGGTGTTTGAGCCTTACCTGGCCGGGGAACGGTCGGCGATTGAGCAGAGAAGGGCGGTGCTGCGCGGGTTGGGATTAGGGACTGCGCGCGAGGATATGTTAAAGGCAATTGTGCGCGGGCTGGCGCGGGCCAGTGCGGAGCGGTTAGAGTTGCTGTCGTCGGTGGGCACGCAGATGCGCAAGGATGTGGTAGTGTCGGGAGGGGTGTTGGAGGTGGGGAGGTTGATGCAGAGGGATTGGCCAGGCGGATTCCGCTTTCGAACGGAAGAGAATGCGACGCTGAGGGGGCTGGGGTGTTTGGTGCCGCCGGATCGCTAAGAAGAAAATGCACAGGGTGGAGACGCCCGCGGCACGCCCAAAGCTCAGACGGTCGAGAGTTCGCCGAAAAGCATTTTGCCGTCGGTGGTGCGGAACCAGGTGTAGGTGAGGGAGTTGATGTCGTGGGGCGTGAGGGTGAGGTACTTTCCGCCGCCGGTTTGCAGGGTTCGGACGGTCCACATGCTGCCGGCGCGGGTGATCTGGAGCAGGCTGTTGGCTTTGCGATTGTAGTAGATGATGTTGGGTTTGCCGCTGTTGTCGAAGTAGAGCTGAGAGTACAGGCCCTGTGCGCCTTTCCTGGAGAGGGTGATGGAGCGCCAGTTCTTGCCTTCGCACTCGGCGTACTTCAGGTTTGCCGGAGCGCCGTCGTAGTAGCTCATCGCAGGGCGGTTGTCGTTGGTAAAAGCGAGCGAGATATAGGCGACGCCGCGAGCTTTGTCGTCGGCGACGGAAATCTTCCAGCCGGCGCTGGTCTTGCGTGCGGTCTTGACGAAACCCTTGGTGGAGTTCTCGTAGGCGATAGCGACTTCCCCAGTCTTGCTGATGGCCATCGAACTGGAACGGCCGACGTCTTGCGCCGTATCAACCCAGTTAAGCGACCAGCCGGTGCCGTCGAATTCGGCAAGGCGCAGGGCGGTGTTGGTGCGGTGGTAGTAGCTGATCAGGGCGTGCTCGTTGCTGGTGTAAACGAGCGACGGATAGAGGCCGCACGAGCCGGGGGCATCGATGGTGGAGACGTCCCACTTGGCGCCGCTGAAGCGCGCGAAGCGGAGGTCCCCGTGGCTTCCATCGAAATAAGCGACAGCGGGCCGTCCCTGCTTGTCGATCGCCATGGAGACGTACAGCCCGACGTTATCGCCGGTATTGTCTACCACCTGCGGCGCGGAGAGGCTGTTGTCGTTGGTGCGGACGCAGTAGAGCAGCGTCTGGAGCTTGGGGTCGTAGTAGACCAGGTGAAGCACGCCGCTCGGGTCGTACGCCATGCTGAGGTTCGTCGTCTTACCAACTTCACCGGTGGCGTCGAGCGGCCCGGATTTCCACGCCGCCGCCGCATCGAGGGCGTTGGCAACGTCAAGGCGAGGGAACTTCAAGTTGGTGACGTTGCCGAACTCGTTGTCGCCGTCGAGGTTCGTCACGCCGGTGATTTTCAGCAGCGAGTTCAAATCTGCGACGGTGAGATCTGGGTTGATCTGCTTAATGAGCGCTACGGTTCCGGCGACGAGCGGCGCGGCAAAGCTGGTGCCGCTGACCAGCTCGTAGGGGAGCGGCCCCTTGCTGATGGTGGGGATGTTCGTGCCCGGGGCAAGGTAGTCGAGGTTGTGGCCGCGGGCGCTGAACTCCGTGATGCGGTCAAAGGAATCGACGGCGGCGACGGAGAAGACAGATGGATCGGCGGCGGGATACTCGATGCCCCATTCCTTCCCAAGACCATGATTCCCGCTGGCGGCGACGATGAAGATGCCGGCATCGGCGAGCGCCTTGAGCTGCGGCGAATAGGAGCTGGTGTGATCGAAGTCGTAGCGGCCGTCGCCGAGGGAGATGTTGACGGCGGTAATCTGGAAGTCGGGGTGATCCAGGATCCACTGGAACGCCGCCTGGAGACGCTGCTCGGGAACGGGATCGTCGGCGGCGTCGACCCGAAGCGCGACGAGCTTGGCCTCGGGCGCGATGCCTTGGTATTGCACACCGTTGAACTCGAATGCGCTGGCGGCGATCACGCCCGCGACGTTCGTACCGTGGCCGTAGGTGTCCATCGGATCGGCGTCGTCATCGACGAAGTCGTAGCCGCCGATGACTTTCTTGTCCGGCCCGAAGCCGGCGCCGAGCGACTCCAGCGAATAGTCGATGCCGGTATCGATGATGGCGATCGTCTGACCCTGGCCCAGAATGCTGGGGCGCTTCTGGAGCGCAAGGTCCTGGCGGATGAGCGTCACAACATCGCCCCAAGGCGGCGGAGGAGGCGGGGGCGGTGGAGCGATCGGCGTCGGTGGCGCAGCATCCATCAAGCGCCGGTTCTCCAGCGCCTCGAGTGTGACTGAGCGACGGCGGCTCTTGTGATGCTGCGTCATGAACTTATCCGCCGGCTGCTAGCGCCGGGCGACGAGCGGGAAAGGCAGGCTCACGAGGCGTCAAAGCGCCCGTGATCAGAGGCATGGTACGCCCGCTGGGGCAAGATGCTAAGCGGAATCCTTCCCGCACGGCCCGACTCCATTCGACCCATCCGCTTGAGGTGGACGGACAACCACCCGCCCCCTATTCTAAAGCCCGCATGCCACAGAAGTTCCTGATCACGGGCGGGGCCGGTTTTATTGGCTCGCACCTTGCCGAGAAACTGCTGGCACAGGGGCACACTGTAACGGTTCTTGATGACCTTTCCACCGGACGGCTCGCCAACCTTCAGCACGTCTCTGACAACAGTGGGCTGAAACGCGTCGAAGGTTCCGTTGAAAATCCGGCAGTCGTCGATCCGCTCGTCGCCGGCTGCGACGCAGTTTACCACCTGGCGAGCGCCGTCGGGGTCCAACTGGTGGTCGATGAACCGATTCGCACCATCCGAACAACCATTCACGGCACCGAGGTTGTCCTCGAAGCGGCATACCGGCATCGCAAGCCGGTGTTGATTACCAGTTCGTCCGAGGTGTACGGCAAGGGCTCGCGCGTGCCGTTCTCGGAAGATGACGATGTCGTGATGGGTGCCACGCGGTTCAGTCGATGGTCGTATGCCTACAGCAAAGGAATCGACGAGTTCCTGGCGCTCGCGTACCACCGGCAATACGGACTGCCGACGACCGTCGTTCGTTTATTTAACACAGTGGGTCCCCGGCAAGTGGGGATGTATGGGATGGTGCTTCCTCGATTTGTCGAGGCTGCTCTTGCGAATCGGACCATCCAGATCTTCGGCGATGGCACGCAGACGAGATGCTTCTGTCATGTCAGCGACGTGACCGATGCGCTGATGCAGCTCGTCGGAACTCCGGCGGCGATGGGACAAGTCTTCAACCTGGGCAGCGACGAGGAAGTTTCGATCAACGACCTGGCTCGGGAGGTGATCGAAGCGGCGGGATCCAAGAGCGCCATTGAGCACATTCCCTACGAGAAGGCGTACGGGCGAGATTTTGACGACATGCCTCGGCGCGTGCCGCAACTTGTGAAGATCAGGCGCGTCATTTCATTCCAGCGCAAGTTCAGCCGCAAGCAAATCATTGAGTCCGTCATCGAGCATTATCGGAGGAAGAACGGTTAAGGGGAAAGCTGCCTAAACTGGGTGTGCGGATGAACCGACGTTAATCCCTGCCGGACGGTGGTTTGGGCGAACACCGGTCGCCGGGTGCTCGAACTAATGCTTGAAGGCCTTTATCCTGTCAGTGCCCACATGATCAGCGGATTACTGGCTCAGATTCCGACGCGCGCGTTCACCGCCGACGAGGTTCTCTCGCCGTACATCTACGTTTTCTACGTGGCATTCCTGGTGAGCTTCATGTTCACACCCGTGATGCGGCGTGTGGCGACGTACTACGGCATTATCGATGAGCCCGACAGCCGTAAGATGCACAGTCAGCCGGTGGCTTACCTGGGCGGTGTCGCGGTGTTTCTGGGTTGGCTGTGCGCGCTGGCGTGCAGTCAGTTTCTGAGCCTTCATCGTACTGAACCGGGGCTGTTGCCGCATCCGCAGGTGAAGTTCAGCATCGTCATGGGTGCGACAGCCATCGTGCTGCTGGGGCTGTACGACGACCTGTATCGCCTGCGTCCGCGGATTAAGATTACCGGACAGATCTTCGCTGCGGTGATTTTGATCGTGGAAGGCGTAGGCATCCGGAGCCTGGAGCCGATGCTTGTACCCGTCGGCGTTCGGATCCAGGCGCTGCTCGGGCCGCAGGTGTTGCACTTCCTGCACCTGCCGCTGCTGCCGGCGCCGTTCTTTCCCGATTGGTTTGTCGTGACCACCAGCAGCGTGCTGGTGATCTGCGCGGTGGTGGGGTGCTGCAACGCGACAAACCTGATGGACGGGCTGGATGGACTTTGCGGCGGTGTGACAGCGATTATCGCGGGCGGGTTCCTCTTCCTGGCGGTTCACCTGGCGATGTTTGGCGGCGGCATGAACAGTAATTGGGATGCCCTGCGCGTCATCCTGGGGCTCGCGCTGCTGGGGGCGGTCTTGGGGTTCATCCCCTACAACTTCAACCCCGCGTCCATTTTTATGGGCGACGCGGGGAGCATGTTCCTTGGCTTTTCCTGTGCAACGCTGATCATCCTGATGGCCCAGGAAAAGGGGAAATGGTTTCTGGCCGCAATGGTGATGTTTGCTTTGCCTGTGCTGGATACGGCACTGGCTTTTGCGCGGCGGTGGGTGAACGGCCGGCCACTGTTCAGTCCGGATAAGTTCCACTTCCACCACCAGCTCGTGGCGCGCGGGTCCAGCGTGCGGCGGACCGTCATCACGATCTACTCGATCGCCATTGGATTCGCCATGCTGGGATCCGCGATCGTCTTCGTCCGAACTCGTTACGCAGTCGCGCTTTATCTGGTGATTTTCGGTTCAATCATTGTGGCCGCATACAAGATGGGTATGGTTCACGAGCGGCCTCGGGTC
This sequence comes from Tepidisphaeraceae bacterium, assembly GCA_036387255.1. GTDB lineage: Bacteria > Planctomycetota > Phycisphaerae > Tepidisphaerales > Tepidisphaeraceae > DASVUC01. The sequence goes on along the minus strand of DASVUC010000204.1, from coordinate 3,698 downwards.
GTAAAGCGGAGCTCGCTGGACGACATGGATGAGGACGACACCCTGAAGGCAGCGCAAATGGTGGATGGAGCCTCGGTGCTGGAGATCGAGGACGATCGGCGGCACCAGACCAGCGGCGGCTTGCCAGGCGCGGGAGCGTCGCCGGCTGTCTGAGAGGCGTCCGATAAGCGGTGCGATGCACTAAATTCTGGACTGCCTCAAAATCAGCAAGCCCTAATGACCGATCTCAAGTATTGACGGTGGGCGGCACCCGCCTGCTTTGCTTATACTTGGCCCTTTGGCGCCCATGTCGGGCAGTGAAACGTGTTGAGGTTTAGATTATGGACGTAACGATCATTGGATGCGGCTATGTGGGTCTTGTCACGGCGACTTGCCTGGCCAGCATCGGCCACACCGTTCGCGGCGTGGAGAAGGACCAGAAGAAGCTCAAGACTCTCCAGGACGGTCATTGCCCGATCTTTGAGCCAGGCTTGCAGGAACTGATGCAGGAGAACTATGCATCAGGCCAGCTTCAGTTCACGGATAACGTCAAGGCTGCGGTGAAGGATGCGGAGGTCGTGTTCCTCTGCGTCGGTACGCCGCCCAAGGAAGACGGCACCGTCGACATGAGCTACCTGGAAGGCGCCGGCAAGGAAGTCTGCGACTCCCTGTGCGATGGGAACAACGACTACCTGGTCACGATCGTCGTGAAGTCAACCGTTCCGGCGGGAACCAACCGCAAGCTGTACAACTTCCTCAAGCAACAGACCAAGGCTTACGTTCAGGTCGTGTCGAACCCCGAGTTCCTCCGCGAAGGTTCGGCGGTGAAGGACTGCCTGGAGCCGGATCGTATCGTCATCGGCGGCGAATCGCCCGAGTGCTTCCGCATGATGCGGCGGTTGTATGACCCGCTCATCAAGCGCGAAGAAAGCTTCATGACGATGAACTGGGAATCCGCGGAGCTGACCAAGTACGCGGCCAACAGCATGCTCGCGGCGCGCATCAGCTTCATGAACGAGATGACGATCCTGTGCGAGCATTACGGGGCTGACATCGAAGACATCCGCAAAGGCATTGGTTCGGACAACCGTATCGGCCCCGCGTTCCTTCGCGCCGGCTGCGGTTACGGCGGATCGTGCTTCCCCAAAGACGTGGCGGCGATGGAGCACATCTCCCGATCGGCCGGTCACGAGTCGCTGTTCGTCCACGCAATCCAGGAAACGAACAAGAACCAGAAGAAGCGCTTCGTCGAGAAGATCGAGCAGAAGCTTGGCCGGCCGCTGGACGGCGCAACCATCGCGGTATGGGGTCTGGCGTTCAAGGCCGATACCGACGACATCCGCGAATCGGCGGCACTGGACGTCATCCGTCACCTGCTCGACAAGGGCGCTCATGTGAAAGCCCATGACTTCAAAGGCATGGAACACATGAAGCAGATCTTCAAGGATGAAGTGGAGTGGGTGAACGATCCGGTGACCTGCGCCGCGGGCGCCGACGCGGTGGCGCTGCTGACCGATTGGCCGCAGTACACGACGCTGCCGTTCCGGAAGATCTCCGCGACGATGAACGCGCCGATCATCTTTGACGGTCGCAACTGCCTGCACCGCGACGTGATGCGCGAGAGTGGGTTCCAGTATTATCCGATTGGTCGTCCGCCGGTGGAGAACGCGCTGCGTCTCAAGCAGCGCGTGTAACGGTCGACTCGACCACAACCTTCTTCAGCACCAAGCCCCGGGATTGCAATCCCGGGGCTTAGTCATTGGAGCGTTGTTGTGCGGGGGACGTTTAACCACCCGCAATCGCGCCGATGATGAAGAAGGGCTCCACACCCATTGCGACTTTCTCCGGTAGGGGGGTGTCGGGCGGCTCGTGCGAAAAATCTTCCTGACACGCGAAGAAGCGAACGAGCGGCCGGCGCTGCTTCGTCATGTGATCGCGAATCGTTCCCTTGAGCATCGGGAACCGAAGCTCGAGCGCGTCGATGATCGCGCTCGGCGTCACCGCGCCTTGCACATCAACCGTCACTTCCCGGTCGACATTTGCGAGCACCCGAAGATGTGTTGGGAGGATCACGCGGATCATGGCAGCGTCTGAACCTCAACGGAAAGAACTGCCGGCAAATCTCGCACCGCAGCCGACCAAGTCTCACCTCCATCGGGAGAGCAGTAGACCTGCCCGCCCGTGGTGCCGAAGTAGATGCCGCAGTCATCCAGCTGGTCGACACACATGGCATCGCGCAGGACGTTGACGTAGCAGTCCTGCTGGGGCAGTCCGGTGGTGAGTGGCTGCCATTCGTTGCCACCGGTCTTGCTGCGGTAGACCCGGAGTTTTCCCTCCGGAGGGTAGTGCTCGGAGTCGGACTTAATGGGCACGACGTAGATTGTCTCCGGCTCGTGCGCGTGCACGTCGATGGGGAAACCGAAGTCGGTGGGAAGGTTGCCGGAGATTTCCCGCCAGTTGTCGCCGGCGTCGTCGCTGCGCATCACGTCCCAGTGCTTCTGCATGAACAGCGTGTCGGGCTTGGAGGGGTGCAGCGCGATGCGGTGGACGCAGTGGCCGACTTCTGCCTTGGGGTCGGGGATGTATTCGGAGCGCAGTCCCTGGTTGATCGGCTTCCAATTTTGCCCGCCGTCGTCGGTGCGAAAAGCGCCGGCGGCGGAGATGGCGATGAAGATGCGCTGCGGGTTTGTCGGGTCGATCAGGATCGTGTGCAGGCCGAGCCCACCTGCGCCTGGCGTCCAATTCGGCCCCTGAATGGTGCGGAGCGAGGGGAGTTCTTTCCAGTTGCTTGCACCGTCAGTCGACTTGAACAGCGCCGCATCTTCGACGCCGGCGTAGACGGTGTTGGGATCCGTGAGAGAGGGCTCCAGGTGCCACACGCGCTTGAATTCCCAGGAATGTGGGGTGCCGTCGTACCACTGGTGGGTGCCGGGGTTCCCTTCATAGACAAACTTGTTGCTCGCGCCACCCGTTGGCGGGCCCGGTTCGGGCACCTTCTCGCCTCCCGGAATGCTCCACGTTTTTCCGCCGTCATCCGACCGCTGAATGATCTGCCCGAACCAGCCGGATGACTGGGAGACGTAGATGCGATTGGGATCAATCGGCGATCCCTTCATGTGGTAGATCTCCCAGCCCGCGAAGTGGGGGCCGGAGACGGACCACTTCTGGCGCTTGCCGTCGGAGGTGAGGATAAAGGCGCCTTTCTTGGTGCCGACGAGGACGCGGACACTGCTCATGTAGATCTCCTTGGGAAATGGACGCGTCGTAACTTAGTTGGGTCCCGGGGTAAACAGCGGTTTGCGGCCGAGGGCGCGTCGGACGTCGGCGAGCTGGCCTCGGTGGTGCATGTGGTGCATGGCGAGGATCAGGAACGTGTCGCCGGCGGTGCGCATCATCTGCTCCAGGCCTTGGAGTGGTTTCTGAGTCGGTTGATCGAGCCCGGCCTCGCCCAGCTGGTCGAGGATCTGCATGTTCCTGGCGCGGGCGGTGCGAAAGGCTTTGAGCAGCTCGTCGAACGATGGGTATGCGGCGGCTTCAGGTTTGGGTTCAGTACCAGGGGCGAACAGATGCCCCCAATCTGCGAGCGGATGAGGTTCTCCGAAGAGGACGCGGGGAATGCCGGCTTCGACAAAGGTGATGTGGCCGAGGACCCAGAGGGGGTGGTTCCCGCCGCGGGGTGTCGGTGGGGTCAGCGGGGCGTCTTTCAGGTCTTCGAGCAG
>DASVUC010000203.1:0-19592 GCA_036387255.1 Tepidisphaeraceae bacterium | reverse complement strand
GAGCTGCTGCTGGATGAGTACGAGAAGATGCTCAAGGGCGGGCGGGTGAAGATCGTTTCCGTGGTGCACCTTTCCAATTCGCTCGGGACGATCAACGACGTGAAGCTGATGACTGACATGGCGCATCGGCATGGCGCTGTGGTGATGGTCGATGGAGCCCAGTGGGTCGCGCACTATCCGACCGACGTGCGCGAGATCGGATGTGATTTCTACTCATTCTCGTCGCACAAGATTTTCGGACCGACCGGCTTCGGCGTGCTGTATGGCCGGCGCGAACTGCTCGAAGCGCTTCCGCCTTATCAGGGCGGCGGCGATATGATCGCATCCGTCACCTTTGACAAGACGGTGTATGCGGAGCTGCCGAGCAAGTTCGAGGCGGGAACGCCTCACATTGCTGGCGCGGTGGGACTGGGCGCGGCGATTGATTACGTTACGGCGATAGGACTGCGCAGCACGTCCGGCTACGAGCAGGAACTGCTGAACCATATGACGCAGCGGATCAACGAGATCCCGGGCGTGCGCCTAATCGGCACCGCGAAGAACAAGGCTTCTGTTCTGTCGTTCGTGGTCGATGATCCACCGCTGAGCTCTCACGATATCGGCGTGGTCATGGACCTGGAGGGGATTGCCATCCGCACGGGGCACCACTGTTGCCAGCCGGTGATGGATCGCTTGAAAATTGCATCCACGGCGCGCGCTTCGGTGGCCATGTACAACACGCGCGATGACGTCGATCGCTTCATTGACGTGCTCAAGAGCGCGACGGCGAAGAAGCAAGCGCGTTCGACGCAGAATGCACCCGCGCCAGCGGTGACCAGTGCCGTGCCATTCGCCGGAGCCGTGGCGGTTTCAACGCAATCGGCGGCGGATGAACTGGCGGCGGATTTTGAATTCCTCCCCGACCGCGACGCGAAGAACAGCTACGTCATCGACCTGGGCGAACGCATCCCCCACGCCTTCGACACGCTCAAGGGCATGACCGAGCGCGTCCCCGGCTGCATGAGCGAGGTCTATCTCGTCGGACGCCGATCCAGCGGCCGCGACGCCCTGGAATTCGCCGCCGACGCCAATTCCGACATCGTGCGCGGCCTGATCGCGATCGTGCAGAAGCTGTACTCCGGCCAATCCGCAACGGATATCCTGACCTTCGACATCGAAGGTTTCTTCCATCGTATCGGCCTCGACCAGTTCATCAGCAGCCAGCGCCGCAACGGGCTGGCGGGCATGGTCAAGAAGATCCGCACGATGGCTAACGAGATTTCGGCACCATGAGCGAACAAAGCGAACAACATCCTCCGAAGCTGACGCTGAATGTTCTGAACCCAAATGACAAGGTGGAACAGCTTCGCCGGCAGCAGCAGTTGGAGCCGAACGCCGCCAAGCCAGTGGATGAAACGCTGGTCTCGCGGTTTGTTGATGCGAGCAAGACGCCGGAGCAGAAAGCAATTACGGAGAAAGTGATCGAGGCGATCCAGCAGGTCTACGACCCGGAGATCCCGGTCAACATTTATGACCTGGGGCTCATCTACGGCGTCGACGTGAACCCAGAAACACGCGCCGTGAAGGTGACCATGACCCTCACCGCGCCCGGCTGCCCGGTCGCCGGTTCATTGGTGGCAGAGGTCGAGCGCCGCGTGGAGAACATCGACGAAGTTCCCAGCGCCACCGTGGAACTCACATTTGATCCCCCTTGGGATCGGTCCATGATGTCAGAGGCGGCGCAACTGGAATTGGGGCTGCTGTAGCTCCTCGGAAACTCTAAAACTGGCGCCGTACATCATCTGAAACAGGTAAACCACCTTCAAGAGCCTGATTTGCGGTACTGAATCAGCAGACTGTTCTCGATCGCCGGTATCCGGGCGGTGAAGCGCGTCAGCTCCTGGCCGCTCATCTCTCGCGTCTCCAGCAGATCGTAAGTGGGATACAGCGCCACTTTATACCTCGCCTGTGGATCCAGGTCGCGCAACGCAGCAACGAACTCAGCGTGCTTGCACTTCTGCCGCCGGAGGAATACGGCAAATCCTTCGCCACTCTCCGGCAGGTGAAACTGCCACGCCGCAAAATGAGTTTCATCCAGATCGATCGGCGACAGCGGGTAAAAATTTCCCAGCGTCATCCGCCGCAGGCGCTGCACCTCCTTCACCGCCTTCGCCGCGAGATCATCGTGCTTCCCGTCCTTGAGCAGCTCCGTCAGCCGCAGCGCCATCGTCGTCCCATTCATCGAAACGCTACGCAGGTGATACGGATCGAGATGAAACAGCCCGTTACCGTGCACCGGCAGATACAGGTTCAGCGCGGCCACCTGCATCTGGTTCGGCACCGGCAGGCGACCGCAATCCGCAATTTCTGAGCGCGTCCACGCACCGGCTGACCTCTTGATCACTTCGATATCCGGCCCCGTGTTTCTCCAGTTGCAGCTATCGATCACCAGCTTCGGATGCCGCGCCAGAAGCTCATCCCAAAGTCGATAAAGCCCCTGCACGTGGAAGTTCTCTCCGATGCCCTGCCGATCCTCCGCGTCGCTGGCGCGCCAGTATCGGATGGGCCGGAAGTTCCGATCCTGCCGAAGCACATCAACGCCCCAATCTGCAATGCGCTTCGAGAGAAATTCCGTCATCCACTGCCGCGCCTTCTCATTGCCTAGATCAAACAGCATCTCGTTTGGATGCCCCGGCCACCCATTTTCGGGATCCACCCACCCCTCCTCTTTCTTCGTCAGCAAAAACTCCGGATGCTGCTGCGCGATCTGCGTATGCATCCCCCCAACCCGCTCGGGCTCCAGCCACAGCAGAAACTTCATCCCCAGGGCATGAGTACTGTCCGCGATTGGTCGCAGCCCCTGCGGAAACAGATCCGTCCGCGGCGTCCACGTCCCGACATCAAACCGGAAATCTCCTGGAAACCATGAAGCGTCCATCCAGTACGTCTCAAAGCCGATGCGCTTCATCCGCTCCAGGTCCTTCATCTGCTCATCCGCGGGCGGAACCAGGAGCCCCTGGATCACGTCATGCGCAGCGACAGGGGGAAACACCACTTCCCCCTCTCGCCGAAACAAGTAATGCTCAACCATCAACCGTCGAAAAGCATTGTGTCCAGCGAAACGATCCGCGCCCTCCCAGAACAGCAGCAGAATCCGCGGCGTTCGCACCGTCTCGCCCGGATGCAGACGAAAATGGGTGAGCTGCTGCCCCGCCCGCACGTGCAGCGCATCCGTTTGCCGCGACATTGTCAGCGACCACTGTCCCGTCCAGCCGATTGCCCCGATGATGCCGCCGCTGGACGTTTGCAGGTTGAAGTAGGGGAGGTAAGCCTGCGAAACGATCTTGCCCCGCGGTGGGAATTCAATCGCATCCGAATCCCCAAGCGTCTTCGTGAGCGGCGCATAATCATCATTCAGGGGTCCAACCAGCGAGCCCTTGTTGTAATGCAGCGTGGGCCGCTCCTGCCGATCCAATTCGATGGGCACATCCAGCGGCAGGAGCCGCTCGATCATCCCGCTGTCGCCGCCATGTGTATTGCGTATCCACAAAACCCATTCAACCGCGCGGTGATTGTGGAAATGCTTGATCTGCCAGGTGATTGAGAGGGGGTTCTGCTGACTCGTAAAGGTAACTTCAGTCTCAGTCCCACCGTCGATCGGTTTACGCGATCGACTCATGTCAAACTTCTTCAGCAGATCGTCTGAGCGTATCCCCTCATACAGAAACGAAAAGGGGAGCGCGTCGCGAAGTGACACGCCCGGGAACGGACTCACTGGTCTGGACGTGGCCCCAGGAACCGCGCGAGGCCACGGGAAACCCTCTGCGCCCGCGCGCGGGCCGGGAGACATAAGGAGCAGCGTGATGATCAGCCACGCGCGACAACCACGACCGCTGCAAATCATCCCTTCAGTATGCCTGAAGCGCGCAGCGGTGGGGAGGTCGAAGAGAACGGCCCGCCGCAACCGCTTCAGATCTGCTCCGAACGCAGCCTTACCCGGGCTGCGTCGCCGGCGGCGATGTATTCATCTGCTGCGCTTCGCGCTGAAGCGATTCCCCCTGCTGGATCTTCGACTGGCCCTCGGAAACTTTCTTATCCCCCTCCGCCGTCTTTCCCTGCTGGCGCAGCGTCTCGCCTTCGGCCACCATCCCGCGACCTTCCGCGACGAGACGCTCACCCTTCTTCATCTTCGCCCCTTGCTGCTGGATCAGCTTTCCCTGGGCAGCGGTGCGCTCGCCCTGCGTCTGCGGCGCCTTGCTGCCGCCACCAAGGCTCTCACACCCCACGCTTAGTGCAACGATCAGCCCCGCAACGGTAAGACCAACACGTCCAACGACCATGACAACTCCTTCAAGTCAAAGTCGCGGCAGCCTATGCGAGGAATGGAAACAGACGGAATCAAGGAAATGGCTAATGGAGAGAACTCGACATGAAGTGAACCGCTCGTGCAACGAGCTCAGACAGCCAATGCAGCAATCATCTATTCGAGTTGCTTCACCGTCTGCGGATTCTGGAGGAACTGATCCGTCGGCAGCATCGTGATGCAATCCCACGGGCAAACCTGGTGGCACAACGTGCACCCGATGCATCGTGGGAGATCGATCGTGCAAACCTGAAACGCCGCCTCATGACGAGGCCCCGGTATCGTGCTGATGCAGTCCACCGGGCACACCGTCATGCACGCTTCGCACCCTGTGCACATGTCCTCGTCCAGCAGGGCCAGAACCTTCGGCAGCTTCTTCTTGGCCATGGCACAATTCTAACATCCCGCTCAGAAGAAAGTAACCAAAATGACGAATGTGTGGTGGGGCGGCCCATTGCCGCGCTGGCGTTTTCCGCCCCTCGTTGCTTCAATGGCCGGACCGTAACCGCTCTCGGAGACTGCATGGAGTTTTTTCGCAGACTGTACTTCCTCTTCCGCCACCTCAACGATACCGGAGCCTGGAACTCGATGATCGAGTACGTCGGCCAGGGCAACATCTACGTGGTTCTGTTCGCCATTATTTTCGCCGAGACGGGCCTGGTGGTGACCCCGTTCCTCCCCGGCGATTCGCTCCTCTTCGCCGTCGGTGCGGTAGGGGCCCGGCACGAGATCCATCTCAATCTCCCGCTGGTGACGGTGCTCCTCATCATCGCCGCCATCCTTGGTGATGCCGTCAATTACTGGATCGGCTACAAGATGGGCCCCGCGATCTTCAACAAGGAAACCGGCCGCCTGCTCAACAAGAAGCACCTGCTTGAAGCCCAGCGCTTCTACGACAAGTACGGCGGCAAAACCATCATCCTCGCCCGCTTCGTGCCGGTGATTCGCACCTTCGCCCCGTTCGTCGCCGGGATCGGGCGGATGAACTATTTCCGCTTCGCGCTCTTCAACATCGTCGGCGGCATCGCCTGGGTGCTGCTTTGCGTGCTCGCCGGGGTGCTCTTCGGCCGCTTCGAGTTTGTTCAGAAGCGCTTCGAGCTCGTTCTCATTGCCATCGTGCTGATCTCGATTCTGCCGATGGTCATTGAACTGCTTCGTGCGCGCAAGCACGCCAGGACGCAACCTGTCGAGGAAGTCTCTATCGGGAGATAACTTCAAGCAGCAGGGGGGCCAACGTGTTTTCAAGGGTTGCGGTAAACGTCCGTGCATTCATCAGGGGCGAAGATCGCATCTTCTCCCGCAGCGTCCGATGCAGCGCCTGGCGCCGATCCGCATCCCGGGCCGCCACGGCCGCGATACGCACATACTCCGCCGGTGTATGCGCGTTCCAATCCCCCAACCCAACTGTGCTGAGAATGGATGCACTAACGCGCGCCACGTGCGATCGTCCCGCCATCGTCACGACCGGCACGCCCATCCACAGCGCCTCGCAAGTTGTCGTCGTGCCGTTATACGGAAAGGTGTCCAGCGCCACGTCAATCTCGTTGTAGCGATCGAGGTGCTGCGCGGCTGAAGGCTCCTGCCCCAGCAGCGTCACGCGGTCTGGATCGAGCCCGTGACGTTGAAGATGATCGCACACACGCGCTTCAGTTCGCGGATCCGACATGCCGTGCCACTTTAGCACGAGCCGCGAATTTGGCGTCTCCCGCAGCACCTGAGCCCAGAGCGACAGCGTCGCCGCAGAAACCTTCGCCAATCGATTGAAGCAGCCGAAGGTGATGCCTCCCGTGCTGCGTGTTCTCCGCCGCACGTCCGGCGCATCCTCCGGCGGACGGTAACACAAAAAGCAGGGGTTCGGCCGAAGCAGATTCTCGGAATGAAATCGCTCCGTCTCCCCCGGCGGATCCGCGACGGCGTCGGTGATCCGAAAATCGATCTGCGGCAGCCCCGTCGTGTTTGGATAACCCAGATAAGTCACCTGAAGCGGCGCCGGCTTGCGCGCGAAAACCATCAGCCGGTTCGGCACCATGTGACCAGCGAGGTCGATCAGGATGTCGATCTCATCCCGTGCGATCACGTCCGCCAACTGCGGGTCCGACAGTTTCGACACCTCGCGCCACTGATCCGCATACGTCCTCAGCCGCGCCGTGACGGCATCTTCCTTCCGCACATCCGAGTAGCAGTAGATCTCGAAGCGCGCGTGATCATGCGCCGCCAGCACCGGCTCGATGAAGAACGCGACGGCATGCGCGCGGAAATCCGCGGACACATAGCCGATCTTCAGCCGCCGACGATCAGCAGGCGCTCGTCGTGCTCGCGGCGCGACAGGAGAGACGTGTGCATGTCGCCGCCCCCATTCCCGGTGCTCTCTTGCCACGACCTCCGGCTCTACCGCGTCCACGTAGTTCAGCGCCGTGAGATAGTTCGCGCCGATCCTCGCATCCGCCGGCGCCCGCTCCATCGCCTGCCGGTACGCAGCGAGCGCTTCATCCAGCATTCCAGCATCGTGAAGCGCTCGCGCCATGCTGCTTTGCACCTCCGGCCGCGGGTCGAGCGCCAGCGCCTGCCGATACATCTCGATGGCGTCGATCAGCCGGCCTTCCTCACGGAGCGCATTGGCCAGATTCGCCCGTGCCTCAACAGATGCCGGCTCCTGCGCCACCGCTTCACGCAGAACATCGATAGCTTCGCGCGCCCGGCCCGCTTCGCGGAGCGCGCTGCCAAGGTTCACCTTCGCCGGGACAAACGCCGGAGCGAGACGCACCGCATTCCGCAGCGCATCAACCGCCGCTTCGTACTCACCCAGCCGCGCCAGAGCGTTCCCAAAGTTGCTGAGCGCATCCACATTCCCCGGCTCCAGCGCCACCGCCCGCCGATGTGAGTCAAGGGCCTCGTCCAAACAGTTCCGCGCCTGAAGAAAGTTGCCGCGCGTCGTGTGGTAGCTGGCGATGTTTGCGCTTAATGCAATTGCGCGATCCACCAGCGCGATCGATTGCTCCCCGCGGCCCATCTGAAACAGTGCGACCCCCAGCAGGTGCAGCGCGTCCGGCTGATCGGGTTCCTGCGCCAGGACCTGTCGGTATATCGCCTCCGCCTCCGCGAGCCGGCCCTGCTGATGATGCTGAACGCCAAGCTGAAGTTGCGCAAGCGGATCGTTCATCGCGACTCGTTACTCTTCGCCTGTGCGATTCCCGCCCGATCCACCTTTGCGCCCGATGCGCTTCATCAGCTCATCTTCCGGAATCAGCCCGAGATCGTGCGTCTTCGTCTGCCAGTCGTTCAGCGCCGCGCGCATGCTGTTCAGCACGTCCTGATGATCAGCATCACCCGCCAGGTTGTGAATCTCTTCCGGATCTTTCTCCACGTCATACAGCTCTTCCGCCGGCTTCGTCTTTGCGAAGAACAGCGCGGGCGCACCGGTCAGCTTTCCCTCCGACGCGAGCCGCCGCCATTCCCGCATGATCGGCGAGTCATCCATGTACTTGATCGGCTGCGCGTAAGGCAGCTCGGGGTGGAAGTTCTTGATGTACTTGAACTGCCTGCTCCGCACGGACCGCATCATGTCCGGAGTCTCGTCCATCCGATCGCGCGTGGCGAACACGTACTGCGGCTCCGGCTGCTGCTTTTCCCCGAGGATCACGCGCCCTTGCATCTGCGGCGGAACATTCACACCGGTGAGCGACAGCAGAGTGGGACCGAGGTCCATCAGCGTCACCAGATCCTCCCGCACCGTTCCCGGTTGCAGATGCCCCGGCCAGCGCACGATCAGCGGCACGCGCAAGCCAGAGTCATACAGCCAGCGCTTTCCACGCGGCAGGCCGCGCCCATGATCGCCCCAGAAGAACACGATTGTGTTCTCTGCCAGCCCATCTTCCTTCAACTCATCCAGGATCGTCTGAATGCGCTGATCCATCACGGTGATGCAGTCATACCACCGCGCCCAGTTCTCGCGGACGATCGGCGTGTCCGGGTAGTAGCTGGGCAGCTTTCCCTTCGCCGGGTCATGCTTCTCCGATTGCGAAAGCGACTTGGTGAGGCGCGAGAACTGGCCGCCTTTGTTGTACGCGTGTCCCTCATGCGTCTCGAGGAAGTTGAACACCGCGAAGAACGGCTGGCTTTTGTCCTTGCGATTCCTCCAGTGCGCCTTCCGCGAAGACTCATCCCACGCATCCTTTGGCGGCGGAAAGTTGTAATCCGTCTTGCTGTTGTTCGTGCAGTAGTAGCCCGCCGAGCGAAGGTACTCGGTGAAGCACTTAACCTCCGGCGCGGGAACGATACTCGAGCGGTGATTGTGGCCGCCGACGCTCGACGCATACATCCCCGTGATGATCGAGCAACGGCTCGGCGAACATACCGGCGCCGTCGAAAACGCCCGCTCGAAGCGCACGCCCTCGCTGGCGAGGCGGTCGAGGTTGGGCGTGATCGCGTACTGATCGCCGTAGCATCGCAGATCCGGGCTCAGGTCCTCCGCCGAAATCCAGAGAATGTTCGGACGCGTCGCCGGCGCAGCGGCGGTGGCAAGCGACTGCAACGTCAGCAACACCAGCGCGATAAACACCCGGAAACCAATGCGCACCTGTTCACCTCTTCAGCCAGACTGCACACAACCGTAACGTCTGGAGCACATAGTCGTAAACACCTGGAGCCTCCGATGCGCGGGGGCCGGCGATGTTGAGCGTTCTAACACCGGGAGCCGAAATAAAATCCTCCAGCCGCTGGCAAGCTTGTGGAATGGATTCGATGGCGGCGTCGATCAGCAGAAGCGGCTTACGGGCTTCCACCGCCGCCTGTCGCGTCAGCTCCGTACCCGCTTGCATTTGGGCGAAGAAGATTACGGTGGCGTCGGAATCGAGCACGTTCTGGCGCGTCCGGGCAGCATTGTCAGCCCCGGGTAGCGGAACGACAGGGTATTGCCCGGGGATCACGCCGTCTTCGGCGACTCTATCTTCCGCGCACCACCCGCCGCAGAGGATCTGCGCTTCGAGTGCGAAGTCGAGCGCCGCACGATCCGCCCCGGTCTGGCCACCCGAAACGATCTTCACGAGCGACCCACAGCTGAGGATTCGCACCACGCCCGCCAGGCGCGGCGGTAGAGCGCTTCAAGGTTCTGTGCCGCGCTGCGCTGATCCATCAGGACAGAGCTCGTCATCCGATCGCGCAGCGTCGAGTGCAGCTCACGACGTCGCGGCTCATCACTGGCCAGATGCGCGGCGATGGTCACGAATTGTTCGGGCGTTGCCGCGATGAAGTCGTCCAAGCCGAGGTTCCTGAGATGCGAAACACCCGCCCGCGCCACGCACGTTTCCCCCACGAGTGTCACGATGGGCACGCCCATGTGCAGCGCATCAAGCGACGTCGTGTGCCCGTTGTACGGGAAGCAGTCGAGGATGATGTCGATGTCGTTGTAGCAATCCAGGTACTCGCGCAGCGGCAAGAAGCCTCGATATTCCACGCGCCCCGGATCAACCCCATGCTGGCGCAACACGTTTGCGATCCGCTCCAGGTGAGCCCCGTGCGGAGTTTGCAGAATCAGCCTCGACTTCGGCACCTCTTTCATCACCTGCGCGAACAGGCCTGCCGCCTCGTTGGAAACTTTGCAGAAGTTGTTCAGACAGCCGAACGTGATGGCTCCGCTGCGCGCGCTGGGAGCGTCCGATCTAATGGCTACCTCGACCAGGGGGTTGTAGCACCAGAACGAATGGTCGAGCCGGAGTGTCTTCTCGGAGTAGAAGAGATCGTGCCCCGGCGGATCGAGGTGCGGGTCGCTGATGCGGTAGTCCATCGCCTCAAGCCCGGTCGTTCCGGGATAGCCGAAATGTGTGATCTGCACGGGGGCAGGCTTGCGCGCGAACATCAACAGCCGGTTGTTGGCCATGTGCAGCGCGCAGTCAATGAGGATGTCGATCCGATCTTCGCGCACGAGTGCCGCGAGCTGCGCATCGGAAAGATCTTCTACTTGACGCCACGCGTGTGCCAGTGGCTTGAACTTTTCAGTGTACCCATCAGGATGGCGAACGTCGCTGTAACAGTAAATCTCGAACTGCTCGCGGTCGTGCGCGGTCAGAATAGCCAGGACGTGCGCCCCGACCGGGTGCTGGCGAAAGTCCGGCGAGACGTAGGCGACGCGAAGACGCCGATCCGGATCTGGCTCATTCTGGTAATGACTTGGTCGCTCGGGTTCCAACGGCGCTTCATGCCGTTGCGAGAAAAGCTCATGCTCTCGCAGGATCGCTGCATTCGTAAATGTGGGTGAGAAGTACGTGATGTAGCACAGCGACTGATGCGGCTCGACGAGCTTCGGATTGAGCTCAATCGCCTGGCGGTATTGTTCCACCGCCTGATCCAGATAACCCTGCTCTTTCAGCAGGTTGCCGAAATTGTAGTGATAGGCGGCGTTGAGCGGTGCTAGCTCCAGCGACCGCTTGCGGTGCGCGAGTGACTCGTCCAGCCGGCGGCTCTGAAGCAGCAGCGTCGCCAGCGCATCGTGCGCCGCGGCAAGGTCAGGATTGATCTGGACCGCGCGCTGATGGTGCGCGATCGCGTCTTCGGATTTCCCCTGCGACGCGAGCACGATCGCGAGGTTGTGGTGCGCGATTGCGTAGCTTGGGTTGACGTGCAGCGCCCGCTGAAATGCGGCGATTGCATCGTCGATTCTTCCCGCTTTCCGCAGCGCCTGCGCAAGATTGTTCAGAAAGTGCGGCACATCCCCCGCAACAGCCACGGCGCGCTCAAGGATGGGAATCGCCTCGGCAGTCCGTTCCGTCTGATCCAAAAGCAGCCCGAGGAAATGCAGGGCGTTGGGCTCATCCGGATCGCGCGCGAGCGCTTGCCGATACAGCGTCTCCGCGTGCGCGTAATCTCCCGACTGGTGGAGTCGGAGCGCTTCTTGGATTCGAGAATCGCCGGCCATCGCACGTGATCGTACCCACACGACCCACGATGCCAACTGGCAGTTATTGGATCAGCCGGTCAGGTCAGGCTTCTGCCGAGACTCGGCTGGAGAGATCGGTGATGGTGAGCCTTTCCCCATCCTTCACCACCCGCAAAAAGCGGCTTTGGCAGATACGGCTGGTGGTGACCAGCATGCCGAGCATCGCGGGATTGTCATAACTGTTCGTGCTCTGCGGCGCCCACCAGTTGCAGCGATAATGATGGGTTGAAACCCGACGGCAGGTAACCTGTTCGCGCGGCTTCCGCTCAATTTGTTTCAGGATGTCTTCTGATAAATCAATGTCGTTCATGAAACAGCCTCCTCAGCGCGCCATTGCTTTCGAGCCAACGTGCTCACGGCCCGTGAGCCCTCGACTATGCGACCATGCCGGTTCAGCGATCAGGGTAAAGTTACGATCTTCGGGATTTTCCAGGCAATGCTCCGCCGGCAGGGCACGGCCGCTGCGGACATCGAAGCACTGCACGATAAGATCGGTGCCGGCCGTGTCGCGGGCACATTCAGACGAAAGAGCGTCGTCCTGTTGCCCTTCGATCTTCCGCACCTGCGCGCACATGTTTCTCCAACTTCGGTGCTGCACCCAGAAGCCGCCGCGAAGTCCGTTTTGCAGATAGAGCCCTTGAATCGTCATAAGTCCTCTTTGGAATGAAAGCAGCGTCTGTCCATGCGCCTCATCTGGCTCAATAGGATCGTCGGTAAGACTGACTCGCGCGCGACACATAACGCGACCGCACCAGGTGCCAGGTGGCTGCGCCTGCGATCGCGCCGAGAGCGGCATAAAAGATGCTCCAGATGTTCCAGGCGCTCACCCCCGCGCCGCTGATCACTGTGTACAGAACCGCGCCGACGAATGCACCCGCCACGGCCGAACCGATCCCGCCGATCGGATCATCTCCGCGCAGGTTCACCATCTTGCTCGCGATAAAACCCACCAGCAGTCCGACGACAAACCATCCAACGACGCCGATAAACATGATGCCCTTTCCAGAACATTTCCGTTCTGAGTCATGACCCTGTTGAACAGGTATGCAACAGTCGCGGGAGAAGAGACCTCTCCATGGAAAGCGGCGACAGGCAAAAGGGCGAGGGAGCCAGGGGGGAGACGTTGTTCGTCTGAACTCGGTCGTCGATCGGCCGCAGGCATTGTACCCGATCACATCGGGAAAGATACGAACAAAATCGCCTGCCCGTTGGAGCACTTGCGGAATCTGGCAAGCATATGCGCGGCGAGTAAACTTCGCGTCATGAAATACGCGATCATCATTCCCGACGGCGCGGCCGACGAACCGCTGAAAGAGCTGAACGGCAAAACGCCTCTCGAAGCCGCCCACACGCCGAACATGGACTGGATCGCGCAGAACGGGCGAATGGGTCTTGCGCGGACGGTGCCGGAAGGTTTCGAATCGGGTTCGGATGTGGCGACGATGTGCCTGCTGGGGTACGACCCGGCAAAGTACCACACCGGCCGCGCGCCGCTGGAAGCCGCTGCACAGAACATTCCGCTCTCTCCCACGGATTGGGTATTTCGGTGCAACCTGGTGACGGTCGCCGACGGAATCATGAAAGATCATTCCGCTGGCGGCATCGGTGACGCCGAAGCGCAGCGGTTGATCCGCGAACTGGAGCGCGCCAACCGCTACCCCGGCTTCGAGTTCTACACCGGCGTCTCCTATCGCAACCTTCTCGTCTATCGCGGGAGTGAAGACTTCCAGGTGACCACCAAGCCCCCGCACGAAATCCCGGAAGAAGTGGCGGAAAAATATTTACCCAAAGGCAAAGGCTCCGAAACTTTGCGCGGCATCATCGACCTCTCGCGACAGCTCTTCGCGAACCACGAGATTAACCAGGTGCGCAGGCAGACCGGTCATAATCCTGCGACCCAGGTCTGGCTCTGGGGCCAGGGTCATGCGCCGGCGCTGCCGAAGTTTGTCGACCGCTTCAACGTCAAGACGGGCTGCATGATCACCGGCGTGGATCTGCTGCGTGGCATTGCCTACCTGCTGGGCTGGGAGAATCTGACAGTGCCGGGCATGACCAGCTTTCATGACACGAATTATGCGGGGCAGGGCGTCGCGACGGCGGATGCGCTGGATAAGTACGATATTGTGCTGTCGCACGTTGAAGCGCCCGATGAGGCTTCGCATCAGGCGGATTGGAAGACGAAGGTGGCTGCGATCGAGCACATCGACCAGCACGTGGTCGGGCCGGTGCTGGAGAAGATGAAGCGGTATCCGGAGTGGCGGATTATGGTCCTACCGGACCATCCGACGAATATCTCAACGCGCAAGCACGGGTACGCCCCGACGCCGTTCGCAATTGCGGGGACTCGCGTGAACAGCTTGGTGAAGGGGCCCTATTCCGAGAAGACGGCGGGGAATAGCGATCTAAAGATTGAGCGGGGGCATGAGTTGATGGAGTACTTCCTGAAGAGCGGGAACTTGTAAGGGTTCCGCGGCTCTACTTCCAGGATTTCCCGCCTTTGCGGGTACCGCAGACGTTTACGTTCATACCCAGCGCCGCAGCCATGGATGCTTTGGCGAACATCGCCGCGTCGGCGCTTTTCTCATCGTTTGCGTATACCACCTGGATGTGGTTGGCCTTGTGCTTGGCCATCATCTGATCGCGGGACACCCCATACGTCACCGCATGCATGATCGGCCACTGCGGCGTTGTGTTGTTCCAACGGCGCTGGGTCTCCTCCATCGGCAACTCCACAACGCCGGCGCGGCCAATGTCCATGTTCAGCGCATCATCCTCAACATAGATCCGGCTCCACACGATCTCGCCGGGCTTGCTGATCCCCTTGATCGTGCTGCCGCCCAAGCGGAAGTACATCGCCGGTTGGCGCTCGCCGCTGGCGCCGCTCCATCCGCCGACGAAGTGGGAAGGGGGGGCCGATCCTGAAATCTCAAGCACCCACACATACTCCTTCGTCGTCCCGCTCTGATCCCAATCGCCCCATCGAAGATCGTGCAGGGTGTTCTCCACCGGCTGCCCCATCGCTTTGTGCACGCGATAGGTCATCAGCCCGTCCAGACCCGCGCACTCATCCACCTCGTTGAAATGGGGCAGCGGCTCACCCGCAAAAAGCTCCCGGCTGCCATCCGCGCTCCGCACCGGCGGCCGAACCGAATCATTCAGCGTTCCCTCCACCAGGTCTGATGCCGGGAGCAAGTCTTTGAGTCCCTGCTGGTACTGAATGCCGATGGTATCGCACCCAAATTCATCAGCCATCTGCATTGCCGCGATGTACATTTTGCACTGCTGGAGGATCTGATGCTCCGTCAGATCCTGCTGCTCGTTAGCACCGAGCTGGAATTTCATACCGCGTTCGAGGTACCAGCGGTAGACGTCGCGGGCCTCATCATCCCGCACCTGCTGGCTGGCATAAAACAGTGCCGACTGGCTCAGCCTCTCCTTGAAGACGCCGGTGAGGTTCAGCAGTGAATCCGGAATGATGGCGTTGAACATCCCCATGCACCCCTCGTCGAACACGCCCATGATGGCGCGCTCACTCGTGAGCTGCTTCGCCAGCGTCTCCCCCAGCTTTCGTTCCTTACCCGGCACCTTCAGCTTCTTCAGCGGGGTGATGTGATCCAGCTTGTGCTTGATCTTTCCATTTTTCAGCCATGCCCCAAGCCTGCCCATGAAGGTCTCATCGGTGAAATCCTCCGACCACAGCGTCGAGTACTTCACGCCGGCTTTCGTCAAAGAGCCGTTCAGGTTGAGCATCCCAACGAGCCCCGGCCATTGTCCTGACCAATTTGCGACACTGAGGATCGGCGCCTGGTGATTCATCAGCCCGTGCAGCACGTGATGGGAATATTGCCAAACCGCTTCAGCGACAATGAGCGGCGCCTTGGGATCCACGCGCCGGAAAACCTCGAGCCCCTCGCGCTGGGAGCCGATGAACCCATGCTTGAGATCCTCCTTGTAGGGATGGGCGCGGATGACCTGATGCCCGAGGGATTGAACGGCGCGCACGAGCGCCGATTCCATCTCCTGCTGCGCCGGCCAGCAGACCTGGTTGGCGCTGAGTCGAAGATCGCCGCTGGCGATCAATTGAACCTGTTTTTTCTTGAGCTTGAGTGGTGAAGAGGCGGTCGGGATCGCGTAGCCGGACATGTTCAAAAAACCTCCATAGCCTTGTTGAGAAGGCTAGTGGAGGTCGTTTATCTGCACAAGCGAAGCGCGTGGAGTGCTGCACCCAGGCATCATGCGCGGGAATTTTCGGCAGAGTGCTCCGTGGCTGCCAGCGCCTCCCGAATCACCTGCGCCACGCGCGGCGTCCCCAGTTCCCTCTTCCCAAACCCGGGCAGCGCGCCGTTGGCGATCGCATCCGCCTGGGCGTCTGGATAGTTGCTCACGAGCATCAACTTCACGTTCGGATATTTGGACCGCAGCCGCTTGATCAGGTCGACGCCAAACGAATCGTGAAAGCCATAGGACAACTCGCGATTCAGCAGCAGCAGATCGACGCCGTCGCTGATGGTTTGAATGAGATCCCGCTCATCATCCACCATCAACACATCCACATTCGGCTCAGCACGTTTCACCGTCATCCGCAAAAAGCTGCTGTCCGGCCCGCAGTGTCCAACAAGCGCAATCTTCTTCATAGAAACCCAACTCCATTTGAATGACCGGCCAATCATACGCACGCGGTGGACGTTTGGATCGTCCGCTGCTTCAATGCACGTTATGCCTGCCGTGCAAAATACTTACCAGACGCTGATCAAAACGGTGCGAGAAATCGCTCTGCTCGGTTCAACCGGCTCACTGCTGGGCTGGGATGAGCGGGTGCAGATGCCGCCAAAGGGTGCCGAGCACCGAGCCAATCAGTCTTCTCTCATCGCACGCCTGTGTCACGAGCAGTTCACCTCGCCGCAAGTGGGGGAGATGTTGGCTGAACTGGAGCAGTCTGACCTAATAAAAGATCCGGAGGGGGACGCGGCGGTGAACGTGCGCGACCTTCGCCGGGAGTACGACCGGCGGACAAAGGTTCCGGCATCGCTGGTGGAGGAAATGAGCAAGGTGGAAGTGCTCGCCCAGCAGGCGTGGGTTGAGGCGAGGAAGAAGTCCGACTTTCCGCAATTCCAGCCCTGGCTTGAAAAGACGGTGGACCTGAAGCGCCAGGAAGCCAGCTGCATCGGATACACGGATTCGCCGTACAACGCGCTGCTTGATATTTATGAGCCGCACGAAACGGTGGGGGACCTGAACGGGGTCTTCCAAGAGTTGCGCGGTCCGCTCGTCGAACTGATCGGGCGCGTAATTGACTCAGGTCGAAAGGCCCCTGTGGACATTCTCGAGCGCCACTACCCCGCGAACATGCAGGAGAAACTGGCGCGCGACGCTGCCGTGCGGATCGGCTTTGACTTCGACGCCGGGCGGCTGGACACCTCTGTCCATCCCTTCTGCTCCGGCATCGGCCCCGGGGACACGCGCATGACCACGCGCTATGACGAAAGCTACTTCGGCGATGCATTCTTCGGCGTCCTCCACGAAACGGGGCATGCGCTCTACGACCAGGGCCTGCCAAAACAGCATTGGGGTACGCCGGTCGGGGAGTACATCTCGCTTGGGATTCATGAATCGCAATCGCGCATGTGGGAAAACTTCGTCGGCCGAAGCCGCTCGTTCTGGGAGTTCTACTTCCGCCAGGCGCGCGCGCTACTGCCCGAGGTGATGAGCGACATCACGCTCGAGAAGTGGTACTTCGCTGTCAACGATATCCGTCCCACCTTCATCCGCACTGAATCAGATGAAGCAACTTACAACCTGCACATCCTCTTGCGCTACGAACTGGAACAGGCGATACTGGCGGGAGACCTCGTCGTACGCGACATTCCTGGCGCATGGAACGAGAAGATGAAAAAGTATCTGGGACTTACGCCGCCGGATGATGCAAAAGGATGCTTGCAGGACATTCACTGGGCGGGAGGGTCCATCGGGTATTTCCCCACGTACACCCTCGGCAACCTTTACGCCGCGCAGTACTTCGAGCAGGCGCGCAAAGACATCGGCGATCTCGACGCGCTGTTCGCGCAGGGAAACTTCCGTCCGCTCCTGGACTGGCTCCGGAAAAACATCCACCAGCACGGCCGGCGGTACCGCGCTCGCGACCTCGTCCAGCGCGTTACTGGCCAGCCGCTCTCTGCTCAGCCGCTTCTCAATCACCTGAAGCGCAAAGTTCAGGATCTTTATCGGGTGTAGCTTTTTTCTTGCACGGATTTTGAACCCATCCGCGACCACACACGCGTTGAAAACCCGTGCCACGGTCAAGCGATCGCCCACATCCTCCGATAACCCATAAGCGGAGGGATCTCGTGCGACGCGCCCCCAACCCCATCCACTTTCTGCATTTCCCCACGACCGCGGGCACGATCATTCTCTCGGTCGCGCTGTCGATAGCCTGGTGGTCCGGCGTGGACGTCTCCATCCTGCTCATCGATCCCCTCATCACCCGGGGCCAATTTCAGCGCCTCGTCTCCAGTGCGCTTCTCCACGCAAACCTTCTGCACCTGCTCTTCAACCTCTGGTGGATCTGGTACCTCGGCACGCTCGTCGAACAGCGCTGGGGCCACGCCCGCGCGCTGGTTCTGTTTATCTATCTGGCTTTGGGTTCCGGCGCAGCGGAATTCGCGCTCCTCGACGGCTCCGTCGGGCTGTCTGGGATCGTCTATGGCCTGTGCGGTTTCCTATGGTGGATGAGCTGGAAAGACAAGACGCTCGAGCGCGTCCTCGACCCCCAGTCGATCGTCATGCTCCTGGTGTGCTTCGTGATGGGCGTGATCCTGAGCGTCGCTGGCGCCGTGCCCGTCGCCAACATCGCCCACCTCTCTGGGGCGCTGCTGGGCCTCCTTGCGGGATGGACGGTTAGTCAGCTCCGCCGGCGTCCTGAGATGACGCTGCCGCCGATCTGCGCCGTCTCGATCCTTCTTACGCTTGCGACATTCGCACGGCCATGGATCAATCGCTCGCCATCCGCCGGTGAAGAAGAAGCGTACCGCGGCTACCACGCCCTCTCGCTCGGAAAAGACGATGAAGCGCTCGACTATCTCCGCGACGCCACGAAAGCCAAACCGCAGGCTCCCACGTGGTGGTTCAACCTTGCTGTCGCTGAACATCGTGCCGGAAATTATGCACGAGCATCCGCGGCTTATGATCGGGCCGCGCAACTGGATCCGGCCAACCATGACTATCGCACCGCGCGCGACAGCATGAGCACGTTTCTCACCACCACCGCCCCAACTACGCGGCCTTCTTGAGCATCTCCCGATCCGGCTGCGTCGCCGCGCCCTTGCGCTTTGAAGGCATCGGCACCACCTCGACCGTGCCGAGCTTTTCAAGTTGCGGCTTCACCGCCGCCGCGGGCGCAACCACGACGATCGTCATCATGCCATCGTCCACGTACTCCTGCATCACCTTCTGCACCTCATCCTTCGCCACCTTCGCAATGCGGCTTGGGTACTTGTCGTAGTAATCGATCGGATAGTCGTTCAGGATGCCGTCCACCCGATAGCCAGCCTGCGCGCCGATGGTTTGGATCCCCATGACCATGCCGCCGGCGACGCGCGATCGCGCTTCGTTGATCTCCAGATCCGTCACTGGCTTAGAGCGCATGTCGCTCATGACCTTAAACATCGCCTCGATGGCTTCGCCGGCGGTCTCAATCTTGGTGTCGACGCTCGCGCTGAAGAGGCCGGCCTGTCGGTTCGGCCGGAAAGCGCCGCCGCACCCATAGCACAGCCCTTTCTCAGCGCGGACGTACTTCATGAACCGCCCGTCGATTCCCGTGCTGTTAAGCACTTGATTCGCGACGGCGCCGGCGAACTTGATTTCCTGGTGCACGTCATACCCTGGCACCGCCATGCGCACCGTCGCACCCGCTCCTTCCGGACGATCCACGATGATGATCCGCCTGGTGGTCGGTTTCTTCGGCAGCTCCACCGTCACTTTCGGCAGATCGCCCGACTGCCAGCCGTCGATCAGCTTCGTCGCCAGCTCGCGCCCGCGCTCCACCGACACATCGCCGCTGACGATCACGATCGCATCGTTCGGCCGGTACACGCTCTTGTAGAACGTCTTCACATCCTCCAGCGTCACCTTCTCCAAACTTTCCGGCGTCGCGTACTTGCCCAGCACCGAGTTGCCATACACCGCCGTCGTCAGCTCGTTCGACGCCACTGTGCTCGGGCTCTCCTGCCCCAGCCGCAGCTGGTTCAGCGACTGCTCCTTAAGCTTTGCATACTCATCCTCCGGAAACGCAGGCTCCATCAGCATCTGCCGCGAGCGCATGAC
>DASVUC010000202.1:0-3123 GCA_036387255.1 Tepidisphaeraceae bacterium | reverse complement strand
CTGCTGCCGGATCAGCCAACGCCGCAGCAACCTGAGGGGAAGGTGGCGCAGAGGTAGAGGTACGTAAGACACCGTTGCGGCACCACTTGAGCGACTTTCGCATTTCGAAGACTTGGTGCAGGGGGATGACGCTGGTGACGTTCATGCTGGTGTCTTCACACTTTAGCGGGCTCGGTGGAAGCGGGGGCGAGGACGGTTTTGTACCACGCCATTGTTTCGGTGAGGCCGGGCTCAAAATCGACGATGGGGGAGTAGTGGAGGGTGGCGCGGGCGCGGGCGAGGTCGGCGTAGGAGTGCTTGATGTCGCCGGCGCGTTCCGGCTTGTGGATGGGGGTGAGCTCGGGGCGGTGCCAGGCGCGTGCCATGAGGGCGGCGAGGGCGTTGACGGAGATCTGATGACCGCAGCCGACGTTGATGACGGCGCCGTCGAGGGGCTTTTCATGACGGGCGGCGAGGAGGTTGGCGTGGACGGCATTGCGGACGAAGGTGAAGTCGCGGGATTGCAGGCCGTCGCCGAAGATGGTGGGGTGCTCGCCGGCGAGGAGGGACTTTGCGAAGGCGGCGATGACGGCGGCGTAGGCGCTGTTGGCGTTCTGGCGCGGGCCGAAGATGTTGAAGTAACGCAGCGAGCAGGTGTCGAGCTTCAGCGAGCAGGCGTAAGCGCGGAGCAGCGCTTCGCCAGCAACCTTGGTGGCGGCGTAGGGGCTCTTGGGAAGGACGGGCATGGTCTCTTTCCAGGGATTGGGATTGTCGCCGTAGGCGCTGGAAGAGGCGGCGAAGATCACGCGCGCTACGCCGGCGGCCTTGGCGGCTTCGAGGACGTTGAGCGTGCCCTTCGTATTGACGTCGTTGTAGAGAACGGGCTGCTCGACGGAGCGCGGGACGGAGCCGAGGGCGGCTTCGTGGTAGATGTACCGGACGCCTTTGGTGATTGTGGCCAGCAGATTCGTGTCGAGGATGGAGCCCTGGTGGAAGTCGACCTTGGGGAGGTGAGCGAGGTTGTCAGTGGATCCGCCGGAGAGATCGTCGATCACGATCACGTGCGCGCCCAGTGCGGTGAGGGCTTCGGCGATGTGGGAGCCGATGAAGCCGGCGCCGCCGGTGATGAGGATCTTCTGACCTTGGAAGTGGTCGCCGTGCAGGATTTGCCAGTCGGTGTTAGACATAGTTTTGAGAGTTTAAGGTTTGTTGTGCTGGGGGGAACGGGTGGGTCTTCGACCCGGCCACTACGCGCGGATCAGGGAGAATGTAATTTCGGGCCTCGTTGACGGTTCCTCTAAATCCGGCTTCGGCGGCTTTAGCCAAATTATACATTTCGCGCGCGGTGACATAGTGGTAGTGGAAGCGGAAGCCGGGGTTGCGGTCTGAGAGGTGGACGAGGTTCTGGTGGAAGCGCGTCATCGCCTCGCCGAGGATGACGGCGGAATTGTCTTCGGGGCAGCCGTGGGTGTGGAGCTTGATGAAGCGCCAGTCGGGGCGGGTGGGGACGTGGACGTTGGCTTTGAGCCAGAGGTCGAGACGGTCCATGGTAGGGGGCTGCGACCCTTGAATGCAGCCGTTTTCGATCTTGCCGCGCTTCCAGTCGAGGATGAGCGGGCCCTGGATCATGAGGAGCGAGTTGGGGGGCTGCGGGGCGCTGGTGATGTCGACGCCGGTGGCGTGGGAGCAGGGTTTGGCGGGGTCGTCGACGGCGTAATAGATGCTGTTGATCTTGTTGATCTGGGTGGCATCCGGGGCTGAGGGGAGGGTGAAGTCGGCGTAGCAGCCGGTCTGGATGAGGATGTCGATCTCGTCGTTCACGCCGCACCATCGGCGGTCGGGTCGGGAATTGTCCAGAGCCCAGTTGCCGTGGACGAAGGCGTAGCGGATTTGGCCGGTGCGGGGATCGCGGGGGAGGCAGTTGTGTTTGCTGTGGATGAGCTGCTTGTAGCGCTGGAGCTCTGAGCGGAGATTGGCTGAATTGTCGTTGTCGTGGTGGAGGTGGAGCTCGATCTCGCCGAAGCCCTGAGCGCAGAGATGGGCGATGCGTTCAACGTGCTTTTCGTTGTACTGCTCGAGGGGATAGAAGAAGGTGTGCTGGGGCGGCCGGCCGTCGTCGTCGCGGAATTGAGAGAAGAGCCGGGGGTAGGCGGTGCACCAGCGCTCGACGCGGCCGTCGGCGAGTGCGGGAGGGACGTTGCCGTTGGCGGGCTCGAAGTGATCTGCGATGCAGATCAGCACGTGGAGCTCGCTCGGACCTTTGTGCGCGCGTCTCTGGCGAGCGGTTTTGATGTAGGCGCCCAACCACTTGTTGAGGTTTTTGCGGCGGATGATGAATGTCACGGCGACGAAAATGGACGCGAAGAGGCAAGCCACTCCTGCGGCGATTGCGGCGGCCAGCTTCTTTTTGTTCCCGTCGTCTTTACCGGTGGAGTTCGCGTCCTGACCTGTGGCGGTTTTCCACTGGGTGAAGTTGATCCGGGTTTCGTCGGAGTCGACGGAGAATTTGCCGGCGAAGGTGTTGTGGTTGGATTTAAGACCACCCAGCGAATCCTGCGAGACGACGACGGCGACGGCTGGCGCACTGATCACGTTGCTGTCGATCGTGTTGTTGGTGCTGGCGTTCTTGATCACCAGCGCTGCGCCCCTGGCGTCGTCTGACATGACAACGGTGTTGTTCTGGATGATGTTGTTTTTGGATCCTTCGGCGGCGTCGATTCTGTAGAGGGCGATTCCTTTGGCGTGGTTGTTTTTGAGGGCGTTGTTCTTGAGGGTGGAGTTTTGGACGCCGTCGCAGTTGATGGCGGAGCCGCCGTTTTTGCCGTTGTTGGTGATGGTGTTCTTTTCGACGAGGGCATTGCTGACGATTCCGGCGCCGCCCTGCGAGGCGTCGCCGTTGAAATGGATGCCGTTACCGAAGTTGCCTTCCACGGTGCAGTTTCGAATGACGCAGTTGGCGGCGGAGTTGGAGATGTAGATGCCGTGGTGGTTCCAGCCGGTTGGGTTGATGGCGTTGTTGTCTTTGGAGATGGCGCTGTCGATGGTGATGTCGTTGGAGTGGGAAGTGTAGATTCCCCAGGTGCCGTTGTTTTGACTAATGATGTTTTTGAGGGTGATGTTGGAGGAGTTGGCGATGCGGAGACC
>DASVUC010000201.1:0-19985 GCA_036387255.1 Tepidisphaeraceae bacterium | reverse complement strand
CATGGTCTCCGGCTGGGATGCGCACGGTGAAGCCTTCCAGAAACCCTTCCGCGAGGCTTTTAATTTCTCCACCGGCGCCTGGTACCACTGGAAGGATCCCCATGACCCCAAGGATCCTGTCGACTACACCCGCATGGACGCCAGCATCAACTGGCTCCTGAGCCAGAAGATCACGCCCAAGGGTTTTGGCTATCTGTACATGGCCCGCGGCGCAACCGCCGGGTGGATCCGCCCCATCGACACCGCCGGCACCAACCCCGCCACCATCCCGTTCGACCCGCGACCCAAGGGTCCCGTCGATCCCAAGCGCCAGTACAACCCGGATTGGCCCTACGACAAGATCAAGAACCTTTACGCGCAGGTGATCGAGAACACAGTGTGCCGCTACGACGGCAAGCTCCCGTATGCCGAGATCATGAACGAGGCCCACGACAAAGCCAACCTCTGGCGGCTGAGCCACGAGCAGATCCTGGACATGGGCAAGATGGCCTTCGACGCCGCCCGCCGCGGCAGCAAGACCGTCAAGCGCCAGATGAACCACTGCTGCCTCTGGGGAGAATACGCCAAGGACCGAAATCCCGACGGCTCGCGCCGCTGGACGCCGTATCGCTTCATCAAGGACTGCTTCGCGAGCGGCATCGATTACGAGGTGATCGGCCTACAGCTCTACTACCCGCAGTTCGACCTCTTCGAGATCGACCGGATGCTCGAGCGCTTCACGGTCTTCAACAAGCCAATCCACATCACCGAACTCGCCACCGCCTCTCAGCCGGGCCTCGATGCCAGCAGCATGCGCCCGAAAACCGAAGCCCCCGGCTGGCACGAACAGTGGAACGAGACCACGCAGGCCGACTGGCTCGAAGGCGTCTATACCCTCCTCTACTCCAAACCGCTCTACCAGGCCGCCGGGTGGTGGGACTTCACCGATCGACCCGGCCACTTCTGGCCCTTCGGCGGCCTGCTCCGGCCCGACATGACCCCCAAACCCGCCTACGACCGCCTGCGAAAACTCCAGAAGGATTGGGGCGTGTCCAGGGTCTGATGCCAGCCTGGCCACGGGGATGCGACGAGGAACAAATCGCGTGGCAGCAAGACGATCCTGTCCGCTGCGTCATCGGTATCGCAACGCAGCCACGCATCCGCGAAAGGAGCGGCGGGACAACCGCCCCCCCCGTCAGACCCCTTGCTTCAGGTGGGGCTCGCCGGTCCTGCGGACTGCACGTCTCTGCCGGAAGATCTCCTCACCACTCATTCCTCCCCCATTCAAGGTGAGCCCAATGAAGCTCGCCCTGATGTTGGACTCTGAATGGTTGCCGGCGTGCTCGCTTCTCCGGGGGATCTAGGCCGTCGGCAATGCTAAAGCACGGGGCTTCCGCCGCACGTTACAATTGAGAGAGCGGAGGTTGTTCGATCACGCAGCAGATCCTCGAGTACGCGCGGCCGTCGAAGCGGATGAGGCGGGGGCTTCTGCCGAGCCGCGTTCTCGGCATCGCGGTGCTTGCGGCGGCGGTTCTGGTGGAGTGCTTCGTCGAACCGACGTACGGGAGTGGCATCATTCGACCAAGCCCGCTGAGGGTGGGGCTGACGGGTTGCCTCTGGCTGCTCGCGGCGCTCTATCCGTGGCAGCGCCTCCGTGAAGATCCGCTGTGGCCTTCGTTCGGCCTCGTGCTCATGGGCCTGGGTGCGACGGCGGGCGCGGTTCTGCTTCCGATTCAGCTGATCCTGTGGCGTGACGACGTCGGCCATCCCCAGTCACGATGGCGCCTGGAGCTGATGTGGCCTCTGGCGTGGACGCTTCTCGCAATCTCGATCGCCGCAGCGGGACGTGTGTATGCGCGGCAGCGCGCGGCGTCGGGGCGGAAGCGGGCGGGGAAGGAGACCCTGAGTGGTTAGGGAGAGGGCGCGAGGAAGGCCGTGCTTTCTAAATTGCAAGGTTGTTCGTTGGATCTGAACACGGAGGCACCGAGACACGGAGGCCAACTCGTGCCGTCACGAAGGTTGATCTGTTTGAGTCTTATTCAAGAAGTCATTCTTGCCCTTGTGCGCTCGATGCCGTCCGCGCCTCAGTGACCCCCTTGCCTCCGTGATCACATCCTCATCCGCGTTCATCCGCGTGCATCTGCGGTTTCACTGTTCGTACTGCTTCCGCAGCCTGGCCAGCTCCATTTTGAGCTGCTCGACGGTTCCCTTGGCCGAGTCTTCCTTGATCAGGTTCTTCATTTCGGCGGGGTCGGCTTTCAGGTCGTAGAGCTCTTCCATGCCCGGGAACTCCGGATAGGTGATGAGTTTGTACCGGTCGGTGCGGACGGCTTTCCAAGTGGGGATGTTGGCGTAGGCGGATTCTTTAAAATATTCGAAGAGGGCAGAGGTGCGGAAGTCTTTTCCCGCCACGTCTTCGCTGAAGAGTTTTACGAGCGACTGGCCTTGGAGCTTCTCGGGTGATGTCGCGCCAGCGAGTTCCAGGAACGTGGGGGCGAGGTCGATGTTGAGAACTATCTGCTCGCGCACGGTGCCGGCTTTGATCTGTTTCGGGTAGCGGATCAGGAGCGGGCAGCGGATCGACTCTTCGTACGCGGCGCGCTTGTCGCCCAGATGATGCTCGTTCCAGAAGTAGCCGTTGTCGCTGGTGAAAACGATGACCGTGTTGTCGAGCTGGCCGCTCTTTTCGAGCGACTTCAGGATCGCGCCGGTGCTGTCATCGACCGACTGGATGCAGCGGAGCTGGTCGCGGATCACCGAGTCGGGGACGGCGAGCCCCAGGTGCTCTTTCGGCAGCGGCTTATCCTCTGCCTGGAGCAGCGCGGGCTTGCCTTTCATGTCGTCGAAGACGCTCGGCGGCGTAGGGAGAATTTGGTCGGCATACAAGTCCTTGTGCCGCTCGGCGGGGGTGAACTGCGAGTGGACGGCCTTGTGGCCGAGGTAGAGGAAGAAAGGTTTATCTTTGGCCGCTCGATTCTCGATGAAGTCTGTCGTCAGCGTGGTGAGGACGTCGGTGATGTAACCTTTCTTCACGACGCGCTGGCCGTCTTGGTTGAAGACCGGATCGATGTAGCGCCCCTGGCCGGGCATGGCGCACCAGTGGTCGAAGCCGGGGCGTGGGGAGGGGTCAACCCCCATGTGCCACTTGCCGAAGAGGGCGGTTTCGTAGCCGGCTTTCTGGAGGAGTTGCGGGAACGTCTTGAGCTGGTGGGATTGGGCGGCGCGGTCCTTGTTGTCGATGATGCCGTGGCGGCTGGCGTACTGGCCGGTGAGGATCGAAGCGCGGCTGGGGGAGCAGAGGGGGAGCGTCACAAAATAATTTTTGAAGACGGCGCCCTCGCGACCGATGCGGTCGAAGTTGGGGGTCTTGAGGAAGGGGTGCCCGGTGATGGAGAGGCAGTCGTAGCGCTGATCGTCGGTGATGATGAGGATGATGTTGGGGCGCGAGGGTTTCGTGGTCTGCGCGAAGACGGGTGCGGCGAGCGCGAGGAGCAGGAGCGCGATGAGGTGTCTCATGGGGCCGGAGTGTAGCGGGGGAGGAGAAGATGGAACACAGAGGCGCAGAGACCCGGAGGAAGAGAAGAGCGAGATGCTGTTTGCGTGGCTTGGGCGTCCCGCCCATGCGCCAGGCGGTCGAATGCATGGGCGAGACGCCCATGCTACGGGGAAGGCGATTACGGCAAGTTGGTTAGCGTTAGGACGATCTTGCCGCGGGGATGGTCATGGATGCCGCGCTCGTAGG
Organism: Tepidisphaeraceae bacterium; assembly: GCA_036387255.1. Classification (GTDB taxonomy): domain Bacteria; phylum Planctomycetota; class Phycisphaerae; order Tepidisphaerales; family Tepidisphaeraceae; genus DASVUC01. The sequence continues at coordinate 16,264 of DASVUC010000201.1, read as the reverse complement.
CTTGAACTGCCTGATCCAGCGGGTAGACCGCTTCGACACGGGGACGAACTGTGCCGGCATCGATCAGGCGCGCAAGCTCGATGAGCTGGATTCGATTGGGCTCAACGATGAAGAACAGGCCTCTGGCGCGGCGGTTCACGTTCCAGTCGTCCGAAGGAGGGCGAAGGACGGTGATGAGCAGGCCTTTGGGGCGCAGGACCGACCACGATCGCTCCAGCGTGTCACCGCCGACGGTGTCGAGGACGAGATCGACGTCGCGGGCGGCGGTTTCGAACGGCGTGGAGTGGTAGTCGATGATCTCATCGCCGCCGAGACTTCGGACGAACTCGATGTTGTGGGGTGAGGCGGTGGCGATGACGTGGGCGCCTTTCCAGCGGGCGAGCTGCACGGCGAAGCTGCCGACACCGCCGGAGGCGCCGTGGATAAGGACGCGCTGGCCGGGCTGGAGCTGGCCCTGGTCGAAGAGGGCTTGCCAGGCGGTGAGACCGGAGAGGGGAACGGTGGCGGCGGCCGAATAGTCCAGCGTGCGCGGCTTGAGGGCGAGATCGCGCGCGGCGACGGCGATGTACTCGGCGGCGCCGCCTTCGCGGAAGAAGTCGGCGAGGGCGTAGACGTCGTCCCCGATGTTCACGTCGCGCACGTCCGGCGAGACGGCGGCGACGGTGCCGGAGATTTCGTGGGAGGGAATCTTGGGGAGCCGGCTGCGGCCGTCGGCGGTCTCGTACAGACGCCAGGTGAACTCGGCGGGGGAGATGCCCGCGGCGCGGACGCGGACAAGGGCGTCGCCTTCGCGCAGGGTGGGCGTGGGGAGTGTTTCGTAGACGAGGCCTTCGGGGCCGCCGAGGCGGTGGATGCGGATGGCACGCATGGTGGTGGGGAGGGCGGCGCGGGATGAGGCGGCGACTGCGGAGGGGATGCTGTTTGCGGTCATGTGATTTGCCTTGCTGCTGGGTTAGCGACGACGTGACACGGGCATCTTGCCCGTACGCTGTGCGTGGAGCAATGTGAGGCTGTCGGTTCTACGTCTCCCCATCCACCCGGCAGGGGCAGGATGCCCGTGTCACGGGGGAGGGTGCAGAGAGGCCGGTGCACGGCGGGTCCAGGGCGCACCAGCGTGGCGCCGATCAATGCGATCGCGCGGCGGATTGAGGGATGGTGAACTTCACCGTTTTGGCCTGGCCGGGATAGACGTTGTGGTCGGAGTCGACCAGTTCGACGAGGACCTTGTGCTCACCCGGCGGGAGTCCGGCGATGTCGATGGTGTTGAGGCCACTGGAGTCGGCCCACCAGAAGGGGAGGTCGTCGACGTGGACGTGCAGGTGGCCGACGCGCGGAGAGATGTTGACGCCGGTCTTGTTAAAGAGGGGCAGGATGCGGCAGTTTTCGACGCGGACGGGGAGCCAGACGACGCCGAGCGGTAGGCCGCGCTCATCCGGTTGATCAACGAAGAGCTTGGGGGGCGGTTCATTTTCGATGGCGACGTAGACATTAGCGCCGGCGCCGTCTTTGGCGCTTCCCGATGCGCTGGATTCACCGGCGGTAGAAGCGGAGCGTGTGACGCCGACAATGATTTCGAGCAGCACGACTGCGGCGACGATGAAGAGGGTGGGTTTCATTTGTAGGCTCCTTTCCAGGAAGGGGACAGGTGCGGGTCATCTGTTCTTAGCGTTGACAGCGGTCACGGCGCATAGCGCGTGAAGACGAAGTCGCGGGACTTGATCGCCTGGTGGCAGTCGAAGCAGCTTTGCAGCTTGGCGGCGTCGGTCATCGGTTTGCCGTCGTCGAACTGGGCGTACTTCCACCCGCCGGTGGAGGCGTACTTGACGGAATCCTTGACCATGAACTGGACGCCGTTCTTGGGGTGCCCGGCGACGAAGGATTGCTTGCGGCCGAAGGTCTTGTTGTTTTCTTCCGAAGAGTCGTAGCTCCAGGCAAGGCGGGCGATGATGGCGCCTTCGGGGAAAGACGTCGCGCCATCGCGGTAGGCTTTGATGGCGGTATCGTTGCCGAGCACGGCGCGGATGTCATCCAGCTCACCTTCCTCGCGAGCGACGGAGATGAGACGCCAGTCGCGATAGCCGTCGGGGAGGCGGCCCTGATCGATGGCGAGGGCGGCTTCGCCGGCCGGGGGAGATGAGGTGCTGGCTGCTGCAAGCAGAACGATCAATGCTGCGGCGGCAATCAGTGCGGGAGCGAAGCGTTTCATGGATGACTCCTTTGATGCGGAGATGGTCTGACGAGAAGAGGGCGACGCAGGCGTCGCCCCTACAGGGCCCTTTGCGAAATCAGATGAACGGCCCGTCGTAGAAGAACTCTTCTCGCGTGATCATGTTGTTCTTGACGGTGTAGAGGCCGACCTCCTGGTGGGTCTGGTGCTCCCCGCCTTTTTTGGGGGTGAAGCCGATGTTGAAGTAGACGGCAAACTTTCCGGAGTCGGCTTTGCTGTCGCCGCAGTAAAAGGGGCCGCGGAGGTCTTGGCTGTCGATATTGTTGTTGCCCTGGAAGACCTCAGACTTATGGATGACCGGCTCCTTGCCGACCGTCTCGCGGCCGTCGCCTTCGACGGAGACCATGTCATCGGAATACATCGTGCGCATCACCTCGAAGTGCTTGCCTTGCTTGCACAGTTCCACGAATTTGAGGGCGACGGATTCAATGCTCATGCGTGAACTCCTTTCGGTAGCGATTCCATGTTCCTAGGCGTGAAGGGTGGTCTCCGGATTCAAAAGCTTTTTAGAAATCGGCATCCAGCACGATGCGATAGCGCGCTTTGCCGGATTCGAGGCGCTTGAAGGCTTCGTTGATCTGGCTCATCGGGTAATGCTCGGTTTGGGGGGAAATGTCGTGGCGCGCGGCGAATTCCAGCATCGTGGCAACGTCCGTTGGCGAGCCGCTGGGCGAGCCGGAGACGCTGCGCTGACCCATGATCAGCGCGAAGGCGGCTACCGGAATCGGCTCGAGGACCGCGCCGACGACGTGCAGCCGGCCATCGGGCGCCAAGGCGTTGATCATCGCACCCCAATCGATCGGGGCGTTCACGGTGCTGATGATCAGGTCGAGCGAGCCGGCGAGTTGCTTCAATGCGGCGGCGTCCCGGGTGGCGACGACATGGTGTGCGCCGAAGCCGCGAGCCTCTTCGAATTTGCTTTCGCTGGAGGTGAAGGCGGTGACGTCGCAGCCATAGGCGGCGGCGAATTTGACGGCCATGTGACCGAGCCCGCCGATGCCGATGATCCCGACGCGCGAGGCGGGGATGGCATACATCGCGAGGGGGTTGAAGACGGTGATCCCGCCGCACAGCAGCGGGCCGGCGTCGCGAGCATTGAGCTTCTCGGGCAGCGGGATTGTCCATCCCCAATGCGCGCGAACGTGCGAGGCGAAGCCGCCGTTGTGACCGACGATCGTCGCCTGCGCGCTGGGGCAGAGGTGATGCTTGCCAGCCATGCACTGGCGACAACTCATGTCGCTGCCGCAGAACCACCCGATGCCGACGCGCTGCCCGACCTTCAGTCCCTTCGTGCTGGGGCCGAGGGCAGTGATTCGGCCGACGACTTCATGCCCGAGCGTCACGGGGAACTGCGAGATGCCCCACTCGTTGTTCAAGACCGACAAGTCGGAATGACACAGGCCGCAGTGTTCGACGAGGACCTCGACCTCTTCATCGCCGAGCGGACCAGCGTCGATGGTCTCACGAACCATCGCCGCCTTGGCGCTTTTAGCCACCCAAGCCTGGTACTGCGTCCCGCGGCCACCGGCGCTTCGCATGACGGTCGAGTTGGCGCTCGTGGAAATCGAAGACATAGCACTCCCTTCAGCGCGCAATGCGCTGCTTGTGAGATGGTGAAATCAACGGAACCGGCGATTTAGTGTTCGCCGTCGTAGAAGAATTGCTCGCGCGTGATCTTGTCGTCCTTGCTCACGGTGTACAGGCCCACTTCTTCAATGGTCGACCGCTCTCCCGTGGATTTGCGGGTGATGTCGAAGGTGAAGTGGGCCGCGAACTGATTGGGTCCGCTGAAATACGGGCCGCGGACCTTCTCGCTGTGGATGTCGTTCTGCGACTGCCAGATCTCCGACTTGCGGATCACGGGCTGCTGGCCTTTCGTCTCAGCGCCGTCACCTTCTACCGAGACGATGTCGGGGGCGTACATGGTTCGCATCACGTCGAAATTCTTGAGCTGGTTGCACATTTCGACGAAGCGGTAAGCGGTGGCTTGGAGACTCACGACAGATTCCTTTCCGAAAGAGCAGGCTTGGTCGGACGCAGAACAAAGAGGTGAAGACGATGCGTCAGATCGTGAGGAGATGCTGATATGGCGTCTCAGCGTAGCAATCCGTTTTGGCGATTCCATTGGAAAAAGGAGATTTTTGAGTAGAACTTTGGATGTAAGGGATGCATGTGCAACCACGCCCATGCCACGCGCGAGGTTACTCTTCCGGTGCGGGACCGACGGATTTGTGAGGATTGTTGATGAGCGGGTTCCAAGCGTCGTGGGTGTCGGCCATCATCTTCAAAATGCGCTGGTGGAGATCTTTTTTGACGTCGGCGAGTGACGCATCATCAGCCAGGTTGTGCAGTTCATTGGGATCTGTGGCGATGTCGTACAGCTCAAACTCGGGGCGGTGAAGGTAGGCCTCGAGCGGGCGCTGGCCGAGCATCTTCGTCTTGTTGACGGACTTCTGGCTGGGGCTGCGGTTGATGTCGCCGGCGGTGGGATACTCGAGCGTGTGGGCCAGGTTCCAGATCAGTTTGTACTGCCGCGTGCGGATCGCGCGCATGGGGTAGTACATCCAGATTTCGTGGAAGATGTGGGAGGCGAAGACGTGGTCCCAGCCGGAGGGGTTCTCCTGGTCGAGGATCGGGAGCAGCGATCGGCCGGGGAGGGCGATCGGCGAGCGCGTCTGGATGTGCTGCGTCCACTCGAGCACAGTGGGGGCAATGTCGATCCAGCTCACCATCGCGTGGTTCACGACGCCACCTTTGACGCCGGGCTTTCGGATGATCAGCGGGAGGTGGATGCCGGCGTCATAGAGGTTCGTCTTGGCGCCGGGAAAGGGCCGACCGTTATCGGAGAGGTAGATGATGAGGGTGTCGTCAAGATGACCCGCGCGCTCGAGCTCTTCGAGGACTATGCCGACGCCTTGGTCGAGACGGTTGACGGACTGGTAGTAATCGGCCAGATCACGGCGCACTTCAGGTGTATCGGGCAGGTGATCGGGGACTTTGATCTTGGCGGGGTCGTACTCTGCTCGACGGACGTTTTGAAACGTCTTGTCCCCGGCAAAACCGCGCCCGGCGCGGTGCGGATCGGCAAAGCCGATGACCAGGAAGAAGGGTTTACCTGTGGACGTGTCGGTGAAGATTTCGGCGGCGGCATTGGCGACGGCGCTGACGTTGCGGCTGCCGCCGAGGAGCGTTTGATCGTACGGATACACCTCGGGCGGGAGGAGGTGGTTCTTGCCGATGAGCGTTGTGCGGTAGCCGGCCGCCTTGAGCACGCGAGGGAGGGACTGGACCCACGGGAGGGTGTGCTGGTTGTACTGGCCGTGGGCCAGGCCGTACTGGCCGTTAGAGTGGGTGTAGAGGCCGGAGAGGATGACGGCGCGGCTGGGGGAGCAGGAACTGACGGTGGCGAAGGCGTTGTCGAAGCGCGTACCGCGTTTGGCGAGGGCGTCGAATGCGGGGGTGTTGACCGATGCGTTGCCAAAGCAGCCACCGTCGAGGCCGTGATCGTCGCCGATCATGAGAAGGACGTTGCGGGCCGCTTGTGTGGTCGACGGAGCCGCTTGAGTGATGGAAGAAGCAACCAGAGCGAGGAGGAGGATGAAGTGGCGCATGTTGGGCTGAAAGAGTCGTGTCACATGAGCGCGACTGAATCATCCGAATCAGTCGCCTGTCATTTGCCAGCGTCTTTGACGCAGCGGAAGCCGAGGTTGTTTAAGCCGCTGTCGGGTTCTGTGTGATTGCGGGCGGCGACGCGATAGCCCAGGCAGTAGTTTTCGGCGCAGAGCCAGGATCCGCCGCGGAGAACCCGCTCGTTTCCGCTGCTCGGGCCTTTGGGGTTGTCGGTCGGCGAGTGCTTGTAATATTCCGGGTCAAAGAAGTCGCTGGTCCATTCCCAGACATTGCCGGTGATGTCGACGAGGCCGTAGGGGTTTGCGGGGAAGGAGCCGACGGGGGCGAGGCCTTTGAAGCCGTCCTTGCCGGTGTCTTCCAATGGGAATATCCCCTGCCAGGCGTTGGCCATCTGTTTTCCGTCGGGATAAAGGTCATTGCCCCAGGCGAACTTTTCGTCCTGCTTTCCGCCACGTGCAGCAAATTCGAACTCAGCTTCGGTCGGAAGGCGCTTGCCCGCCCACTTCGCATACGCTTCGGCATCGGCGTAAGAGACATGCACGACCGGCTCGTTCGGCTTTGCCTCCGAGTCCGGCCCGAAGGGATGGCGCCAGTCCGCCCCGTCCGACTTGCTCCACTTGCCCGTCTTGGCGTCGAACACGCCGGACCAGCCGAACTTTTCAGCGTCGGTTTTGAAGCCGGTGGCTTTGACGAACTTGCCGAAGTCGGCGTTGGTCACTTCGTGCTTGTCCATCCAGAACGCGTTCACCTTCACTTCGTGAACCGGGCCCTCGTAGGGGAAGCCGTCGTTGGTCCCCATTCGGAACGTGCCGCCGGGAACAAGGACCATATCGGCGGGCTGGGTGGAGGGCGGAGCGTTCCCCGCGGCGAAAGCGAGGACGGGGAGAAGGAGCAACAGCAACGGCGCGCGGAGGATCATCGGGCGCGATTATAGCGGCGCAGGTCACGCGATCCCATCAGATCAAACGTTCGTTTATCGGCGTCTGCGGAGGGCGGGCAGCGTCAGGAGCGCCACGGCGGCGGCGGTGGTCGGTTCGGGGACTTCGGGGGGATCGACGGGGAAGACAGTGTTGATGTCGCCGACGGTGATCCAGCCGGTGTTGTAGTCGAATTTGAAGCGGCTCGGGTCGATCTGCCGGTTCGCGTCGACGATCGAGGAGAACCTGCCGCTGTGGGCGCCGGCGATGGAAAAAGCTTGCCAGCTTCGGGTGGTGCTGGTGCCGGGGAGATCGGCGAGAACACTTACCTCAAGCGTGCCGCCGTACGTGATTCCGCCGGTGCTGGCAATCACGGTTTTGGTCCCGCTGTTGGCCTCCTCAATGTGCGTGATGGCGCCGGCAAGTAGGACAAAGTCGCTGGCGGTGATGGTGGCGCCAGTTCCCTGTAGGCGGCCTCCGGAGTTGACGGTGACGCCGCCGCTGCTCTTACCGCGTGTCGTGAGGGAGCCACCCTGGTTCACATAGATCCGCCCGGAGCCCCAGGCGCTGTTGGCTCCGAAGAGGGTGAGGGTTCCGGCATCCACGAAGAAATTACCGGCGAAGGGTGTGTCGGCGCCGAGGGTGAGTGTTCCTGATCCTTTTTTGCGGACCGATCCGGTGCCGGTGATGGCTCCGCGGAACGTTGTGCTTGAATAACTGTCAACCGTCAGAGACGCGGCGCCGATGTCGAAGCCATACCACCCGGTCAGGCCGCCGATGGTGGCTTCGGGAACGGCCAGCTGGAGGCCGTTGGGGGTTTCAACGTCCACGGTGGATCTCTGGAGCGCTTGGGGATGGGCGAGCACGATCGAGCCGCGTTCGATGACGGTGGTATCGCGGATGTCGTTGGCAGCGCTGAGGACGAGTGCGCCGCGGCCGGTCTTGCGGATGCCTTGCGATCCGCTCAGCGTGCTCTCGATGCGGATGGAGCCGGTTGCCTGCGAGACGTTGACGCCGGGCGCGTTCAGGTAGACGCCCATCTTGTGGCCAGCGGTTCCGTTGCGCAGCGTGAGGGTGCTGGTGGAGTCGTTGGAGAGGGCGACGCCACCGACACCGTTGAGCACAAGCATGCCGTCGTTTGCGGCCGACGAGTTCTGGATGACGACGTTGCTGGTGGCGGCGCTGGTCAGGTCGACGGAGCCGACATCAACGCGCGACAGATCGTATCCGGTGGGTGGTGGCAAATTGACGCCCACCACACCTCCGACGCTTCCGAACTGGGCACGATAGGTGGAGGTGGGAATGGTGCCGGTGGACCAGTTGGAGGCCGTGAGGTAGTCGGAGGAGGTCCCGTTCCACTGCGGGGCGGGCGCGGTGCGGATGACGATCCCCTGGTTGGGCTGGTTGTAGATTCCGGCGAGGGGGCGAGTGCTGGCGCCGTCGCCGGTGACGCCGTCGATGCGATAAACAACGTAAATGATGGGCACAGACGTGCTGACGCCAGACGGGCGGCTTGCGTACAGGTGCGTCTCACCTTCTGCTGTCCCGCTGGCGGCGTTGACGTTGAGGGTGTAGGTGGCGACTTTGAATTCCCAGGTTTGTGCGTCGACGGCTCTGCCGTAGGCGCCGCCGGCGTCGATCGGCCCGGTGCCACGCGCGAACATGTAATTGGTGTTGCTGATGGAGGTGCTGCTGGAGCCCCAATCAGTGATGCCGTCGGCGTTTAGATCTGCTGCTGAACCATTGCGGCTGAACGTTTGATTATTGAACGGTGCAGCGGGCGCTCCCTGCGACAGCCCCCCAAAGGTCATGGCCCCGCCGCCAATCTGCATGCTGGTAACGTTGCCGTAGGTGCTGCTGAGCTGCTCGTTCGTGTGCGAAGTGTCGGCGCCGGTGAGCTGAGCCCAGAGCTCGATCTGATACGCTCCGGGCGTCGCGTTGAGCGTGTGCGACCCATCAGGGAGGCGCAGGTCAAAAGAGATTTCCGCCAGCGCCGGAGTCGCCGCGGCAACAGCCGCAGCCAGAAAAGCCGCCCGTGTTTTTCTGTATCGCATTTGCCCGCCAGTTGCAGCCCTGCGTTGCCCGTTTCGGAGAGGTTGAGCGCCCGCATGTGCATGCGGGGCTTCATGAAGTCATTCTATAGCAGAAAGGCGTTGTCGCAAGAGAGCGACTATAGAATGTTTGACACCTATGAGACGAGACCTTGTCGATCTGCCACGGTGCGGCGATGCCGCGGGCGCTTGGGGACTAACCGCTCGAACTGTGCTGCAAGAGAGGCGCGCTTGGGATGCGGGAAAGCTGAACGGTCGACGCAGTTCAAGTTCTGCGACAATTCGTCGAGGCAAAACGCCTGTTAGAAGCAGACGGCGGATGTTTTGGGATCGAAGCGTTGGGAGGCTGAAACTTCGGCCGGCGCTGCTTGCTGGAGGATTGCTTCGGTTGGGCTAACATCGTCTTCCTATGCCCACAACTCAACCCACTGCGTGGCCGGTGCTGAAGACCTATGACCTCGCCCACCTCGATCGGCTTGCAATGCCGCTCGGCGGGATCGGGACGGGGACGATCTCGCTCGGCGGGCGCGGCGATCTGCGCGATTGGGAGATGGGGAATCATCCGGCCAAGGGATTTAAGCCCGGCGTGGCGCTGTTTGCGCTTTGGACGAAGCAAGGGGAGAAAGCGCCGCAGACCAAGCTGCTGGAGGGACCGCTGCCGCAATTCCTGTATGAGGGATCTTCGGGATCCCCGGCGGCGAATCATGGGTGGCCGCGATTTCGCAACTGCGAGTTCCACGCGGCGTATCCGCTCGGGCAGGTGGTGCTGACGGATTCCGAGATGCCGGTGGACGTGCGGCTGGAGGCGTTCAATCCCATGATCCCCGCCGATGCCGACAGCAGCGGGATTCCCTGCGCGGTGCTCCGCTACGTTCTGCGCAACAAGACCAACGAGACCGTCAGCGCTTCCGTCAGCGGCAGCATCGAGAACTTCATCTGCGTCGGCGTGAAGCAGGACAAGCCCAAGCGCAACATCAACGAGATCCGCAACGGAGGGAACAGCCCGTTCAAGGGCGTCTTCATGCGCTCTCCGAATGTCGATCCCAAGGACATGCAGTGGGGAACGCTGGCGCTGGCGGCGATCAAAGCGCATGGCGACATCTCGTTCCGCACCTCGTGGCCGAAGCTTTCTTGGGGAGATTCGCTGCTCGACTTCTGGGACGATTTCTCGACGGATGGAAAGCTTGAAGAGCGGCACGCAGAAGAAGTGGATCATCCGGTGGGTTCGCTCGCGGTGTCCGTGGAGATTCCGCCCAACGATGCCAAGCACATCACGTTTCTGCTCACATGGCACTTCCCCAATCGCCTCGGGTGGGGCCTGCCGAAGAAGCAGGAGCGCGTGGGGAACTACTACAACACGAAGTACTGGGATGCCTGGGATGTGGTGGAGAAGACATCGCCGCACCTGGCGCATCTGGAAGAGCAGACGGTGAGCTTCGTGCGAGCCTTCGTCGAGTCGGATCTCCCCGAGCCTGCGAAGGAAGCGGCACTGTTCAACGCCAGCACGCTGCGCACGCAGACCTGCTTTCGCACGGAGGATGGTCGGTTCTTCGGCTGGGAGGGCTGCAACGATCAGGCCGGCTGCTGCCACGGCAACTGCACGCACGTTTGGAATTACGAGCAGACGACCGCCTTCCTGTACGGCGAGCTGGCGCGCTCGATGCGCGATACCGAATTCGAGCACGCCACCAGCGACAAAGGGCTCATGAGCTTCCGCATCAACCTGCCGCTGGCGCACGCGCAGGAGCACAAGGTGGCGGCCGCCGACGGGCAGATGGGGACGATCATGCGGCTTTACCGCGACTGGCGCCTCAGCGGCGACGAGAAGCTGCTGAAAGAATCCTGGCCGGCGGCGAAACGCGCGCTCCAGTTTGCCTGGATCCCCGGCGGTTGGGACGCCAACAAAGACGGCATCATGGAAGGATGCCAGCACAACACGATGGATGTCGAATACTTCGGCCCGAACCCGGAGATCGGCGTGTGGTACCTGGGCGCGCTGCGCGCGTGCGAGGAGATGGCGCGTCACGCGGGCGATGACGCATTTGCCAGCACGTGCCGGGATATCTTCGAGCGCGGCCGCAAGTGGATGGATGCGAACCTCTTCAACGGCGAGTACTACGAGCATCAGATCCAGCCGGCAGGCGATCTCGCGAAGGTGGCGCCCGGGCTGTCGCACGGGTTCGGTGGTCAGAGCGGAACCGACCCGGTGTTGCAGGTCGGCGCCGGATGTCTGGCAGATCAACTCGTCGGGCAATACATGGCCAGCGTCTGCGGCCTGGGGGAGTTGCTTGATCCGGCGCACATGAAGGCGGCGCTGGCGAGCATCATGAAGTACAACTTCCGCGAGAACTTCTTCGATCACTTCAACCATCTTCGGACCTATGCGCTTCAGGAGGATGCGGGGCTCATCATCGCTACGTACCCGAAGGGCCGCCGCCCGAAGCGGCCGTTCCCTTACTGCAATGAAGTCTGGACCGGCATCGAGTACACCGCGGCGACGGGAATGATCTATGCAGGATTGGTTGATGAAGGGCTGAAGGTGATCGCGGCCGCTCGGGCGCGACATGACGGGCGCAAGCGCAATCCGTTCGATGAACCCGAGTGCGGGCATCACTACGCCCGTGCGATGGCGGCGTGGGGCGCGATCCTGGCGCTCACCGGATTCCATTACGACGGCGTCTCGCAGACCATGCGCTTCAACCAGCTCAACGACGGCAAGAGCTGGTTCTGGTCCAACGGCAATGCCTGGGGCACCGTCACACGGCAAGGCAAGAGCGCCAAGATCGGCGTGCAGGGCGGGCAACTCGCGATCAAGAAATTAACGATGACGGGTGTGGGATCACGTGCAGAAGAAAAATTGCTCCACGCCGGGGAGAGCGCCGCGTTTGAACTCGCGTGACGCGAAACGTACTACCTCTTCATCCGCAGACGGAGCTTGTGGATCGCCACTTCTTTAGCCTTGGCCTCCACTTCAATCCACGGCACATCGCGGAAGGCGCTGGGCAGCACTTTCACCAGATCGTGGTGACACGGGTCGGAGAACTTTTCCTTGCCGTTGGAGATGTGCACCATCTGCCAATCCGGGCGCGGCCAGGTATCGCGGGCCTCACGGACAAAGCGGGCAATGCTCGCATCCTCATAATCCTCCAGTTTCTGATTCACGATGTGGTGATGCGCATCGAACAGCATCGGCACTTTCGCGCGGCGGCAGATGTCGAGGATTTCCCTGGCGCCGTAGGAGTACTCATCGTTTTCCAGCGTAAGACGATTGCGGATCTCTTCCGGCAGTTTCTGGATGCGATCGATGAGCTCACCCGGCCGTCCCGCTTTTCCCCCGTGGACGTTGAACGCACACCAGCTCGTCCGCGGCAGCTCCAGCGCATCAAACACCCGCGCGTGATGCGCCAGCACCGACACGCTCTGCTCCACCACCGCCTCGGACTCCGAGTTCAGCACCACGAACTGATCCGGATGCAGCACGATGCGGATACCCATCTTCTCGGCCAGTTGACCGAATCCGTTCATCTGCGGGCGGAGTTCCTCAAGCACCGCGCGGCCTTCATCGTCTTCGCCGTGGGGGAATAAATCGCTGGTGACGCGATAGAGTCGGATTCCCCGCGAGCGGCAGAAGGCGAGAGCGCCGTACAGGGTCATCAGGTTGCTGTGGTAGAGCGGCCTGAGTTTCACCTTGCGCGCTTCCGGGGACATGGCAAGGAAGCGCGTGCGGGTGAGGGTTTTGTAGCGAACTTCGGGGCCGACGGTGACGCAGACGAGCCCCAGCTCGGGAACCATCGTTGCGGCCGGCGCATCCTTGCGTGCGGGGGCTTTGGGCATAACGAACGATAGGCGCGTGGACGAAGCAAATGGGTGGAGCGTCCCGGGGGACAGCAGACTTGAACGGTCGCGCTGCGGGCGGTCGTTCATCGCGGGCTATGAGGATGCTCGATACGAGCGCTTAGCTGGGTGGCAGTGCCTGGGCTGCGGGGGCGTCGAGACTTCGCTTGCGCTTGCCCCCGGTCTTATCCGCCGCCTCGTCCTTGGCGACTTGGGTTCCGCGCGCCATGGCGATGACGCCCGTGCGCGCCAATTCGCGAATGCCGTACGGCCGCATCAGCTCGATTAGCGCCTCGATCTTCTCTTCCGTTCCCGCGATTTCGACCATCACGCTCTGCTTCGCCACGTCAACCACCCGGCCGCGGAAAAGGTTTACGATCTCGATCACCTCGCCGCGCTGCTCGGGCGTGACCGCCACGGTGATCAGCGCCAGGTCACGCTCGATGTAAGCGGTGCCCTTAAAGTCCCGCACCTTCACCACCGGGACGAGCTTGGCGAGCTGCTTGCGGATTTGCTCGAGCGTGTTCTCGTCACCGTTGGCGACGACGGTCATGCGAGACAGTTCGGGGTTCTCCGTGCGCCCGACGACGAGCGAGTCGATATTGAACCCTCGGGCCGAGAACAGCCCCGCCACCGAAGCCAGCACCCCCGGCTCGTTCATCACCAGCGCCGAAATCACATGCCGCATCAAAAGCTCCTGAACCGGATAAGGGCGGCAATTGTGAACCAACGAGTTCGTTTTGGGAAGCGCCCACGGCCGTTCGATCAGCATGAGATGCAACCCTTGCTCGAATGCGGAGCTACAACAACCCGCTAACCCCTATAGGAATAGTAGGAGACGCCTTGACAGCAGGCGCTATGTCAGTATGTTGTCCAGTCTTGCGGCACGAGAGACGACATCACGTTGGCTGTTGTTGAAGCTCCGGCGGGGGTGTGGGAACGGTCTGTCGTCTTAAATTATTCCGTGCGTGTTGCGATGCTCCGAATCTTGCTGATTACCTTCTGCGTTTGCTCCATCGCGCGATCCGCTCGCGCCGAAGAGCTGCTTAATGCATCGTACGATCCCACGCGTGAGCTGTATCGTCAGATCAATGAGAAGTTTGCCGCTCATTGGCAGGCGAAAACGGGTCGCACTCTAACGGTGAACCAGTCGCACGGCGGATCGGGCAAGCAGGCGCGCGCGGTCATCGACGGTTTAGAAGCCGACGTGGTGACGTTAGCTCTCGCGTACGACATCGACGCGATCGCAACCAAGGGGAAGATGATCGCTCCGGATTGGCAGAAGCGCCTGCCGAATCACAGCACGCCCTTCACATCGACAATCGTTTTTTTGGTACGGAAGGGGAATCCGAAGAACATTCATGACTGGCCCGACCTGGCGCGCGCCGGCGTGAGCGTGATCACCGCCAACCCCAAGACCTCGGGCGGCGCGCGGTGGAACTACCTGGCCGCCTGGGGTTGGGCGATGAAGAAGTGGGGCGATGAGAGCAAAGCGCGGCAGTACGTGAAGGCGGTGTACCGAAATGTCCCGGTGCTGGATTCGGGCGCTCGCGGTTCGACCACGACGTTCGTGCAGCGCGAGCTGGGGGATGTGCTGATCGCGTGGGAGAATGAGGCGTTTCTGGCCCGGCAAGAATTTCCGGAGGCGCACTTTGAGCTGGTTGTGCCGCCCATGAGCATTCTGGCGGAGCCTCCGGTGGCGGTGGTGGATGAGAACGTCGATCGACACGGCACACGCGAGGCGGCGGACGCGTACCTCAAGTTCCTGTTCACGGCCGAAGCGCAGGAGATCGGAGCGAAGAACTTCTTCCGCCCTTCGGATGAGAAGGTCGCCAGGCGGTTTGAGGCGAATTTCCAGAAGCTATCGCTGTTCTCGGTAGAGGAACTGTTCGGCGGATGGGCGAAGGCGCAGAAGGTCCACTTCGAGGATGGCGGAACTTTTGATGAAATCTACCTGGGGGAGAAGTAGCGATGGCCTGGAAGAAGAAGAGTGTGCTGCCGGGGTTCGGGCTAAGCCTGGGATACGCAATATTCTGGCTGTCGCTGATCGTGCTGATTCCGCTGTCGTCGCTGGTGGCGAAGACGATGACGATGTCGTGGGGAAAGTTCTGGCACACGGTGACCGATGCGCGTGTCGTTGCTTCGTACAAGCTGACCTTCGGCGCCGCCCTGGGGGCGGCTGCTGTTAACGCGATCTTCGGCTTCATCGTTGCGTGGACGCTGGTCCGATATCGCTTCTGGGGAAGACGGATCTTCGATGCGATGGTCGACTTGCCCTTCGCGCTGCCGACGGCCGTGTCGGGAATTGCGCTGACGACGCTGTATGCGCCGCGAGGATGGATCGGGCAGTTGCTGAAGCCACTCGGCATCGAGGTCGCGTTCACACGCCTGGGCGTGCTGGTAGCGCTGACGTTTATCGGCCTGCCGTTCGTGGTGCGAACGGTTCAGCCGGCGATCGAAGAGTTGGATGCGGAGGTCGAGCAAGCGGCAGCTTCGATGGGCGCATCGCGGGCGCAGACGTTCCGGCGAGTCATCTTTCCCGCAGTGTTTCCGGCGCTGTTAACGGGATTCGCACTGGCATTCGCGCGGGCGCTGGGCGAATACGGATCGGTGATCTTCATCTCGGGCAACATGCCGTTGAAAACCGAGATCACATCGCTGCTGATCGTGACCAAATTGGAGCAGTATGACTACGCGGGGGCGACGGCGATCGCCGTGGTGATGCTGGTGGCGTCGTTTGCCATTCTGTTCTTCATTAATGGCGTGCAGTGGTGGGTGGGACGGCGCTTGGGGAGGGGTGGGTTATGACGCAGTCTGCGCTGATGGATGCTGGGGAACAGCGCTCATCTCGGCCTTCATCCCGTTTACCGGGAGAGGGGGAACGAGAAGCGGTATACCCTCACCCCCGTCCTCTCCCCGGTACGGGAGAGGAAGTAGGTTCTTCCCGGCAGACGGTGCGTGTTCTGCTCGTCACCATTACGGTCGTTTTCCTCTCGCTGTTTCTGCTCATTCCGCTGCTCGCGGTCTTTGTCGAGGCGCTGCGGAAGGGACTAGGCGTTTACTGGCACAACCTCGTCGACCGCGATGCGCTCAGCGCCATCCGGTTGACGCTCCTGGTGGCCGCAGTCGCGGTGCCGGCAAATTTGATCTTTGGTCTCGTCGCCAGTTGGGCGGTGGCTCGGTTCGAGTTCATTGGCAAAAGCCTCTTGATCACGCTGATCGATCTGCCGTTCGCGATCTCGCCGGTCATTTCCGGTCTGATTTACGTGCTCCTCTTCGGATTGCACGGCTGGTTCGGGCCGTGGCTGCGGGCGCATCACGTGCAGGTGATCTTCGCGCTTCCGGGGATCGTGCTGGCGACGATGTTCGTGACCTTCCCGTTCGTCGCGCGCGAGCTGATCCCGCTCATGCAGGAGCAGGGTGCCGACGAAGAGCAGGCGGCACTCTCGCTGGGCGCGAGCGGCTGGCAGACCTTCTGGAAGATCACGCTGCCGAAGGTGAAGTGGGCGCTGCTGTATGGCGTGATCCTCTCCAACGCGAGAGCCATGGGGGAATTCGGGGCGGTCTCGGTGGTGTCCGGACACATCCGCGGCAAGACAGACACC
>DASVUC010000200.1:0-4113 GCA_036387255.1 Tepidisphaeraceae bacterium | reverse complement strand
CTTGCCGAAACCTACGGCATCATGGTCTACCAGGAACAGGTCATGCAGATCTTCAACCAGCTCGGCGGGATCGAGCTGGCCAACGCCTACAAGCTGATCAAGGCGATCAGCAAGAAGACCGTCGACGTCATCGCCAAGTTCCAGCCCGCCTTCATCAAGGGGTGCACCGACAAGGGGATCAGCAAGGACCAGGCGGAGGAGATCTTCGACCTGATCCTCAAGTTCGGCGGCTACGGCTTCAACAAATCCCACTCCACCCGCTACGCGATCATCGCCTTCCAGACCGCGTACATGAAGACCTACCACCCTGTCGAGTACATGGCCGCCGTCCTCACCTTCGAAATGGGGAGCACCGAGAAAGTTGTCGAGTACATCGACGAGTGCAAGCGGCTGACACTTCCCGACGGCAGCAAGGGAATCAAGGTGCTTCCGCCTGACGTCAATGTCTCAGACAAAGACTTCACGCCTGTCTACGTCGAGCGTGACCAACCCAAAGGCAAGCGCACGGCCAAAGCACCGCCCGCAAAAGAAGGCCTCATCCGCTTCGGCATGATGGCCGTGCGCGGCGTCGGTGAGAAGGCGGTAGAGGCGATCATCGAAACGCGCAAGGCCAGGGGCGATTTTTCCTCGCTCTACGATTTCTGCGAGCGGGTGGACCTGCGCACCGTCACGCGATCCACCATCGAGGCGCTCGTCAAATGCGGCGCGTTCTCCTCGGTCAGCCCCAAGCGCGCCCCGCTGCTCCATGTCCTGGAACGCGCGGTGGAGATGGGCGCGCAGATGCAGCAGGACAAGCGAATGGGCCAGATGGCGATGTTCGGCGCCCCCGCAGCCTCCACGACCGCATCACCCACCGCCGGCGCGGCGATGCCCGATGTCGCCGAGCTCCCCAGCGCCGACCTCTTAAAATTCGAGAAAGAACTCCTCGGCTTCTACATCACCAGCCACCCGCTCACCGAGCACCAGGCCGCCGTCGAGCGCTACAGCACCGCCAGCACACGCGAAGCAATGAACTGTTCCGAAGGCACCGAAGTGCTTATCGGCGGCATGCTCTCCGCCGTCCGCTCCAAGGTCGCCAAGAGCGGCCGCTCCGCCGGCCAGCGCTGGGCGATCCTCGAACTGGAGGATCTCGAAGGAAAAATCGAAGGCATGTGCTTCGCCGAAACCTACGCCGACATCACCGCCCGTTTCCCCGGCGTCCTCACCCCCGAGAAAATCGTCTTCCTCAAGGGCAAGGTCGACAAGCGCCGCGAAACCCCCTGCCTCATGGTCACCGACGTTCTCCCCATTGAGCTCGGCATCGAGCGCCTCACCACCCACATCGGCGTCAAGCTCGACACCTCCCACCACAACGGCGATCTCCTCCCGCGCCTGCGCGAGGTGATCCAGAAACATGCCGGCAAGAAGGAATTGATCGTCCAGGTCTTCACGGGCGACGGCAAAAAAGTCTCCCTCCGCGTCAACGGCGAACTCGGCGTCCGCATCACCAGGGACCTCGTCGAAGACCTGGAAATGGTCGTAGGCAACGGCTTCGTTCTCCTCGGCGGCGAGGGCCAACGCCGCATGAAACGCCTCGCCCAACAAGCCCTCTTCAAAGAATCCCAATCCGAATCCCCAGAACCCGCCGAAGCGCCCCCCTCCGACGCCGAACTCGAACTGGCCGAAGCCGACTAAGGTCGCCATTCCCGGCAAAGGTACCCCTCTTCACCCTCTCCCGGTACCCCGGGAGAGGCCAAGATGAGGGCCTTCTTCCATCAACCAACACCCCTACTCCCCCACAAGACCCTCCCCCTCCCTCTCCCCCTCTCCCGGTATACCGGGAGAAGCCAAGGTGAGGGCACTTGCCCCACAACGAACAACTCCACTTCACTAACCAATCCACCCCCTCTCCCGTACCCGGGAGAGGGCAGGGGTGAGGGTCTACTTCGATCAACCAACCCGCTACTCCCCCACAAGACCCTCCCCCTCCCTCTTCACCCTCTCCCGGTACCCCGGGAGAGGGCAGGGTGAGGGCTCTTCCACGACCTCCAGCCAGTCTCACTTCGCCACCACGCCCACCCCCTCTCCCCTACAGGGTTCCCGCGCAGCGGCAAGGGCAGGGGTAAGGGTCTACTTCTTCTCTGCACTCCCCACTCCCAATCCCTACCTCCCCGGCCGCGTCGCCGGCGACCCCGGCACGCCCGCCCCTGGCACATTCGGCGTCCTTGCCGGCGCACCCCCAGGCCCCGCCCCCGCCCCAGGCGTCGGCGCCAGCGGCGCATTCGCATTCCGATTCGGCCGCGGCGCCGGCTCGATCACATCCACCGGCGATTTGCCCGGCTGCGTCGTCGGCAGGTTCATGTTCTGCGTAATCCACGGAATCCGCTGCGTCGTCGGCACCGGGAAAGACTCGGTCGCACCGCGCGGCATCTCCTCCCATCCCCCACCCAGCGCCTTGTGCAACCGCACCACGTCCGTCGACACGGCCGTGTAACTCCGCACCAATTGATCCTGAGCCACGAACAAGTTGAGTTGCGCCTGAAGCACCGTCAGGAAATCCTCCAGCCCGCGCTGATAAAGCTGCTGCGCCAAGCTGACCGCGCGCTGGTTCGATTCCACCGCCGCCGCCAGCGCCCGCGTCCGCGCCTGATCGTTCTGATACGCGACCAGTGCGTTCTGCACATCTTCCAGCGCAATCAGCACCGTCTGCTTGTAATTCGCCAGCGCCTCTTCCGTCCGTGCTTCCTGCGCGCGAATGTTCCCCCGCGTCCGCCCCGCGTTGAAGATGTTCCACGACACGCCCGGGCCGAACCCCCAGAACAGGTTGTTGCTGTTGAGCAGCGACCCAAACTGACTCGATCGATACCCCACGTCGCCGTTGATCGTGAACCGCGGAAACAAGTCCGCCACAAAAACACCGATGTTCGCATTCGCCGCCGCCAGGTTCCGCTCCGCAGCCCGCACGTCCGGCCGGCGCCTTAGCAGCTCGCTCGGGATCCCCACCGGCACCTGCGGCGGCGGATCCGGAATGCGCGTCGGCGCAGCCAGTTCATCCAGCAGCGCCGTCGGCTCGCGCCCGGTCAGCACCCCCAGCCGATGCGCCGCCGCCGTCGCCTGCGTCTGGAGATTGGGAATGTCCGACAACGTCGACGCAACCTGCGCCTCCGCCCGCGCCACGTCCAGATCGCTCGTCAGCCCCGCGCGAAACCGCGTCCGCGTCAGCTCCAGCGTTTCGCGCTGCGCCCGCGCGTTGTCCTCCGCAATCGTGATCTCCCGCTGAAAACCCCGCAGCTCGATGTAGTTCCGCGCCACCTCGGCATACAGCGAGATAAGAGTGTTCTGAAGATTCGCCACGGCCGACTGCTCTTGCGCCGTCGCTGCTTCCACCGAGCGCCGCACGCCGCCGAAAACGTCGATCTCCCACGCAGCATCGAAGCCCACGTTATACTGATCCTCAATGGGGCCGCCGAAGGTGACAGTTCTCCCATCCCCATTGGGCCCATCGAAGGTCTCTGTACCGCCGCCAATCTGGGTCCTCTGGTAGCTCCCTCTTGCATTCGCCGTCGGCCAGAATCCTGTGTTGGCGATGAACCGCTGCTCCCGCGCCACCCGGATCCGCGCCCTCGCCGCCTGCACATCCAGACTCCCGCGCGATGCATCCAGGATCAGCGCATCCAGCCGCGGATCCTCAAACGTCTTCCACCACTGCACAGTTGGCGGCTCCACCACCGCCTGCGTCGTCGCCGGCCGATACTGCGTCGGCATCGCAATCTTCGGCTCCTTATAGTTCGGCCCCACCGCGCACCCGGCCAACAGCGCCGCCACCACGGAACCCGTCACCAGCGCGAGCACGCCGCGCTTTCGTGACGCCGTCGCCATACCCTTCTCAACTTTCAGATCTGAAATCTCAGATCTCAAATCCTTCTCTTCCCGCGTCTTCACATTCTGATCCATGGAAATCCTGCTCTGGGGTCTTCTTGATTGCATCTTAGTGATTCGCCAAAGAAACCGCTTGCGAAGCCGCCGGTTTCATCAGGCGCGATTCGATCGACACATCCACCTGCTGCCCCACATACACCGGCAGCGCCTCGCGATTGAAGCTGTACAGCACCTGCAGCACTCGCGTATCCACGC
>DASVUC010000199.1:0-48317 GCA_036387255.1 Tepidisphaeraceae bacterium | reverse complement strand
GGGACGAGGCAGAGTTAATTGAAAGCGTTACCCATTACAAAAATAAACTCTACTCAAAGGGTGTCTCTCGGGCAGTGGCGAGGGGCTTGCGATCTCCAATCAAGGCGGGACGACAACCAACGAGTAGCTGCACCCCGTACGGTTATGATCGCCTGTATTTTCTCGCCGATGGCCACAAGACGCTTTTGATCAGAACGATGCCGGGAAACGTCAAGCACAAGTTGGATCCCAACAATGGCGCTTCGGTCTATTCAGGGGCGTCATGACGATGGCACGAGCGTTCGCCACCGCAAGTCGAAGGACGAGATTAGCAAGCTGGTTCCAAGCACGCCCGATCGAGTTGCCCGCATCCAGTGGATGTTCCGAGAGTATTACGTCAACAAGATTGGAATCGCCACCATCACGAACCGCCTCAATCTTCAAGGGGTTCCGCCACCTGGCAAGGGAACGAAATGGAGCGTTCACACGGTCCACACCATATTACGCAACCCCATTTACTTGGGCCGACCCTTAACGGCCCGAACATACCGAGGTCTGTTTCATAAGGTAGGTGAGGACAATCCCATTGCCGTTCAGGTAGATCAATCCCTGTTGGAACAGCAAGGTAAGAAGCATGTCCCGCCGACGAAGCGGCCAATGAATGAATGGTTTGCGCCGCCGCCTAGAGACGGTGACTCTCACGTTGCGTTGATTGAGGACGCCGCTGTTCGACAAATTGCAGAACAAGAGATCGATGATTTCTGGGCACGATGGGCCGATGGCACGACTCACGAGGTGGTTAAAGACAAGCATAACCAAAGTGCGTATTTCTTGAAGAAACTGCTTCATAGCAAGCAAGGCAACAAACCCATGTGCGAAGGACGACCGCAGGCACCTACGGCAAGCGACACCGTTATTACCGCATCCGAGACAGCGAAGCAGAGTACCCCGCCCACGACATCATGCGCCGACAAATTCCCGCCGCTCCAGTGGAGGAGGCTGTGCTTAAAGTTCCCAAAGAGACCTTTGCGTCGCCAGAAGAGGTAGGCCCGCTGATCGAAGAGCACGTAAAGGCAGAGCTAACCTCAGCACCAACAGATAAGGCTCGGCGAGAGCTTTTGGAGCAGGAGTTTAAGAAACTCGTAAGCGACTTGTCCTGATGAGCGATACGACCGATGGCGTTGACGAGGACGATGGCGACCTCGAAGAAGCAATCTCAAGGATCAAAGCGAGACGCCGAGCCATTCAATCTGAACTGGCAGGGCTGACCCAACCGCAAAGCGCTGGAGCCTGCGCCGCCTCCCACCACCAGCAACCGATCTTTTGAATCCATCTGGAATAAGTACGTGTTGCCCACCCGTTGCTGAAGGGTCTGCTCGAGTTGCTCTCTCGGAAAAGTGGAGTCCAAGGTCCCGTCCGCGTTGAACCGCGTCAACGCAATCTCGGGCGAATGCAACGATCCTCCGGCCGTTAAAATTCTGCCATCTAGCAGGGGGAAGACGTCCGAAGTCGGTTCGGGCACCGGAGCAAAGCCCTTCAGGCCAAAAGTAGCATCCAGTTCGCCTATGGAAAAGAACGTTCGACGTTCCAAGGCTTCCATACGTGAGGCTCCTGATCGTGTCTTCCATTTAAGCATGCTGCGTCAACCTCTACATGTCATCGCACTATCGGCTGGACGCTCGTTAAGAAGTCGTCGTTGTCGACAAAAGCCGTGTCATTGCCGCTGTCGCCGAACAGATCATCAATCGTTCCGTCGTTGCTGACGAGGATGTCGTCGCCGGAGCCGCCGTGGAGGGTGTCACGGTCCCCTGCTCCGCCGTAGATGCGGTCGTTGCCGGAGTCGCCGAAGAGTTGGTCAGTGCCGGCTTGACCGGAAAGGAAATCGCCAGAGGCGCCGCCGTAGATCTGGTCGTTTCCGGCGCCACCGGCGATCTTATCGCGTCCGCCGTGGCCGCTGACGCGGTCGTTGCCGGCGCCCGCGTTGATGTTGTCGTTTTGAGCGTTGCCGGAGATGAGGTCATCGCCGCCGCCTGTGGAAATTCGATCGGCGCCTGCGCCGCCGGAGACGGTGTCGTTGGCGACGCCGCATGTGATGACGTCGTTGCCGTTGCCGCCAACGATGCGGGCGCGGCTTGTCACCCCTGATGAGTCGATGATGTCGTTGCCCTCAAGGCCAAGCACTGCGATGAGATTCACCCGCGCGACGGGGAACTCAAGAGCTTCGCCGTTGCGGCTGACGCGGATCATGTCATCACGCCGGGTGATGCTGATGACGTCGTTCCCGTTCGTGCCGCTGATGAGCAAGGGGCCGGGCATTGGGTCAATTGATTGCAGTATCGCGAACGGAATCGCGGCAGGCTCTACGCCTTTATCGGAGCTTACAAAGGCGCCGAGGAGGGTTCCGTTAACGCTGACGGGATCCGCCAGCACATCATCCGATACCCATTGAACATCGCCAGTGCTGTTGGTTCGATAAAGTGCGACGGGGGCCGGTTCATCTTCTCTCGCCGGACCGCTGCTGTTCAGGTAATAGAGGTAACCGTTGTGCGGAGTCAGCAGCACCGGCGCATAGTCTCGACCGGAACGCTCGTCGATGATGCGCGTCCCCTGTGCAGTACCGTCACTGCGGTAGAGATTCTCATCGTTAAAGAAGAAGAGCGCATCGTCGAACGCCACAAGATCACCGACGAAAAGACGTTGCGTGACCTGGACGGTGCCTTGAGATGTTCCATCAGTGCGGAACAGGTTGTACCAGGGTTCGCCGTCGGCGAAATCTTCGGCCAGAAAGTAAAGGTTACCGTTGAGCGGGGTCAGATGCGTGATGGGGAAGGCATTAGACTGGGGCGAGATGGATTTTACTAAAACGGTTCCGTTAGGCGTGCCGTCGGTTTTCCAAAGTTCCCCGCCGGCGCGGAAGAAGGTGGTGCCGTTGAGATTGACCAGCTCGGAAGCATTGATGCTTTTGAGCAAGCGGGTACCCGCTTCCGTTCCATCGGTCGTCCAAAGGTTGTCAGGATGAGCGGAGTCGGTTGGATCGCTGGTGGTGAAGTAAAGGGTTCCGGCAGAATCGAAGAGCTTGAACGACTGCTGGAGGTTGTCATCGGTGAAGAGGTCTTTCACGAGCCGCGTGCCGGCGGCGGTGCCGTCGCTGACCCAGAGGGCGTAGCCGTTGGTTCGGTTGTTCGCGACAAAGTAGACACGGTCGTTGACGGCAGTGAGCTTGAGGGGATTGCTGCCGGCGGCACCGCTGGCGACGTCTTTGACGAGGGTTGTGCCGGCAGGGGTGCCGTCAGTCTTCCAAAGCTCGGTTCCGTGAACGCCATCGTTGGCGGAGAAGAAGAGTGTGGAGCCGACAGCAATAAGGTTTTCGGGGTTGGAGCTGCGGCCACCAGGGCGGATGTCGCGGACGAGAGCAGTACCTTTGGATGTGCCGTCGGTTCGCCAAAGCTCGGCGCCGTGGGCCGGCTCGTTGGCGGTGAAGTACACCATCTCGTGCGCGATGGTGAGATTTCGAGGGAACGAGCCGGCGGCGCCGGGATTGATGTCCCGGAGCAACTGAACGGCAAGGAGAAGGCGACGTTCTAGAGCGAGGACCAAGTTCACTGTGCCGCCTCCTCAATACTCGTCAGCAGATCATCTTGATCTGCAACGGCGGTATCGCGGCCGGTGTCGCCAAACAGTTCGTCGACGACATTGTCATTGCTGATTAACACATCATTACCGGATCCGCCGTGGATGGTGTCGCAGTCGCCGATGCCGCCATAGATCCTGTCGTTGCCGCTGTCGCCGATAAGCTGATCGGCACCCCCCTGCCCGTAAAGAATGTCGTTGGAGGAGCCGCCCTCGATAGTGTCATTGCCGCCACCGCCAGTGAGGGAGTCGCGACCTTGGGAGCCGGTGATTAATTCAGCACCGAGGCCTCCATCGATACGGTCGTCGTCATAGCCGCCATCGAGGGTGTCATTCCCCTCTTCGCCTGCGATTCGATCCGTTCCTTCGTCGCCAAAGCATGAGTCATTGCCGCTGCCGGCGATGATAATGTCATCTCCTAGGAAACCGTACACCACGTCAGCGCCAGCACCGGCTGCAAGCGTGTCATCCTTATAGCCA
Source organism: Tepidisphaeraceae bacterium (assembly GCA_036387255.1). Lineage (GTDB taxonomy): Bacteria > Planctomycetota > Phycisphaerae > Tepidisphaerales > Tepidisphaeraceae > DASVUC01. Next base: position 44,228 of record DASVUC010000199.1, on the reverse strand, counting down.
CCGATGATCGTATCGTTGCCATCTCCCGCGTCGATGAAAACGGGCTTGTTAATGGAAGAGGGCGTCTCTTCGTCGTAATTCGTACGCCAACAGGAAATATGATCGTTTCCGCGCCCAGTGATGATATGAATCCGGCGAATCTGGCTCTGCTTTTTGAAATACTCGGTCTTTCCGTTCAAGGTCACGAAGGCGGAGAATTCATCAAGTGGCAACTCCGGATCAACTACTCGATTACTCATTTGCCCCACAAGGATGTCGTCACTCTTGCTGGTCCCGGTAATGGTCAGAACCCCGGCGGCGGATATGGCGCCGATCGCCAGCAGTCGGCGCGGCTCCAGAGGTTCCATCGCGTGACCCAAGCATTGCGTAACTGGTGCAGGCATGAGCGATTTCCTTCTTTAGTCTCGCAGGGTGATATCAAAGCGAATTCGCTTGGTGTTGAGGTTGCCCGCCTCGTCTGCAATTTTGCCCGGGTTGATGAGGATGTAGTAGCCGCCGTGATCAAGAAGACCGTCGATCCAGACGCTGGCTTCGGTCTTGCCGTTGTTCTCGATGACGGACAAGGTCCAACGATCCGACGGTACGGCCGATCCATCAGTCGCGCGCAGCAACAAAACATCTTTCTTGGTTAGCGAACCCATAAGGTTGTCATCAAAATAGAGTGTCGCGTTGTACGGATTGGACAGTGTGAAGGCGGAACGGCTGACCGCGGGCTCTTTGTTGTCAGCGACCCAGCCAAAGAGGTTTGAGGCGAGCTGCTTGTTGTCGAAGCGGGTGATGTTGGTGCCTTTGCCGTTGGCATTGAAGAAAGTGTTGCGGTCAAAGTAGGTGGCGACGCGTCCCCTGCCGGCGTTTGCGAGGACGACGGCGGAGTCGGAGGCAACCGCGGGACGAATGCCGCCCTTGTACAGGCGCGAGGGATGACCGCCGCCGTTGTTTTCGCGCGTGCGATCCTGCGTCTTAACGACCTGCACGATTTTCACTCCAGCTGGGGCTTTCTTTGGGACCGAAACCGGGTTGACCCCTTCGCCGTCGAAGCTGTTGACGCCGGAGAGCACAGGATGATTGGGGGAAACAAAATCGCCGCCGGCGCGAGTGAGGGGGTAGGTGCCGAAGTCCTGGTTCTGGATCAATCCGAAGCGATTGAGGAAGGCTTGGTCGGAGTTGGCGGCATCCTGCCAGTCGGAGCCGAAGTTGGCGTCGGCAATGAAGAGGGCTCCGCCGCCGTTCTTGATGTACTTCTCCACTGCGTCGACAGAAGCTTTGGGGTACTGCGCGTTGTTTGAGCCGAAGACGATGGCGGCGTATCGGGAGAGGTCGTACTTCTCGAAGGGGATCGGTTTGCCGGCGTTAAAGTTGCCGACAGGCGCTTTGGCGCCTTTGGGTTCTATGAGTTGAACCACATTGAAACCCGCGTCGCGCAGCGTCTGGGCGAGCGTAGCCCAACCGGTGTTGTTGGCGGCTGTTGAGGTATCGTTGATATCCGCCAGCTGCTGATTACGCGTAGAAACATCGGCTTCAAGAAAACCGCCGGAGCCAGCGGCGCCGCGGATGAACAAGATCGTTGGCGCGGCAGCAAAGAGCGTCCGCGGTTCTAAGCTTTCGACAAGATGCACCCACTCGCTCATTAGCGACTCCTACCTTATAGACTTCCCCTGGGCACGACATGAACTTGCAACGAGAGTATGTGCTAGAGCGGGTGGCGCTACAAAGTAATTTTTAAAGTCGTCAAATCTCTGCCGGCCTTGCGCTGCTACGACCATGTCAACGCGACTTGGGCACGCCCGGCGGGCTTGTTGTGCAGAGGCAAAACGTGAGAAGCGATTTCACGGTGGAGAGGATGTACGAGCGGTGATGACAATCCTCAGGCCGTGGCCGTCCCCAGTCGCTGATGACGAGGGGAAGGCGGATTGTTTGATGGCGAAAGGTGCTGCGCCTGCGGATCGAGCGCGTCGAGTCCTCCAGCAACCTGACGATCTGTTGAGTCCTGTAGGGACTTAAACCACAGTGTCAAAGGGAGATGACGCTCGCATTGTCGGTGCACATTGAAGCCTGAGCGGATGCACTTTAGGATCATGACCGTCAGCCGAATCGGGAAGATTGGGAACATCTGTTGGCTGCGACGGCAATCGTGGTCGACGTTCCGATGAGGTTGTCTTGCAGCACGAGCAGCTTTACCGATTGGCAGTCGAGCAAGTCGCCGACTACGCCATCTTCATGATTGGTCTTGACGGTCGCATTGCCAGTTGGAATGTGGGGGTTCAACATGTTCTTGGTTGGAGCAACTCGGAGTGGGTGGGCCAGCCTGTGGCAGTAATCTTCACTTCCGAAGACATCGCTTCGGCCATGCCCGAGGAAGAGCTTGAACGGGCAAGAACCACCGGCTGCACCGAGGATGATCGCTGGCATGTCAGGAAGAACGGGACGAAGTTCTGGGCCAGCGGGATCACCACCGCCCTTCGTGATGAAAGCGGCAACATCACCGGCTTTCTGAAGGTGATGCGCGACCTGACGGAACGGAAACGTGCAGAAGAGCGTCAAGCAACACAATTGGCTGTCAGTACGGTTCTCGCGGAATCGCCAAGCTTAACTGATGCAGGTCCAAAGCTCTTGGAGGCGATCTGCACTGCTTCGGGGTGGCGTTGGGGTGCCATCTGGACTCCGGATCGAAATGATTCGCTTCACGTCTTGAACACCTGGAACAATGCCTCGTTCGACCATTCCGAGTTCGAAGAAGTCAGTCGCCGCCTCAGTCTCAAGCGCGGCCAAGGGCTGCCGGGGAGCGTTTGGTCGAGTGGGAACCCCCAGTGGGTCACAGACGTGGCGGTGGAGGAAAACTTTCCGCGCGGCGAGGTGGCGCTGAGGGCGGAACTGCGCGGAGCGATTTGCTTCCCAGTCTCGTGGCAAGGGAACGTGCTGGCGGTGATGGAGTTCTTCAGCAGAGACGTTCGTCCACCTGAGGTGCAGTTGCTCGGGATGATGACGCTCATCGGCGCACAGATCGGACAGTTCATCGACCGGAAGCTAACTGAGGCACGGTTGCGAGCGACCGAGGCGCGGCGCGCCGCTGGTGCAGAAGCAGCCATCGATTGCATCGTCTCAATGGACCACTACGGGCTTGTGACGGAATGGAATCCGGCCGCCGAACAAACCTTCGGCTACCGACGAGAAGAGGCAATCGGATCGGAATTGGCAAGCCTGATCATCCCACCGCCGCTTCGAGACGCTCATCGGGCGGGGTTAACGAAGTATCTTCAAACCGGGGATGGCCCGGTCGTTGGCAAGCGGATCGAAATCAGCGCGTGCCGCAAAGGTGGCGAAGAATTCCCGGTAGAGTTGTCGATCACGCGTTTGCCGTCAGAGGTGCCCGCCTTCACTGGCTATCTTCGCGACATCACGCATCGAAAACACGCAGATCAATCTCTGCGAAAGAGCGAGGCCCGTTTTCGCTTTCTCAGTGAGCTCGGTGAGCGCACACGCGATCTCACGGACCCGCAGCAGATCATGGCTACCATCGCCGAAACCCTTGGAAAGCATCTGAGGGTTTCTAGATGTGCGTACGCGGAGGTGGAAGCAGATTCTGAACGGTTCACCATTCATCACGACTACACAGACGGGTGTGCAAGCACGGTGGGCAACTACAACCTGTCGCTTTTCGGATCACGCGCTGCCGCCGATCAGCGTGCGGGTCGAACGCTGGTGATCCATGATGTGGACGCTGAACTGGCGACAGGAGACGGCGCGGCAATGTTCAACGCCATCGGCATCAAGGCGATCATCTGCTGCCCCCTCGTGAGGCAAGGTCGGCTGGTTGCGATGATGGCGGTTCACCAGACCATGCCCCGAAGGTGGGACGAGGACGAGGTGGCTCTGGTGGAGATCGTTGTGGAGCGCTCCTGGGCGCATATCGAGCGAGCGCGTTCCAATCGGGCCGTGAAGGAGGCGAAGGAAGACGCAGAACATCACCTTGCTCAGTGGCGAGCCGTCGTCGAGAGCATGACCGAAGGGTTGGTGCTGTTTGATGTGAACGGGAACCTGCTGCTGATGAACCCTGCATCGCTGGCGATGCACGGGTTTGCCAGTGCGGAGGAGATGTGGCAGAAGTTCTCGCAGTACACGCAGTTGTTTGAGCTGCGTGACCTCAGCGGCAGCATTCTGCCGGTAGAGGAGTGGCCCCTTCCAAGGGTTCTACGGGGCGAGCGATTCACCGCAAAAGAAATAGAACTTACCCGCCGCGACACCGGCAAGTCTTGGGTGGCAAGCTATAACGGTACGCCTGTCAGAGACGCCAGCGGCGCGATCATTCTCGGCGTTCTAACAGTCCGCGATGTGACTGAGCAGCGGCGCACAGAAGCGGCGGTGGCTGAAAGCGAAGCCCGGTTCAGGCAACTGGCTGAAACGATTCCGCAACTCGCATGGATGGCAAAGCCGGACGGCTGGATATTCTGGTACAACCGGCGATGGTTTGAATACACTGGCACGACGCCTGAGCAAATGGAAGGCTGGGGGTGGCAAAGCGTTCATGATCCTGCCGAGCTACCTCGTGTGATGGAGGGGTGGCAGCGTTCGATCAGCACTGGCCAAGCCTTTGAGATGGAGTTCCCTCTCAAGGCGGCGGATGGGAAGTTCCGATGGTTTCTCACGCGATGTGTGCCACTGAGGGACGGCGAGGGGAACATCCTGCTCTGGTTTGGAACAAATACGGACATTGAGGACAGGCGTCTGATCGCTCAGGAGCGTGAGCAGTTGCTTGAGCGAGAGCGCGCAGCGCGAGCCGAAGCCGAGCGTGCCAGCCACATGAAGGATGAGTTCCTGTCCACGCTGAGCCACGAGCTTCGCACTCCCCTCAACGCGATCCTCGGGTGGTCACAGATTCTGAAGTCCAGTTCAGCCAAAGCCGAAGACATCAGCGAAGGCTTGGATGTCATTGAGCGGAATGCGAGGGTGCAGACGCAGATCATTGAAGACCTTCTGGACATGAGCCGCATCATCTCGGGAAAGGTGCGGCTGGACGTTCAGTTACTGGATCTTCCGGGTGTTGTTCAGGCCGCAGTGGACACAGTTCGACCCGCAGCAGATGCCAAGGGGATCGCGCTGCACATGGTGTTGGACTCTCTCGCCGGTCCAGTCTCCGGTGATCCGAATCGGTTACAACAGGTGTTCTGGAACCTCCTGAGCAACTCCGTGAAGTTCACGCCAAAGAGTGGCCGTATCCAGGTTGTGCTAAGGCGCGTGAACTCGCATGTGGAAGTTTCAGTCAGTGACAACGGCGAAGGAATCAAACCGGAATTCCTGCCTCACGTTTTTGACCGCTTCCGTCAGGCCGATGCTTCGACCACGCGCCGTCATGGCGGCTTGGGGCTGGGACTTTCGATTGTGAAGCAACTGGTCGAACTGCATGGCGGGTCCGTCACCGCCAAGAGCCTGGGAGCAGGAAACGGAGCGACCTTCACTGTGTCTCTGCCTCTGACCGCCCTTCAGGGGGACGAAGGCACTGACCGGCGACACCCACGGCGTGGCGGTGGCGCCATCGTGCTGCCGGAGTTCTGCACCCAACTTAGCGGGGTGAGGGTGCTGGTCGTGGACGATGAACCCGATGCTCGTGAGATGGTTCGCCGCCTTCTGGAGGACTGCGATGCTGTGGTGACGACGGTGGGTACGGCGGACGAAGCGGTGGCAGAATTGAGAAGGAATCCGGTCGATGTCTTCGTCAGTGACATAGGCATGCCCGATGAAGATGGATACTCGCTGATGAAGCGCATTCGGAACCTCCAACAGGAGCAAGGTGGCAGTGTTCCTGCAATCGCTTTGACGGCTTACGCCCGACCGGAGGACCGAATGAGGGCTGTGCTTGCCGGATTCCAGATGCACGTTGCCAAGCCGGTGGAACCCGCAGAGTTGATCACGATGGTTGCCAGTCTCGCTGGCCGCACTCAGTAACTGAGCACGATGCTAGACATGCGGATACAAGAGAGCCTACGGCGGCGCGAGAATCATGTTTCTGAAACGATCGACTGCGACCGGTCGTCAGGCACTGGGATGAATGTCAACGTTTGCGATCGTAGCGAGGACGTTCAGAAGAACGAAAGGTTGGTTCTAGCCGTACCCGCCCTTGACACCACCACGCCAGGGAGTGAACGTAGCATCACATCGGCATAGGATCACAAGCGTCTCCGCCGCTGCAATCATCGATTCTTCGGATGACGTTATTGTGAGCAAACCGTTGAAGGGGATTATCAAGACGTGGAACCAAGAGGCAGAACGCATCTGACCGAGCCGGTAACGCTTCAAGTGTTGCAAGAGGTCATCAGGAAATTCGCACGGTGAACATGGAGTACCGTCAATCGGATAACGTCTTGGCCACGGCGCGCGCAGCACTTGCAAATCGCAGGAGCTTCGAAGAATTTCTTGGAAAGCTTTCGCCCCGGGACCGTGCCGCGGCGGAGCGGCGGGTCGCAGCCCTTGAGGCTCAGCCGGACGCTGCTCACGCGGCGCTGTGGCAACGGCTGACATGCACGTTGATGACGCTCGCCCCTCATGCCGCCAAACTCGTTGGAAAGCAAACGCTTCAGCTCTACGTCGCTGACGGAAAGTACCGCAAGCAAGTGTTCGCACTTGAAGATCTGCAGGACGGAAAATTCACCGTCTATTGCCCGGATGTACTTGATGAGGCGATCCGGTGCGGGCTGCTTGAACAAGCACCTGGACAGTCGTCTCACGAATATGTAACCACGTCGGGCAAGCACCCCTTGCGCATTGAACAACTCGACAGCAAATCACTAAACCCCGCGGCTCACTACAAAGATCTGACTGGCTGGAATCGCACTGCACTGCGTATCACGCTGCCGCCGTCCTCTACGTCTGAGCAACTGGAGGCGACGGAGCTCATTTGTGCGATCGCTTCGCACCACTTCGTTTCCGACCGGCCGAGCACAGACGAGGTCCAGCGGTAGCGATGTCAGTTGAAAGACCCCTGAGGGTGGGGCAGCGATACATGTTGTTCGAGGAGAGCTCGCGTCTGAACGCGGCGTCCCCCATTTCTCGTAAGAATATGCTACCATAGTTTTCGTGCCGCTCTCACCTGCGAGTCGCGAGGCGCTGCTGAACCTGGCGCGGGAAGTGATTCGACAGCGCGTGACGGGGAAGGATCCGGATATTCCTTCGGCGCCTGCGCCGACTGCCGCGGAGTTGGTGCAGCCGGCGGGATCGTTCGTGACGCTGCACGAGTTGGAGACGCATCGGCTTCGGGGGTGCGTGGGGCGGCTGGATGCGACGGCGCCGCTGTGGGAATCGGTGACGCAGACGGCGCAATCGGTGCTGCGAGATCCGCGGTTTCTGGACCATCCGGTGACGGCAGACGATTTGCCGAAGCTGTCGCTGGACATTTCCGTGATCTCACCGCTGCGGCCGACGACGGCGGAGGGGTTTGATCTGCTGAATGAGGGGATTTACGTGCACTTCCATGAGCGGGCGGGGTGTTTCTTACCGCAGGTGGCGCAGGAGACCGGGTGGAGCCGGGAGCAATTGCTGGCGCGGCTGTGTATGGAGAAGCTGAATTTACCGGGCGAGATCTGGAAGCATCCGGAGGCAAAGTTCTTTGCGTTTCCGGTGGAGCAGATCGGGCCGGAGCCGTTTGAGGTGTAGGGGCGGGCGCGGCCGCGAGTGTTTCTGGACCCGGGCTTGGCCCAACCTCCGTCGCGAAAGGAAGATATGTTTGCCCGCATCGGGGTGAAACCTATAATGCCGATGCGTTTGTCTGACGTTTTTTAGCTGGCGGACGTTGCGAATGACTTCAACTCAACCCTCGCGAAATCCTTTGTTTGTGGCTTTGTGCGCCAATGCCGTTTTGCTGGGCGCGATTTTGATCGTGCTGCTGGCGCGGTCGGGGGCGCCGACGCTGGTTGCGCCGGCGTATGGGCAGACGCAGGCACCGATCGCGGGCGGCGCGGGGTTGTTCGTGGTGCCGGCGCAGTTTTCGGGGAACCAGTGGGGATGTTATGTGATGGACGTGGACAGCCAGACGCTGTGCGCGTACCAGTTTTTCCCGGGGGATAAGAACCTGCACTTTATCGCAGCGCGGAATTTCCGGTACGACCGGCAGATGCCGGACTTCAACACACAGCCTTCACCGGATGAGATCAAGGAGCTTGTGCAGAAGCGGCAGGAGGGGGCGGGCGCGGGCAAAGCGCCCGCCGCGCCGGCACCGCAAGTAATCCCCCAATAGAAACGGACAACAGAGGAGTCGCACCATGATGGCCAAGATGTTCTATACGCTGGACGAGACGAAAGCCGCTCTCGGCCGGAATGAAGAAGAGATCAAGCAGCTTACGCGTGAGGGTCGGCTGCGCGAGTTCCGAGATGGGCCGCGGCTGATGTTCAAGGCCGATCAGGTGGAAGCGCTCAAGAACGAGCTGGGATCCGGATCTTCGGGTTCGGGAGATCAGATTTCACTTGGGCCAACGGATTCCGGTGCGCCGATTGGCCTGGTCGATTCGCGCAGCGGCGGATCGATGGGCGGATCAGGGCTGGGCATCTCGCTGGCGGATTCGGAAAGTCAGCTTTCCGGTTCGGGCATGCAGATGCAGATGAAGGATGACACCGCGCTGGCGGCGGACCTGGGGCTTTCGGGCTCGATCGGCGGCATGCCTTCACCAGGCCAGGGCCGCAGTGGATCAATGGCGGGTGGGACGGCCGGCGGATCGATGGCCGGCGGCTCGATGAGCGGGATGAGCAACACGGGCACCGGTCGCGGTGGTATCAACGTCTTCGGGGAAGATTCGGTCGAACACGCGGATCCGCTGGCGCAGACAGCGATTTCGCAGCACTCGGACCAGGTGAACCTGGATTCGGTGGGGTCGGGTTCGGGGTTGCTGGACCTGACGCGCGAGAGCGACGACACGAGCTTGGGCGCGGAGCTGCTGGATGAAGTGGCGCCGGGTACGGCCAAGACGCCTCGGCGGGCTCCCTCGGGCGATACCGGAACGAGCGCGGGCGTGGCGGGGCTGGCGAGCCCGGCGCGGGGTGTGACGGCGCCGCCGATTTATATTGAGGCTGCGGATCCGGCGGCATCGGGACTGGGCGCGGCGGCGCTGGGTGCGGCGATCTTCTGCTTCGTTGGGTTTCTGGCGCTGTTCTCCGGTGTGACGAATGCTCGGCCGGGACTGATGGATCAGATTGCGGGCAGGCCGGCGGAGACGCGGCAGATTTGGATTCTCTTTGGGATTGGGGCGGTGCTGGCGGTGATTTTCGGGGTGATTGGATTGGTGATGGGGAAGCGCCGATAAGCGTCTCGTGACATCAAGAAAGAAGCCGGGCGACCCTTGCAGGTCGCCCGGTTTTGTTTAAGAGAAGAGAGATTCCGAATTTGAGATTTCAGATCTCATATTTGAGATTTCAGATCCCAAATTTCCGATTTCAGATCTGAGATTTGCGGCGGCGGCGCAGGGCGAGGAGGCCTGCGGTTGCGACGAGGGTGAGACCTGTGGGCTCGGGGACGGCGGCGATGATGCCTTGGGCGGCGAGGGGGTTACCGATGCCTCGGCCGAAGTTGGCGTCGATGGCCATGAGGTCATCGGGTGTGATGATGCCGTCGATGTTGGTGTCCCCGAGGAGCCAGGCGTTGCCGGGTTGGACGGTTGCGCCGAGGTTGCTGAAGACGATCGAGAGGTCGGAGCCGTCGACCTGGCCGTCGAGGTTGATGTCGCCCTGGTAGGTGTACTTGCCGATGATGGTGGTGGCGTCGACGGTCTGGCCGTCAAAGCTGGGGAGGCCGGTGATCGCATTGTCGAAGAGGGCGAGCATGGTGTTGCCGGCGCTCTGACCGGTGGTGGAAATGATACCGGTCTTGCCGGCGGTGGGAGAATCGGCGTAGCCCTGCAAGACCCAGTTCTGGAGCTTCACCATCGGATTGGGGCCGGTGGCGGCGTAGTCGATGATCAGGTCGTTGTCGTTGAGGTCGAGGGTGCCGTTACCCGTGAACGAGAGATCGGTGAGTCGGCTGGCGCTGGTGGCGGTGCCGTTGGGGCGGACGCGGACGAGACCGGAGACGGTGAGGATTCCCTGGCGGACGTGATCGGCGATGAGGGCTGCGCCGGCGTCGATTTGCGTGTTACCGGTGCCGGTGATGGAGCCGGCGTTGTGGGTGCCGGCGGTGACGCGGAAGCCAGCAGTTGAGTTGTTGACGACCGCGAGGCGGTTACCGCCGGCGGACAACGCCTCAATGTTACTGGAGACGACGAGGCTGGCGCCGTTGGAGACTGTCGCGGTGGCGCCGGGGTTGATGGTGAGCGGGCCGGAGGTTCGTGCCAGGACCAGGCTCCCGCCGCCGGTGATGTTGAGGTTTCCGCTGAAGTTTGTTCCGGCGGTGCCGTTGATAGTGACCGTCTGGTTGGAGGTGTCGAGCGTTCCACCGGTGGAGTTGACCGTGAGGGAACGGCCGGTGGTGATGAGGCCTGTCGTCCTGAGGGTACCACCGTTGAAGATCAGTCCATTGCCTGGTGTGCCGTTACCGATGTCGTTGCTGGCGGCGACGGAGACCACGCCGGCGGTGAAGGTGGTGGGCCCGCTGTAGGGGTTGTTGCCGGTGAGGGTGAGCGTACCGGCGCCGACTTTTTCCAATGCGATGCCGTTGTTGATCACGCCGTTGAAGATGGTGCTCTGGTTGTTGTTACCGACCTTGATGGAGGAAACGCCGGCGGAATCGTTGTTGATGACGGAGCCGGAGCCGTTAAGACCACCGACGACGGCGTTACCGACGCCTTCAAAGACGAGGGTGGTGTTGGCCGGAAGATCGATGGTGGAATTGCTGGGAGAGGCGGACGCTTCCTTGATGGAAAGCGTGGTTCCGGAGCCGGTGAGGTGCGTGATGCCGGTATAAGTTTTCGCGCCGCCGCGATACTGGACCATGTTTCCGCCGACGATGGTCATCCCGCCGGTTCCGGCGATCTGGCCGTCGAAGCGGGTTTGGCCGGGATTGTGGGCCGAGTCGAGGGCGGTGGTGTTGCTGGCGACCAAGGTGATGTCTTTATTGAGCGTTACGTTGCCAGAGAAGATGGTCGGGCCGGAGTTTCCGGCGAGTGCGGTGATGGTGGTGCCGGTGCTAAAATTGTTGACGGTGATGTCGCGGGCGAGCGTGATGTTGGGGGCGACGGAGAGCGCGGTGGGAACCGCGCCGGTATCGGGGCTGTTGATCTCGATGGCGCCCGCGGTACCGGCGGCGTTGTTGTTGGTGAGGACAAGGCTGCCCTGCTCAAGCTGAACACCGCCAGAGAAGGCGTTGCTGCCGCCGAGGGTGAGGGTACCAGTCCCCCGCTTGCGCAGGATGCTGGCGAGATCGGTTTCGGTGATGGATTGGGCAATGCGGGTATTGAACCCTTGGGTGTCGATGACGCCGGAGCCGTTGAGGGTGATGGCGCGGGTGGGGGCGAAGTCGAAGCTGGCGGCGAGCTGGATGGCGCCGCCGGAGAAGGTGATGGGCGAATTGGTGGCGCCGAGTCCGCGATCGGTGGCGACGCGGACGGTGCCGGCATCGACCTGCGTTCCGCCGGTGTAGGTGTTGGTGTTGGTGAGGACGAGGGTTCCAGCGCCGAGCTTGACGAGCGTTCCGCTGCCGCTGAGGAGACCGCTGTAGGTGCTTTCCCCGCCGATGCCGGTGGAGAGCGCGACGCCGGAGATATCGAGGTTACCGCTGCCGGAGAGTGCCCCGATGGCGAAGTCGGTGAAGCCGGTGAAGGCGAGGCCGTTGTTGACAGCGACGTTGATGTCGGTGGTGGCGAGGCCGAACTCGGAGCCAACGATGATGGAGCCGCCGGTGATGTTGAGCTGTTCGACGCCGACGGTTCCGTTGACGAGCATGGAACCAGCGCCGACCTTGTTGAGGACGGAGCCGGCGTCGCCGAGGAGTGTACCGGAGAAGGTGGTGGAGGCGTTGTTTCCGCCGAGGGTGAGCGAGGCGGTGGAGATGTCGATCAACCCGGTGCCGGAGAGCGCGCCGATGACCTGGCTGTGAGCGCCGGTGGCGAGGGTGACGCCAGCGATGGCGACGGGGGCGGGGACTTCGAAGAAGAGCTGATCGAGACCCGAAAGTTCGATAGTGCTGTTGGGGGAGAGGGTGTTGTTGGCGGCAGCGTAGAGCGAGCCGCCTTCACCGAAGGTGGTCAGGCCGGTGTAGGTGTTGGTGCCGGTGAGGTAGACGCTGCCGGAGTTGATTGCGAGGCCGCCGGCGCCGGAAATGTTACCGGAGAGGAGAAGCTGCGTACCGGTGAAGGTGGAGCTGTCGATGGTCGTGTTGACGGAGAGCTGAAGGGGCGCGGAGATGCGGGCGTTTCCGTCGAACCACTGCATGTTGATGGAGGAATCGGTGCCGGCAAAGCGCAGCGCATTACCGGCGACGGTAATGTCGCCGCTGGGGGCGAAGTTGAAGAAGTTCAGGCTGTTGAGCGTGAAGGGATTGGCGAGGTTGTTGGTGGAGGTGTAGGAGCCGATGAACGGCGGCGATGCGCCAGCGGAGTTGTCGGTGTAGAACTCGAGGGAGACGGTGTTGCCACCGGCGGGGGGTGGAGCAAGCGGCACGCCGTTGTCGTCTTCACCCCAGTTGCTGGTGACGCTCCAGTTGCCGTTGGTGTTGACCCAGTAATATTGGGCGCTGGCGGTGGAGGTTGTGCCGGCAAGTGCGACACCGGCGGTGGCGAGCATCAGGGCGCTACTCCGCCGGCGCAGAAGTTGAGCGATGCTTGAAGAACGAACAGACGAACTACCCATTTCTTTCTCCCGGTCCTTACTGACCGCAATTGCGGTGCTTGGACTGTACCGCCCATTGGAAGCGGGACAACCAACACAAAAAGTTTTGATCGCTTAGCTTGTGGTTATCAGACGCCACGCGAGACAACCGAGGCAATCCTTGCCGCGCAAAGCGCCCAGCGACGACATGAGCAGGCTGCTGGAAGAACCCCGGCCGTCGCAACGTGAAGGCTCACTGTACCAGAAATCGCGAGCAATTTTGGCGCATTTTTTGGGATTAGGTCTTGAAATCTGAAAAGCGGAATGCAAACTGTGCCGTTAACTCATCCGCGGGCACGTGCCGACTGATGCGGCGCAGACGGATGTGAAAACGGGTAAACCCCGGGGAAGAACAAGTCTTCAAGTTCGTCCCGCTGTAACAACTCAAAAGTGCAGGAGGCACGAATCATGGCACGGATGCATCGTCTCGTCGGTATCGCGGCGCTTTCACTCACCCTCGGCGGCTGCGTTTCTCAGGAAAAATACAACGCGCTGAAGCTTGATCGCGACCGCTATCAGGAGCAGCTTGGCCAGGCGCAGAACGACGCCACCCAGGCTCGCGCCGAAGCGGAGGCGTACAAGGGGCAGCTCGCGGCGATCATGAACGGGCAGAATGGTCGTGACGCGATGCTGAACAACTTGAATCAGCAGAACGGCGATCTTCAGCGCCAGCTCGATGAGCTGAATCGGCGGTATGTCGATGCGCTGAACAAGCAGGGCCCTGGCAACGCGCTGCCTGAGCCGCTGAGCAACGCACTGACGGAGTTCGCCCGTCAGAACCCCGACCTGGTGGACTTCGATGCCGCGCGAGGCATCGTGAAGTTCAAGAGCGACGTGACGTTTTCGACCGGCTCGAGCGACCTGACGCCGAAGGCGAAAGAAGCAATCGGCCGTTTTGCACAGATCCTGAACAGCAATGCCGCGAACACTTACGAGTTGATGGTTGCCGGTCACACGGACAACACCCGCGTGGTGAACCCGGCGACGATCGCGGCGGGCCACAAGGACAACTGGTACCTTTCGGCCCACCGGGCGATTTCGGTTGGCAGCCAGCTCATGAGCGACTCGGTAAATCCGCAGCGCCTGGCGGTGACGGGTTACGCGGATCAGCGGCCGATCGCTGCTAACATTTCCGAAGGGGACAAGGCGCGCAATCGCCGGGTGGAAGTGCTCATCCTCCCCACGACGGTTCGCAGCAACGCGGTGATCGGCGGCGAGACCGCCGCGAGCCACCGCACCACGCCAGCGCCGAAGCCGGCTGCCCGTCCGGTGCTGAACAAGGACTCGGCGACGGTTGATCCGCGGCCGGTGGTTCCGCAGGTGGACGTGCGTACGCTGCAAAACAAGTAAATCCAACCAACGAAGTTTCTCGGACTTCCTTCAATCCCCCTCTGACCGCCCGGCGCGACCCACTCGCCGGGCGGTTTCTTTTATCGCGGGCTGCTCAACGCGCACCGTTTGTGTCATGGGAGGTTTTTTAACGCATTCTCTCGCTATCATCCCGCCATGGAGAAAGGTAGAACCGAGGCATTTAGTGATGGGGTGTTTGCGATCGCCATCACGCTGCTCATCTTGGAAATCCGCGTGCCGGAGCACGACGAGACAAGCAACGCGCAGTTGGTTCGCGAGCTGGTGCATCTGTGGCCCGGCTATCTCGCGTTCGTCGCGAGCTTCGCAACGATCCTGGTGATGTGGGTAAACCATCACGGTCTGTTCACGATGCTGAAAAAGATGAACCGCGGGATGCTGTTTGCCAACGGTTTTCTGCTGCTGGTGGTGACGTTTATCAACTTCCCGACGGCGCTGCTGGCGCGGCACCTGAATGATGAAGGCGCGCGCACGGCGGCAGTGTTTTACTGCGGGACTTATCTGCTGGTGAACGTGGCGTATCACCTGCTGCTGACCGCGGCGGAGCGGGGGAAGCTGTTCTGGGAGCATGTGCCGACGAGCGAGATTGAAAAAGTCAGACGCGCATTCTGGATGGGGAGCCTGGTGTATTCTGCCGCGACATTGATTGCGCTGGTGCACGCGCTGAGCGGGGTGATTGTGTGTTCGCTGCTTTGGGTGCTTTGGGCGCGGATGGCGTATCGCACCGGCCACAGAAGCGACTGATCAAACCAGCTTCAAGCCCAGCGGTTGCAGCCGAAGGAAGTCCGTGCGGTTGTGGGTGGCGAGTGACGCGCCGAGCCGTACGCAAGTCGCAGCGATGAAGCAGTCAACCAAATGCCCTCGCCGCCTGCCCGAGACATTGTAAAAGTCGGCGGCCAGAACAGCATTTGCCGTGGTGAGAGGTTCAGGCTCCGGGACAAGGGCTCTTGCAAGATCAACATGAGTGGGATCAACGGGACCACAAAGGAACTCAGACCACGCAACGACGCTGATCCCGAGTGTCTCCCCCGCAGTTGTCCATTGGCGAAGAAGTTGATCTTGCGGTGTGTCGGGCCACAAGGCGTGAACCAAAAAGTTGGTGTCGAGGTGAATCATTCCTGAGGACCCGACGCTTCGTGTTCAGCGCGAATATCAGCGGTCCAATTGGCAACCTTCTCGGCATCCAGCTTCAAGCTTTGTTGCAACGCATCCAAAGCCGCCAGTCTTTCGGCGGGAGTTCGAGCGGGAGCATGGCGCACGGAGACCGTGACTTCCGCGCAGGCGCCCTCCGGCAACTGCGGATCGTTGATCTCGATTCGTCCGCCCGGCTGCACTGTCACAATATGTTTGGTGATCGCAACCATCGGAACATTCAGCACGAATGCGCTGCTCACGCTGCCGCGTGTTCGGCGATTCGGCCCTGGTTGTCGACCTGGTCGAACTTGACCGCCACCCGCTTGGAAACCCCTTGTTCCTGCATCGTCACGCCGTAGAGCACATCGCAGATCTGCATGGTGCGCTTGTGGTGGGTAATGATGATGAACTGGCTCATGTCCAGGAACTCCTGGATGATCAAGCCGAAGCGCTGGTTGTTGGCTTCGTCCAGCGGGGCGTCGACTTCGTCGAGGATGCAGAAGGGGCTGGGCTTGCTCTTGAAGATGCTCATGAGCAGCGCGATGCAGGTCATGGCTTTTTCGCCGCCGGAAAGCTGTGAGATGGTGGCTGGCTGCTTGCCAGGCGGTCGGGCGATGACTTCGATGCCGGCGTCGAGCGGGTCGACGGTGCGCTTGACCATCTCGAAGCGAGATTGGCCATCTTCGCCTTGCACTTTGACCTTTTCTTCCAGTTCCGTCTCAAGGTAGATGTCGGCGTTACCGCCGCCGAAGAGCTTTCGGAACATGCCCTGGAAGTGTTCGCGCACAGCGTTGAGCGTCTGCTCAAAACGCGTGGAGCTTTCGCGGTTGATCTCGTCGATGAGCTGCTCGAGCTGCTGCTTGCTGGTGGTGAGATCGGTGACCTGGGCAGCGAGGAACTGGCTGCGCTGCTCGAGCTCTTCGAGCTCGCCGATGGCGTCGAGGTTGACGTTGCCGAGGCGCTGGATCTTGTCGCGGAGTTCTTTGATCTCGTTGGCGATGGCGTCCCAGTCGACATCGGCGGGCTGGTACCCCCCTGCCGCCTCGTGCTCGGCATACTTGGCGGGGAGATCGAGCTGGAGCTCTTCCTGCGTGCGGGTGACAAGGTTTTCCAGACGCACGCGGAGCTCGGAGTCCTTCACCTGGAACTGGTGGAATTCCTGTTCCACACTGGCGTGGTCGGCGCGGATGGAGTCGACCTGCGACGAGAGCGTGCGGACGACGTGGCCGGATTCTTCCAGACGCGCGGCGACGGATTCGGATTGGCCGATCAGATCCTTCTGCTGCTCGAGAAGCGCGGCTTCGGCATGCTGCGCTTCGGCGAGTTCCTGCTCGATGCCGCCGCGGCGCGAGGCGACGGATTCGGCGCTCTTGACGATGCGGGTGATCTGCTGCTCGATCTCGGTCTTGGCCGCGGTCATGCGCTGGACGTGCTGCTGGCAGGAAAGCTGTTTCTCCTGGATCTGGCCCAGGAGAACCCGGGCGGAGGTGAGTTGCTCTCCCCAGTTCTTAAGATCTTCAGCAACCTGGGTGTGCTGGGCGGTGAGTTCTTCGACCGCCTGCTGGCGGGAAGCCTGGTCGTTCTCGAGCGTCTGCCGGCGCGAGAGGAGCTCATCTTCCTCAATCTTGAGCTTGCCGGTCTGATCGAGGAGGTTTTCCAGCTCGCGCTCCAGGACGGGCTCTTCTCGGCGGAGAGAGGACTGCTTGTCGCCGATCTGAGTGATCTGGCTGGAGAGCTCAACCTTGGTGGTGTTGGATTGATAGATCGTGTTGCGGAGGTCAGAGATTTCCTGCTCGAGCGCCTTGGCCGTGGCGTTGGTCTCGGAGAGTTCGTGAGAGAGCGTTTCGATGCGGCGGTCGACGTCGACGATCTGCTGGCTGAGCGCTTCGAGCTCGGATCGGCGGGAGAGGATGCCCATAGCGGCGGTGAGCGGGCCGGCGCGAAGGGTGCCGTCGCACTCAAGGACTTCGCCGGCTTTGGTGACGTAGCGGTAGCCTTGGGGGGCGGTGCGATGAAGCTCGGCGGCGCCGGCGAGGTCGTCGACGATGACGGTGCGGCCGAGGAGGTGCTGGGCGATTGATTCGTCCTGCTGCTCGAATTTGATCAGGTCGATCGCCAGCCGAATCCGATGCGGATGCTGGTTCCAGTCGTGGCTCGCCTCCTCCCCAGCGTGGGCGTCTCGCCCACGCAGCCTGGGCGAGACGCCCACGCTACGAAGAATATTTACCCGACCTTCCAGCTCCTCATACACCTCTTTCGAGCTGACGCAGGCTTCAGCATCGGCGGCAACCAGCCACTGATCCCTCCCATCCAAGGCCGCCTCAATGGCATGGGCATGCTCGACATCGACTCGCAGCACATCCGCCACCAACCCCCTGATAAACGGGAATTTCTGCTCGCGCTGCCGTAGGACAGACTTGACGCCCTCGCTGACGCCTTCGCGGCGACTCTCAAGATCTTCCAGCAGCTTCTTGCGGGAGATCATGCCCGAGCGATGTTCCTTGGCGGCGCCGAGATTCTCACCAACCTGCTGGATTTGCTTGCCGAGGTGGGACGCCTGCTCGCGCTTGTTCTCGAGCTGCGCCTGTTGATCCGCGATGAGTGCGACGACGGCTTCGAGCTTCTGATTCAGCTCCGCGCGCTGTGCATCCAAGGTGTCGATCTCGGCGAGGACGACGCGCCGGCGCTCGGAGAGACGCTGCTGTTGAGCGGCGATGTTCTTGCGCTCGATCTCGATGGCGCCGATTCGGCTGTTCGTGTTGGCCAATTTTCGCATCAGCTCGAGAATCGCGGTCTTGTTTTTCTCGACATCCTGCGTGAGCTGGTTGAGCTGGAGCTGGCCGTCGCGGAACGCCTGCTGGCGCTCATTGATGTTCTGCTTGTGGCCTTCCAGCTCTTCGGTCAGGCGCTGGAGCGTTTCGGTTTCCGTCGAGAGCGACTGCGAGACTTCGCTGAGCTTCTGCTGGGCGTTGGCCTGATCAGATTCAAACGCCGCAAGTTGTTCCGCGATCTGCTCGAGCTGCTGCTGCGCGTATTGCTGCCGCTGCTGCGCCGACTGCATGCCAGCTTTGGCTTGTACCAGCTCGTACTCGAGCTGCTGCTTGCGCTGCGAGAGGACCTCGTGATCTTCGCGCTTCGTCGCCAGTTCGTTCTGAGATCGGGCGAGGGATGAGGACAGATCGTCGAGGCGGAACTGCGCGTCGTCCAGCTTTGCCTTCACGTCCGCGGACTGCGTGTACTGAAGGTGATATTCCTGGATCGCGTAAGTCAGGCGCAGCTCGGAGAGGCGGGTGGAGTGCTCCTGATACGTGCGGGCGCGGCCGGCCTGGATCTTGACGCTTCGGAGTCGCTTTTCGACTTCTTCTACGATGTCGTTCACGCGCAGGAGGTTCTGGTCGACCTTCTCTAACTTGCGCTGGGCTTCTTTCTTCTTGACCTTGTACTTGGAGATGCCGGCGGCTTCTTCGAAGATCAGCCGGCGCTCGGCGGGGTTGGCTTCGAGCAGTGCGGCGACACGACCCTGCTCGATGACACTGTAGGCATCGACGCCCACGCCGGTGTCCAGGAAAAGCTCACGGATGTCCTTGAGACGCGATGCGGAATTGTTGACTTGGTATTCGCTGGTGCCGTCGCGGAAAAGTCGGCGGCCTACCGCGACTTCATCGGCGTCGACGTTGAGCTGGCGTGTGTCATCGTCCCTCTTTGGGTTGTCGAAGACGAGGACGACCTCGGCCATGCCCGCCGGTTTGCGACCGCCGGAGCCGTTGAAGATGACGTCCATCATGGCGTCGCCGCGGAGGCTCTTGGCGGATTGCTCGCCGAGCACCCACTTAAATGCGTCGACGACGTTGCTCTTGCCGCAACCGTTCGGACCGACAATGCCGGTGATGGCGGCATCGAAGACGAATTCCGTGCGGTCGGCAAAGCTCTTGAAGCCTTGGACGATGAGTTTCTTGAGTTGCATCGTTAGCGGTCCTCCCTGACCGATTGAACTGCCCGGGCTGCTTCGCGTCTTTCGACCACAGCTTCCGTGCGGTGGCGAAGGTTTGCGAACCAGAGGCAATTATCCGTACAGAGGTTACTTTGCCAAGTCCACGGAACGAGGATCTGTTTGCGCGCTTGAATTTCTTCTTGGTTCGAGGGTTGCAGGTTCGCGGGGGGCGTTCGGTCCCGCGGCGGAGCCGCTGGGCTGTGGCGCGCTATCGGGAGTGGATTTGGATTGCGGAAGACCCAGTGAAACCGGCTTTTGGTCCCCCTGCGGGCGGGACTGGTCCTGGATGACGGGGGCGCTGTAGATGGAATCGCGCACCTGGGGGATCTCCTGGAGCATGAACGATGCGATCATCTTGTTACCACCCGGGGCGGCCATGAGCTTCTTGCTGTCGGCCATGTTGGAGATGATGGCGACGATCTCGCCGTAGTTGAAGCGGAAGGGTTTCTCCTGCTCGTCAAATCCTTCGCCGCCAAGGCGTGCGACGATCTCGGCGAGGTCCGGGCGGCTGATGGTCATGATGGGGTTGGGCGTTCGCGCGGCGCCGGGGGCGGGCGGACGGAAGTAGATGGTGACGGTTTGGCCGCCGGGATCGGAGGAGATCGTCAACCGGCCGCCCATCAGGCTGAAAGTGGCGGGCGTATCGAGCGCGGTCTGCCGGCCGAAGATGGCGATGCGGGGCCCGCCGCGCCGCGTCGCGTAGATCAGCGGCGCAGCTTTGCTGGGGACGATGTCAAGACGGAAGCGGTTGTTGATCTCGCGCGAGAAGATCGAATTGTCTTCGTTGCGTGCGAGCATCTTGTACGCCTCAAGGCGCACGAGGCTCTTCTCGTTGTCCAGCAGCGGACGAATCTGCTCGTTGATCGCGGGGCTGTTCCGCAGCGCCGCCAGCGTGCGGATGGCGTTGAGCTGGAAGGGGTTTTCGTTGTTGCGCGCGATGCGTGCGAGCACCATGGGGGCCATGGGGTCGTCGAGAAACGCTGCCGCTCGCGCCGCGGCGAAGGCGACGTCGGGCGACCGATGCAGCATCAGCTCGCGGTCGCGGATGATCGCCAGCGCCGGCGCGCCCAGACCTTCCCAGCAGTAGCTGATGTCCATGAGACGCGCGTCGGGCTTGACCGCTTCTTCAGCCAGTTCGACTGCTTTGTTGGTCGCATACTCGGCAGAGTCGTAGAGGTAGAGGTGCGTGACGACACCGGCGAAGTGTTCCCAGTCGCCGTCGTAGCTCTGGGGAACGAAAAAGTTGACCACGCCTTCATCCTGCGCCTCGGCCAGACCTGCCACATTGCTCGGCTTGAGGCGATCCGCCTGCTTCTGGAAGCGCTGCTCGATGCGGCGCTCGATCGCGCGGGACATGCTGTACTGCGGCTCAAGCAAGCGCAGACCGAGCGGGCGATCTTCTTCCGAGCCGCCGCCGTCCATGACCTGGCCAAAGCGCAAGCTGCGCTTGGCGTTGGCGTCCGCAGGCTTGCGCTCCAGCGCGTAGGTGGGATTGACAAAGACGGGTCCTTCGCAGCGGGCGTAGACGTTGACTGAGCCGCCCGGATCGCGGGGATCAGCGCCGTTGAGGCGGAGGTCCGTTCGCCAGAGCGTCCCGCCGGCGATGCTGGTGGTGGCGCTGTCGCGCAAGGCGCTGACCTGCACGTCGAAGCGCTGGCCCTTGCGGATGCCCGGCGGGAGATAGCCGTCGACCTGCACGATCGCGAAGCTCGGATCGGCGAGGTACATCTCGGGCGTGATTTGGCCCTGCCCCTGGACGCGCGAGCTACCGGTGCCATGCTTGAGCATCAAGTTGATGATGTACTGGCGGACGGCCGTGGGCGCGACCGAGTCGCCCGTGTTTTCAAGACCCGAAACAACGCCGTAACCGGAGACGAGGAGACCATCCGTGCGGAAAAGTTCCGTGCGCTCGTAAATGGTGTCCTTCATGAACGGGGGAAGGTTCTTCCGCGTGGGCAGCGGCTGGTAGCGGGTAAGCTGCTTGTTCGCGTCCGGCTTCTTGGTGCAGGCGGGGACGCACAGCGAGGTTACGGCTGCGATGCAAAGCAACGGGGCGAGGGAGCGAATTGTGCGGCCAGCGCGCATTGGGTGCCTCCAGGTGTTATCGGACCAAGGTGCAAATCGGCTTGAATGCGGCGGTAAAGCAAAAACTAATCTTCACTTATAGCTCTCCCCTTTTTCTTAGCGGGGCAGCTTGCCCGTGTATCCGCTTGATCACCGGCAACGTGCCCGTGCTACAGCTTAATCCACCGGCGCTTCTTCGGGTTCGGGTTGTGCTTTGTTCTTGCGCTTGCGCGGTGGGAGCGCGGGGTCGTGATCAGCGCGGGCGCCATTGCCGTTGGTGTTGTTCAGGGGATCGATGAACAGTCTCCCTTGTCCCGGATCTTCATACCGTCGGGCATCGATGACCGCACGCGCTTCATCCACGAGTTCTTCAAGCGTCTTGAACTGCCGATAGACGCTGGCGAAGCGCACATAAGCGACCTGATCCACGCGGCGGAGCCGATCCGTTACCAGCCCCCCTACCACTGTGCTGGGCACTTCGCGGTCGTAGGTCTTGAACGCTTCTTCTTCGACCTCGTCGGCGATGCGCAGGAGCTCCATTTCGGAAACAGGGCGTTTGAAGCAGGCACGCTCCAGGCCGCTGATGATCTTGCCGCGGTCCCAAGGCACCCGCCGGCCGTCCTTCTTAACAACAACCAGCCTCACGCGCTCTTCGATGCGTTCGTAAGTGGTGAAACGCTTGTCGCATTTGAGGCACTGCCGGCGCCTGCGGATCGAGCGCCCGCCCTCGCAGGTGCGGGAGTCGATGACCTTCAGACTCTCCTTGTCGGCATCGCAGAACGGGCAGTGCATGAAGCGATAAAACTACCGGAAATTCGCAGCAAACGCAAAGAAAGCTGCGTCTTTTGAAGCAAGCTTCCGGATCGGCTACCGCGCCACGCGATCGAGGTCGAGCCAGACGCCGGTCTTGGGGTTGGAATTCTCGTTGAGGATGTCGTTGTTCCAGCTCGCACTGTGGCTGGTGACCTTGCTCCAGGGCTTGGTCTTGTTTCGCTGATCGTCAAATTCCTCGCGGCCGACCCACTGACCGGAACCGTTTGCATAGAGAACGTTAACGCCCTTCTTATGACGAGCGGTCACGGCAGAGGGCATGTTGACGAGGTCCGCGAGGATGGCCTTGTTCTTCAGTTGGGCCATCCTCAGGAAGCCGCTGATGTTGGACCGGTAGTCGGGGCACGCGTTGATGAAAGGCACATCTTTCCCAGCGGCAGTAAAGAATTCCTGGCAGGGGCGGCTGTTGTAACCAAGGCGAGTGTG
This sequence comes from Tepidisphaeraceae bacterium, assembly GCA_036387255.1. Classification (GTDB taxonomy): domain Bacteria; phylum Planctomycetota; class Phycisphaerae; order Tepidisphaerales; family Tepidisphaeraceae; genus DASVUC01. The sequence goes on along the minus strand of DASVUC010000199.1, from coordinate 21,637 downwards.
CGCGTTTCCGGTCTTTGGGTTTGCCGCGACCGGACCGCTAAGCGCCGGGTGCGGAGGTACACGGTTGAAGACCCATTGATTCTCAGCCGTATCGTACTGAAACATCGGATCTTCTTCGGTGGGGCAGTAATACGTCTTGCCGACCTTGGCGTTGCTGCTGACAGCGAGGAGGCCCATCTGGATGACCTTCTGTCCGCCGCCCACGTTCCAGTTCATGACGTAGCTGAACTGCTTCTCACCACCCACATAGCCGATGGGGATGGCGTCCTTAAAGGTGCCCGCGTAAAGGCGGAAGGAATTGGCGAGCTCGCGCAGATTGCTCAGGCAGGCGGTGCGCTGCGCGGACTCGCGGGCTTTCCCGAGAACCGGCAGCAATACGCCGATGAGCAGTGCAATGATGCCAATGACGACCAGCAGTTCGACCAGCGTAAAACCATGACGACGACGCATGAACATTTCCTCGTAAAACAAAGGCAGGCGGCGGACGCGTATTCTAGGGCGCGCGGTCCAGATCGTACCACACTCCGCCGGTTGGTTCATGTTTAATGCCTGGCTTTGAAAACGGCTGCCAAGTGCCGTCGTCAAGGTAGGCGGCATTCACCTCCGCGGTGGCGGCGTAGGGGTCTTTGGCGCCCCGGCGTTTGAGGATGTTCGCTTCCCAAAGCAGGCCCATCTGAAGTGATCCTTCAGTTGTTCCCATTCTAATGCCACGCGCCCGGGGCTGGTAGCAAATAACCGACGTACGGCGGTGCGGTCTTGAGGAAAGCGCCGGGACGATTTACCGTGCGCGCATGCCGGAGAAGTCGTTTTTGGTCCAGAAGTTTGCCCGAATCGGACTCGGGCAGGTCCACGTGGTGGGGTACAGCGTGGCGGGGGAAGAGACGGTGGTTCAGGTTCCGGAGCTAAACGTTTGCTTTGACATCGGTCGGAGCCCGCACTTCGCGCTCACGAGCGACATCGTGTGCATCACGCACGGGCACATGGATCATCTGGCGGGGCTCCCCTACTACCTTTCGCAGCGTTACTTCCAGGGGATGAAGCCGGGGACGGTGCTGGTGCCTCGGGAGATCGAGCGGCCGGTGGACAACCTGCTGCGGTGCTGGCGGGATGTGGAGCGTCAGGGGACGCCTTACAAGCTGGTGGCGATGTCGGCGAACGGGACGCATGAGGTACGGCGTGACTTCATCATCAGAGCGGTGGCAACGCATCATGGCGGGGGCAGCCTGGGGTATGCGCTGGTGAGCGTGCGCGAGAAGCTCAAACCCGAGTATATGGGTCGGCCGGGGCAGGAACTGGCGGATCTGCGGAAGAAGGGAGAGGAGATTCAGTATCGGGTGGAGGTGCCGCTGGTTACATTTTTGGGCGATACATCCGCCGGAGAGGTCTTTCGGCATCCCGACGTCGTCAACGCCGAGATCCTGATCACAGAGTGCACGTTTTTCGATCCCGGGGACAAGACTCGGGCGAAAGTGGGTAAGCACCTACACGTGGATCAGTTGATCGAGATTCTGCCGACGCTGAAAAACAAGCACATCGTGCTGAACCACGTTTCGCGGCGGATCGGCATCCGCAAGGCGCGGGGCGTGCTGCGGAAGAAGGTTGGGGATGAGCAGATGCAGCGGATTGTGTTCTTGATGGATTTTGAAGGATCTAAACCGGCGGGGGAGGTGGAGCAAGTCGGTCCACCGCCGCCGGATCAGGCTGAATGAAAGGGACCAACATGGACCGCCGAATGTTCCTGAAGAGCGCTGTTGTAGCGGGGGCTGTCGCGACATTGCCCTCTGCGGCTTTCGCAGAGGAATCGGGTTCCACGCCGCAGGAGAAAGCGGTGCTGAAGCTGTCGAGCCAGGAGAGCCGGCTGCCGGGGCGGAACCTCAAAGAGAAGGTTGAGAATCTCGCCAAGTACGGCGGCATTGGGATCGAGCTTCACTCACCGAACCTGGAAAACCGGATCAAGGAGGCGCAGGACGCCATTGCCGGGACGGAGGTAAAGATCAGCGCGATCTGTGCGGCGGATGGACCTTACATCGTCAGTGACGAGGCGCAGCGCCGGAAGGCGATCGACAACGCTAAGCGGCTGCTGACGGCGGCGGGCGAACTTGGATCGACGGGTGTGATCATGGTGCCAGCTTTCAACGACGCGAAGAACGTGGTGATGGGGAAGGAGGGGCGAGCGATACTGATCGACGTTCTCAAAGAGCTCGGCGAGCACGCGGTGCAGGCAAAGTCGCGAATGATGCTGGAGCCGCTGAATCGTGGAGAGGCGTGGTTTCTGAGGCAGCTCGCCGACGCCGCTTCCATCTGCCGGGACGTGAACTCCCCGGGCATCATGATGATGGGCGACTTCTATCACATGCGGATCGAAGAGACGAGCGACATGGGGGGGTTCGTCTCTGCCGGAAAGTACCTGCACCACGTTCACCTGGCGAGCCGAAAGCGCGTGATGCCGGGGCAGGATGAGCGGTCGTTTGTAGACGGCTTCCGCGGGCTGAAGATGATCGGGTACAAGGACTATTGCAGCCTGGAGTGCGGGTGCGAAGGGAAGCCGGAGGAGGAGATCGCCAAGAGCTTTTCGTTTCTGAAGAGGCAGTGGGAAGAGGCGGTGGTTTAGCAGCGATGGTACAAAGGCCTGTTAAATTCTCCGCCGGAAGATCATGAGGTTTTTGTGGTAGTGGTCGAGGATGCCTTGGCGCTGCCAGTCGTCGCGCCAATGAGTGGTGGTGACGAGATCGAGTTCGAAGCCGCGGGCGTTGAACTTTTCGATCCAGTAGGCGTGCGGCTGCTCGTTGACATGATCGGTGCCGCCTTGGCCTGGTATCGCAGCCGTGAATACGACTCCCCGAGTGGCGCGCGCGAGCAGGTCGACGTATCGGTCAGCGCATGATGCGGGCAGGTGCTCGGCGACCTCTGCGCTAGTGATGATCTCTGCACGGACATCGCTCGGAAGCTGATCCTTTTCTAAATCGAACTTTTGCACGGGGATGTTCTCCCGCCGGCAGATCGCCAAGGCGGCATCGGAATATTCGAGGCCCGAGGCATTCACGCCGAGCGCCAGCAGCGCCTGCACAAGATCGCCGGTGCCGCTGCCGACGTCGAGGACATCGCGCGGGTGAAAGGTCTCGACGAGCGATTGCGCAATGATGCGGGCGCTTTGTCGCGCGCCTTGGCGGCGCTCCATGTAATAGGCGGGTGTGTAAATATCATCGTGTGTGGCCATACCCGATTTCACCTGCGACTTCAGGCGCGCCAGGGGGCCGAATGCGCGCAGGCCGGCGGGGAGACGCCACCAGATTCGCCGAAGGTGTGAGAAGACGGACATGCGCGTCTAAAGTCCTTTGATGCGCTCGAGGGCCTCGGTGACGTTGGCGCGGGAGTTGAAGGCGCTGAGGCGGACGAAGCCTTCACCGGAGAGACCGAAGCCGGAGCCGGGCGTGCCGACGACGTTCGCCTTCTCCAGCAGTCGGTCGAAGAACGCCCAGCTGCTGGTTTTCTTCGGCGTCTGGAGCCAGATGTACGGCGCATGCTGTCCGCCATAGACGGTGTATCCCATGGCGGTGAGTCCGTCGCGAATGAGCTTTGCGTTTTCCAGGTAGAAGCTGACGAGGTTCTTCACCTGTTCCTTTCCGGCGTCGGAGTAAACGGCCTCGGCGCCGCGCTGAACGATGTAGGATACGGAATTGAACTTGGTGCTTTGGCGGCGATGCCAGAGCTTGTGGATGTCGGCTTCTTTGTCATCGCGCGTTCTTCCGTGCACTCCTTTGGGGACGACGGTGAAGGCGCAGCGAACCCCGGTGAACCCGGCGGTTTTGGAGAAGGAGCGGAACTCGATGGCGCACTCTTTGGCGCCGGGGATTTCGTAGATCGAACGGGGAATGGACGGGTCGGTGAGGTAAGCCTCGTAAGCGGCATCGAAGAAGATAATGGCGCGATGCACCAGGGCGTAGTCGACCCATTGCTTGAGACGCTGGCGCGTGATGACGGTGCCGGTGGGGTTGTTGGGGGAACAGAGATAGATGATGTCTACGTGCTCGTGCGGGAGATCGGGCGTGAACTTGTTCTCTGCTGTTGCGCGCAGATAGACGAGCCCGGAGTATTCGCCTGCTTCGTCCGGCTGGCCGGTATGACCGGCCATGACATTGGTGTCGACGTAGACCGGATAGACGGGATCGGTGACGGCAATGGTGTTACCGGGCCCGAAGATGTCGAGGATGTTGCCGACGTCGCACTTGGAGCCATCGGAGACGAAGATTTCATCGGCGGAAATTTCGCAGCCGCGGGATTGGAAGTCATGGGTTGCTATGGCGCTTCGAAGCCACTCGTATCCCTGCTCCGGTCCGTAGCCGTGGAAGGTCTCGCGGCGGGAGAGGTCATCGACGGCGTTGTGCATTGCCTCGACGCACGCCTGCGGGAGCGGCTCGGTCACGTCGCCGATGCCCATGCGGATGATCTTGGCGTGGGGATTTTCCTCAGCGAACACCTTCACGCGTCGGCGGATTTCCGGGAACAGATAGCCGGCCTTGAGCTTGAGGTAGTTGTCGTTGATCTGGGGCATAGGGAGGGGAATCTTACAGGTACCGTTGGCTGGTGTCAGTCATCACGCGTTGTGGTTGAGCGGGAAGACCGTGAGAAAAATGATTGGACGGGTAAACCTTTTCCAACCGGACGTCCACTAAAGCGTCAGTGACTGGAAACGAGCGGATGGCTGACAAGCACGAGTTTGAGAGGCAGCTCGAGTCGGTGCGGGCGCGGCTGGTCCGGTCGGCGGCGGTGCTGTGCTGGGCTGGCGCGGATGTGGAGGACGTGGTCCAGGAGACGCTGCTGGAGGCTCTGCGGTCGCGGCAATCATTCGGGGATCGGTCGTCGGTGCTGACGTGGGCGTATGTGATCCTGACCCGGGTGGCGGCGCGGGTGAACGCCAGACGCAGGGAGCGCGCGGTGGCAACGGATTGGGCGGCGCTGGCGGATGGGCTGCCGCCGGTGGATGGCGGGCTTATTGCGGATGAAGCGCATCGCGCGGTGGCGGATGCGGTTCGGCGGTTGCCGCAGCGGCAGCGGGAGATGGTGACGCTGCATTTCCTGGAGGACCTGACGTATGCGGAGATCTCAACGGCCCTGGGGGTCAGCGTGGGGACGGTGAAGGCGACGATCTTCGAGGCGAAGGCGTCGCTGCGGACGGCGCTGTGTGCGTTGCAGAAGGAATCGAGGTAGCGATGTCGTGTCCGAGCGATGAGACGCTGGTGATGTTTGTGGATGGTGAGCTGGATGCGCCCGAGCGGGAGACGGTCGCACGGCATGTGCAGACGTGCAGTGCGTGCGGAGAATCTGTCGCGGAGATGCGCGCGGTGAACAGGCGCGGGCGCAGCGCGCTTCGGGAGATGCGGGTGGACGTGCAGCGGGATGGGACGAAGGCGCGGCGGAGGTGGGTGCTGCGACCGATGGCGGTGGCGGCTGCGATTGTCATTGTCGTGTCTGTTGCGGCGGTGGTGTGGATGAAGGGCCACGGCGCGAGCGAGCGGAAGGTGGCGCAGTTGATCCCGCCGCACGAGCGGACGACCCGTCCGGCAACGAATCCTCTCGCGACGGCGCGTGCGGCGCCGCGGTTGATGGATGCGGAATTTGAGCGGTGGTCGGCGGGGTATCGGCGGAAGCGGATCGCGCTGGTGCCAATGGAGGAGGTGGCGGTCTTTGAGCCACCCGAAGTGCGGCCGACTGGTCCTTAGGCGGAACTAATGCCAGAAATTGTCGGAGATATGCCATGATCATGACATTCCATCCAATCGAACGGCTTGTGGGTGTGCTGAGCATTCTGAGCGTGCTGTGCTCTGTTTGCCCGGCGCGCGAGATGTATGACCTTCCGCTGCTCCTGGAGCCGGTGCAGAAGGCGGTGTCGGCGGAGAACCTGTCGAAGGTGGCGGATGCGACCGAGGATGCGGATGTGCTAATCGGCCTGGCGGAGCTTGGGCCGGTGAAGTATCCGCAGCGGGAGGCGCTGCTGGCGCGGGCGGCGAAGATCAAGCCGGCTTATTCATCGATCGCGGCGGCTGTGGTGGTGATGACCGAGGGCGCCGGTGACGCGAACGTCGCGCGGCTCATCGAGCGCGATCCGGAGAACGCGCTGGGGTATTACCTGCGTGCGGATCTGCTGTACCAGCAGAAGCAGGATGCGCCGGCGCTGGAAGCGTATGACAAAGCGACGAAATGCCGGGATTTGCGGCTGTACGAAGCAGTGCGAAGCCAGGGGGTTCTGAAGGCGCTGGATGCGCTCAAGCTCCAGGGACGCGAGCGCGTGTATGTGCTGAGCTGGTTTGCGACGCGCTGGGCGAACTGGTTGATCATCCAGATCCAGCCGCTGCACAACAACCTGTCGGAACTGGCGCGGCGCGGGGAACTGGCGCAGCGAGGCGAGATCGCTGACAAGCTGCTGGTTCTGGCCGGTCACTTGTACCGCACGAACTTCAACAACCGCGCCTTTGGCGAGCGGGCGCTTCAGGATGCGTTTCGGCTGAAGGCGGAGGTGGCGGCGGCGGAGAATTCACCGCGGATGTACGGGTACGCGGCGGTGACGCAAGCGCTGGTGAGCACGATGTACCAGTGGCCGGAGATCAGCAGCGGTCAGGATTTGCAGCGCGTGGCGCCGTTTGTCGCGGGGCGCATCTATAGGGCGTTCCAGATCGTTCAGGAAGGCGGGGAGTCGAAGGGGGAGAAGGTGAATCTGGCGGGCCCGGCGCGGGCGGCGTACGACAAGGCGCGGAAGGACCAGGTGAAGGCCGCGGAGGCGCTGATCGCGGCGGCGATGGAGAATCCCGACGAGATCGTGGGGGCGTATCTGCGCGGAATGCTCCAGCGAAAGCAAGACGCGAAGGAGCCGTGGGTATCGCAGTTGAGCTACGTGGAACAGGCGATGTCGCGGCATCCAGGGGTATTCAAGGCGGCGCTGGCGAACGAAGAGGCGATGGATGCGGTGAACCGCGCACAGCGGAGTGATCCGCGCCAGCAGAACATCTCGCGCATGATGGAGGTTGCGGGAGCGGCGGTGGCGTATTCGTTCAAACATGGAAGCCAGTTGCCCGCGAGTTTGGACGTGCTGCTGAAGGAGAAATACCTGGATCCGGGGGACGAGATTAAATCGGTCATTACAGGGCGACCCTACGTGTTTGCGGGGGCGAACCAGAAGCTGCCGGAGCGGAGGGAGGAGCGCTTCGGGTTTATCGTGCTGTATGACGATCACGTGGAGGATGGGAATCAGCAGGCGGCGGTGGCAATCCCGGGCGGGATCACACTGTCGGCGGAGGAGTTGAAGACGCGGCTGGAGAAGCAGAAGAAGTGACCAGCAGACGAGCGGAGCGGCAGCGCGCCTGCCGCGCCCGCCGCTCCACTCCCCCGCCGCTCTCCTTTGGCTCGCTCCCGCTGGACCTGCTGTACAGTCCCTCATGATCGACCTTAGCTCCCGGCGACTGATGCAGCTGAAGTTCGTGCTGTTTTTGCTAGCTTGGGCGCTCTGTGCCGCCATGGTCGCGGTGGGTTCACTCTCGGCCCGCCTGCTGGCGTTCCTCATCGGTAGCTGGTGCATCGCCCGCGCGTATTACTTTATCTTTCATGTACTTGAGAGATACCTGGGCTGGGGAAAGGGGCTTATTCGGGCGTGCTGGCGATGCTGCGGAAACGACCGGATTATGGGAACAAGCGGGCCGATCTGAACGTTTGACTCGTGCAGCCTGTGGGATACGTTTCAGCGGTCGCCTCTTTGTTACACTATGCGTTTTGGCCGGTGCATCCTGTCTTCGCTTGCGCTCCTTGTGTGCGCGTCGGGTGCGCATGCGCAGTTGAGCGTGCCGGCGCGGAACTCACTGCCCGGTGCGCCGGCGACGCTGTTTCTGGATTTCGATGGCGATTTCACGGGGAGCTGGGACGGATACACGCCCGGCAACACGCCTGCGTATGACCTCGACGGGAACGCGTCGTCGTTCAACGCGCAGGAGATTTCGAATATCGACGAGATCTGGAGCCGGGTGGCGGAGAAGTTTTCGCCGTTCAACTTAAACGTAACGACGGTGGATCCTGGCTCATTCAACAACTACCAGGCGACGAAGATTGTGATTGGGGGCAATGGGGCTTGGGTGGGTCAGGCGGCAGGCGGGATCTCCGACTTCTACTCTTTCACGGATTTTCACGAGAATCTTGGCTTTGTCTTCTCCGGGATCTGGAACGGCGACACCAAGCGCGTGGCGGAAGCGAGCGCGCATGAGGCGGGACATGGGTTCGGGCTATGGCATCAGAGCGTTTACAACCAGCCGTTCGGTAAGCCGAGCATTGAATACAACCCGGGGACGGTGACGAAGGCGCCGATCATGGGGGTGAGCTACTACTCGCAGCGCGGGTTGTGGTGGAAAGGCCAGAGCGCGCGTAGCCCGCTGCACATTCAGGACGACATGGCCGTCCTTGCGTCGACCTCTGGCGCTAATGCCAACCTCTTCGGCTATCGCCCGGACGATCACGCGAGCACCGCGGCGGCGCTCGGAATTCAGGATGTGCTCAGCATCGCACCGGATCTGACGGCCGAGGCGCATGGGGTGATCGAGCAGACGACGGACCAGGATTGGTTCTCTTTTCACACCGATGGCGGCTTCGCGCGGCTGGTGGCGGACGTGGCACCGTTTGGAGCGATGCTCGATCTGTCGCTAAAGCTGTACGATGCCGGCAACAACGTGCTGGTGACGCGGGAGACAGGCGAGTGGAATGAGCTGTTCGGGATGTATCTGCCGGCGGGTGATTACAAGCTCCAGATCTACAGCGCGGGGAACTACGGGGACGTGGGGCAGTACTTCATCCATGGATCGCTGGTGCCTGAACCGACGAGCCTGCTGATGCTAGCAGGTACAGCAGCGCTTGCTTTAACGCGGCGGCGCAGCGCCCGATAGGTGCGGGCTAGTTGGCAGTAACGTTCCGCGCTCCCGCTGAGAACGGGATCTTGGGAGGGGAAGCCCCATTAGCGCAAGTTGTGAGCTCACAAAGGGATCTGCTGCTGTTCCCGCACGTCGGCTCTGCATTTTGCCGATAAACCACAAGGCCTGTTTCGGTCTATAATGGGTGGCTCTGGTGCGGCGGTTGCAGAGATTCGCCAAACCAATACACTCTTCCCGCGCTCCACCGGATGACATACCCCGTCGCCGGCGGGGCAAGGTCGAACAACCCTTGTGGAGTGAAAATGTCGGTAGCCCATTCCGTTGAGCATTCCCCCGTTAAAAGCGAAACCGTAGGGCAGGTCGAACGGGACCGCCTTCGGATGATGATGCTCATTCGCCGATTTGAAGAACGCACCTATCAGGAATACACCAAACCCGGCCAACGCATTGGCGGGTTTTGTCATTTGTACTCGGGGCAGGAAGCCGTCGCCGTCGGTATCGCCGCGCTGTACCAGAAGGAGAAGGATTACCTGATCAACGGCTACCGCGATCACGGCCACTCGCTGGCGCTGGGGATGGAAGCGCGGCCGGCGATGGCGGAACTGTTTGGTCGAGCGACGGGTTGCTCCAAGGGCAAGGGCGGGTCGATGCATTACTTCCAGGCGGAAGTGGGGAACATCGGAGGACATGGCATCGTTGGCGGACAGATCCCCCTCGGCACCGGAGCGGCGTTCAGCTGCTGGTACAAGAAGACGGGCGGCGTGTGCTTTACGTTGTTTGGGGATGGGGCGATCAATCAAGGGACGTTTAACGAAGCATTGAACCTGGCAAGCCTGTGGAAGCTGCCTTGCATTTACATCGTCGAGAACAACCACATGGCCATGGGCACGCAGGTCGACCGCTCGAGCGCTGAGCGTGACCTCGCCAAGCGCGGCTCCGGCTTCAACATGCCCTTCCGAAATGTGGACGGGAATGACGTTGATGTGGTGATCGAGGAATTTGGCAAGGCGGTTGATCGGGCGCGGCGCGGCGAGGGGCCGAGCTATCTGGTGGCGAACACCTATCGCTTCCGGGGGCACTCGATGTCCGATGCGATGAAGTATCGCACGAAGGAAGAACTGGAACGGGCGCGCCAGCGCGATCCGATCACGATCTACGACAAGCGCCTCCGCGAGCGCGGATTCATTGATGATGCGTGGGTGGAGTCGACGGAATCGGAAGTTCGCTCCATCGTCGACGACGCCGTGAAGTTCGCCGACGCAAGTCCTCACCCGGACCTCAGCGAGTTGTACACCGACATCCTCTCGGAAAACTATCCGCTCCAGAAGTGACTCGTGCTCCAAGTGGCACGGGTTTTCAACCCGTGCACGAGCGTCGCCGAACCAGTGAATCAATATCAAAGAACACGGGTTAGAAGCCCGTGCTACGGGAAAGACAGATGCCAGAGATCCAGTTTCGAGAAGCGCTCCGCCAGGCGATGACGGAGGAGATGGAACGCGACGAAAACGTCATGCTGATGGGCGAGGAAGTCGGCGAATACAACGGCGCCTACAAGGTCAGCGAAGGGATGCTTGCCAAGTTCGGCCCGCGCCGGGTGCTGGACACGCCGATCTCCGAATCCGCCTTTAGCGGAATCGGCGTCGGTGCGGCGATGTGCGGCTTGCGGCCGATCGTCGAGTTCATGAGCTGGAGCTTCTCGCTTGTCGCCTTCGATCAGCTCTATAACAACGCGGCCAACGTCCGCTACATGTCCGGTGGGCAGTTTAAAGTTCCCGTCGTTTTTCGCGGCGGCAATGGCATCGCTCACCAGCTTGGGGCGACGCACTCGCATCGCGTGGAAGCGCTCTACTCCCGCGTGCCCGGGCTGGTCGTTGTCTCTCCGTCGACGCCCTACGACGCCAAGGGCCTGCTCAAGAGCTCCATCCGGTGCGACGATCCGGTGATGTTCCTTGAGTCGGAACTGATGCTCAACGATCGCGGCGAAGTCCCAGAGGGCGACTACACCATTCCCCTCGGCGTCGCCGACATTAAGCGCGCCGGCGATGACGTCACGCTCATCTGCTGGAGCAAGTGCGTGAAGATGTGCCTGAAGGCCGCTGAGGAACTGGAGAAGCACGATGTGAGCGCAGAAGTGATCGACCTGCGCACGCTTCGCCCGCTGGACATGCCGATGATCGCCGAGTCCATCCGCAAGACGCATCGGTGCGTTGTTGTAGACGAGGACTGGGGCTACTGCGGCATGGGCGACGGCATCCGCGCCAAGATCTACGACGAGCTGTTTGACGAGCTCGACGCCCCTGTCGCCCGCGTCAGCTCTGAAGAAGTCCCCGTCCCCTTCAACCACCACCTCGAGCTGGCGATGCAGCCGAGCGTCGAGAAGGTGATCGCCAAGGTCAACGAAATCTGCTATCGCTGAAAGGAGGGTTCAGGGTTAAGGGTTCACGGTTCAGGAGTCGCATCTTCCTGAAAGCTGAACCCCGAATCCCGGACCCTGCGAACTATGGCTTCTGAAATCACAATGCCCCAGCTTTCCGACACCATGACCGAGGGAACGGTTGTGAAGTGGCTGAAGAAAGAGGGGGAGAAGGTCAAGGAGGGGGACATCATCGCCGAGATCGAGACCGACAAGGCGATCATGGAATATGAGAGCGACCAGACCGGCACCATCGCCGAGCTGACCGCGAAAGAGGGGCAGAAGATTCCCGTCGGCAGCCGGATCGCGCTGGTCGCCGGCGCGGGCGAGAAAGTGGAAGACGCCAAGAAAGGCGCCAGCGGCGGCGATACCTCCGCGCGCAGCGCCGCTCCTCCCGCATCGGCGGCGCCGAAGGAAAACGTTGGCCAGAGCGTGGGGAAGATGCCGTCCCAGCGCCCCGTCGGCTCCGGCAGCGCAACCGGCGATGACAAGGAGACCGATCATCGCCAGCTCGACCGCGAGCGCTCGCAGGCACGACACGATCAAACGGAGCTAGGCACGCACCCTGAGCTGCCTCAGACCGCCGCCGCCACTGCGGTGTTGGATGCCCCGAGCAGCGGCGACCGCATCAAGGTCTCTCCGCTCGCGAAGCGCATAGCGCAGCAGAACAACGTTGACCTGTCGCAGCTTCAGGGCTCCGGGCCCAATGGCCGGATTATCCAGCGCGATGTCGAAGCGTTTCTCTCCAACGGCGGCAAAAAGAAACAGGAGGTCAAGCCGCTTCAGCCCGAAGCGGTCCCCGTCCTCGCGACGGCGAAGCGCCCCGCCGCGCAGGCTCCGGCGCTTCCGCAGCGCCTGGGCACAGGCCATAAGGAAGCGATCCCGCTCACGAAGATGCGGACCGTGATTGCGCAGCGCCTCCAGCAATCCAAGCAGCAGGTCCCGCACTTCTACGAAACCGTCGACGTCGACATGGAGCAGGTCAGCCAGCTCCGCGTGCGAATGAACAAGCAGCTCGAACAGCAGAATGTGCGGCTGAGCGTCAATGACTTTGTGATCAAGGCGGTGGCGTCGGCGCTGATTGAAAATCCCGCACTCAATGCCACTTTCGATGGCCAGACCATCACCCGCTACGGCGACGTGAACCTTGGGCTGGCGGTCGCGCTGCCTGAAGGCCTGATCGTGCCGGTACTGCGGAACGTGGATCAGATGTCCCTCCGCGAGATCCGTGTGCGCTCCGCGGATTTGTACGACCGCGCCCGCGCCCAGCGCCTTAAGCGCGATGAGCTCAGCGGCGCAACCTTCTCCATCAGCTCCCTGGGCTCGATGGGCGTACGTGAGTTCAGCGCCATCATCAATCCCCCAGAGGTCGGCATCCTCGCCATCGGCGCAGCAGAGAAGCGTGCGGTGGTTTACAACGACCAACTCGCTGCTCGCAGCATGATGACGGTTACCCTTAGCGCCGACCATCGCGCGATTGACGGCGCCGTCGCGGCAGAGTTTCTGCGCACGCTCAAGCAGCTTCTGGAAGAGCCCGGGCTGATGCTTGCCTAGCATTCTTTCGTAGCATGGGCGTCCCGCCCATGCTGCATGGCCGGGACGGCCATGCTACGTGACAGCGAACGGATCGCGGTCAAGCGCGCTGATCACGATCTCCAGTTCCCCAACCTTATCTTTAAGCTTCTCGCCCAGCCGCTTGAGCACCCTGCGCTCGCTGTTAGAGTGCAGCGTGCAGACGACGGTCATTCCCGCATTCGCCGCTTTGATCGCATCGTGATGCCGGATCTCACCCGTCAGGTAAAGATCGCACTTCTGCGTCAGTGCGTCGTTCAAAAACTCTCCGCAAGCACCGGCACAACACGCGGCACGGTTCACCGGCCCCCGTAGGGGACCGGCTATCAGGAGACGATCCAGTTCCAGCTCACGCTTGATCTGCGCGAAGAGCGCCTGTCGGTCGGTTCCTGCGACCTTTCCGATGCGTCCCTGCCCCAGTCCCGTCGGCGCCGCCGCCAGTTGCTGGAGATCGAATGCCGGTTCTTCATAGGGATGTGCTTTGCGGAGGGCGGCGATGACGTCGGCAACTTTGTTCATTGCGACCACGGTCTCAATGCGGATCTCATGAGCCTTTTCTAGGTGGCCGCTCTCCCCTACCGCGGGATCGGTTCCTTCTTCGCCGAAAAAGGTTCCGGTGCCGGGGGAGCGGAAGGAGCACTGGGAGTAGTTTCCGATGATGCCGGCGCCGGCATTGAAGAGGGCTTCGCTAATGCGCTCGAGATCGTTTTCCGGAACGAAGGTAACCAGTTTAAGGGTGTTGGCTTTCGGCTGGATGAGCCGGAGCGGGCGGCGATCTTCCAAGCCGAGCAGGTCGGCGAGCATGTCGTTGGTTCCGCCGTCCGCGACATCGAGCGCTGTGTGTGGAGAATAGATCGCGACGCCCTTCCGAACCGCATCATAAATCACCCCCGGACCCGTTACGCGCTTAAGCCCACTGAAGATTGGCGGGTGATATGCCACCACCAGGTCGCAATGCAGGCGCTCGGCCTCGGCTGCAACTTCGGGCGTGTAATCAATCGCTAAGATGGCTTTGGAAACAGACTGGCTTGCATCGCCCACGAGCAGCCCGACGTTGTCCCACTCTTCGGCGTTGGCTGTTGGTGCGATTTCTTCGAGCGCTTCAACGACGCGGGACAGTTGAACCATGCCTCGCAGTTTACCCGCGCGGCCGCCGCACCGGTACCGTCACACGCACCCGCACCGGCTTGGGAAACAACCGCTGAATGAGAGCCTTGATCGCCTGGGACAGCATCGTGAAGTCGCTCCTTAATTCTCGAGCAAGCAAAGCAAACACTGAACCATAGGGTGATACTGCCGGCCGGACAACCGGGTTCACCCGAAAAAGAAGCCCCGGAGCGGCGAACTCCGGGGCGTAACCACTTTGGCTGATTGATGTGAAGAGGCTTACTTCAGCAGCCCTTCCTTCTTCGCCATCGCGACCATCAGATCGACAACGCGGTTGGAATAGCCCCACTCGTTGTCGTACCAGGCGACGACCTTGAAGAAGGTGTCGTTGAGCTGGATGCCGGCGCCGGAGTCGAAGATGCTCGAGCGGGGATCGCCCTGAAAATCCGTGGAGACGACTTCCTCATCCGTGTAGCCGAGAATGCCCTTGAGCTCCCCTTCCGCCGCCGTCTTCATTGCCGCGTTGATCTCCTTCAGGCTCGTGGGCTTGCTGGTCTTGAAGGTGAGGTCGACGACGGAGACATCGGGCGTCGGCACTCGAAAGGCCATGCCCGTCAGCTTGCCTTTCAGCTCGGGCAGCACCAGCGTCACCGCTTTGGCAGCGCCCGTGGAGGCTGGGATGATGTTCTGCGGCGCGCCGCGGCCGCCGCGCCAGTCCTTTTTGCTCGGGCCATCGACCGTCGGCTGCGTCGCCGTCATGGCGTGAACCGTCGTCATCAAACCTTCGGCGAGGCCGAAGTTCTTGTTGATCACATAAGCGACAGGGGCGAGACAGTTGGTGGTGCAGCTCGCGTTGGAGACGACGGTGTTCTTTGCGGGATCAAACTTGTCGTGGTTCACGCCCATGAGCAGCGTGGGCACCTTTTCCGGATCCTTGGTGGGAGCGGAGAGGACGACGCGCTTCGCCCCCGCCTTGAGGTGGTTTTCCGCGCCGGCGAAGTCGGTGAACAGGCCGGTGGATTCAACGACATAGCTAACGCCAAGATCTTTCCACGGCAGTTCAGCGGGGTTGCGAATCGAAACGCACTTGATGAACTTGCCATTGACCGTGATGCCATCTTCTTTGGCCTCAACGGTGCCGGGGAAGCGGCCGTGGGTCGAATCGTGCTTGAGGAGGTAGGCGAGGTTGTCCGGCGGGACGAGGTCATTGATTCCGACGAACTCCAGATTCGAGTTCTGCAACCCCGCGCGGAGGACGAGTCGACCGATGCGGCCGAAGCCGTTAATTCCGATTTTCAATGCCATGATGTTGCTCCAATGTTGGAATGATAGGCGTCAAAACTTCCCTAAAGCCCCCAACGATTTCGAGTGTAGGGGCGCGGGAGGGGTTGTCAAGACAGCGGCGTCTTCTGAGGCGTTTGAAACCAACTCAGCAGAAAAAGCAGCCGTTCGCGGCAACCTCAAACGCGGGGTATGATTAACGAGTACCGGAGCAGGAGCGAATGTCAGGCGTGAGCTTTCCAGTCAGCCGGGGCGGCGGACGAGCGCTGGTGGTTGCCACGGCGTCGAATCGACCTCGAGCCGTGGCGACGCTTCAGCAATTGGGACTGGCCTGCGCGGAGACAGATGAACCTTATTCGGCGATGGTGGAGCTCGCGCGCCGGCCGCTGGTGTACCGCACGCTTGTCGTCAGCCTCGCTTCGATTTTTAAAGAAGAACTTGCGTTCATAGCCACGGTGAAACGGCGGATGCCGCACGTGGAGATCTGGCTCACACACACGGATGGCCGCGCGGGCACGCTGGCTGAGGCCATGCGGCTCGGCGCGGACGGTCTGCTGAGCGACGAAGGATTTCATCGCACGGCGACCGGCGCGGCCGCGCCCGCAGCGGCGGACGAACCGACGCCGGGCCACGCGCTGCCTGAGAAAATGTCCGACAAGCTTGCAGCCACGCCGGACAATCTTGAGGACGCGCCGGAGCCGGATTTGCCGGAACCGGTCCTCAGCGCCGATGAATTAAGGGCGCTGCTACAGGAACAACCCAACCTTGAGGGAGAGGAGTAGGCTTTCACAATCATGACTTCGCTGGCGCCAGAATCTGTCCTTCTCATTGGCGATACGGATCAGCAGTTGGCGGGCGCGCTGCATCAAGCGGCGCCGGGCGCGCAGATCACGGCAGTCGCAACCTATTTCGATGGGCTGGCGGAGCTGGTGGCGAAGCGTTACACGACCGTCATGGCCGCGGCGGAACCCATCGAGCGCCGGCCGGAGGCGGCGATGAAGACGCTTCGGGCGGCGGCGGGCGAGGGACGAGTGGTGCTTTTTGGTCATCCAACGCTCGAGCCGCTCTCGCGGAAGATGCTTTCCTTCGGCGCAGATGATTATGTCATTACGCCCGCCAATTCGGGGGAGCTGGCGCAGATCTTCGGTGCACCTCCGTTGCGGCTGGCCATTGAGAAAGAGGAAGCGCCGGACTCGCTGCCGGTCTCTCCGCCTTCGAAGATCGGATTTCTGTCCGGCATTCCCCTGACGGAGATCGTTCTGGATGCGATGCTGGCACATCCGCAGGGCGGCGCTGCGGCGGCGGTAAAGCAGATCGCGTCGCGGATCGCGCCGGCAATGCAGCTCACGTACACGCGAACCATGAGTGAGCCCGCAGACGTGCCCGAAGGCTCGTTCGCGCTCTCGCATGCGGTGCGGGTTTCGGGTCAGGACGTGGCGACGCTTCACCTCGTGCTTCCGAAGGACGAAGAAGAATCCGCCGGCCGCCACTTCCTGGCGCAGATCGCCCACGTCGTGGGGAAGATGGCGGCGCTGGAAGAGCGCCACGTGCGCCTGCAAAAACTCGCGATCACGGACGACCTGACGGACCTGGCCAACAGTCGATACTTCAAGCACTTCCTGGGCGCGATGATCGAGAAGGCAAAGGCGATGCGCTTCCCCGTCACGCTGCTGCTTTTCGATATCGACGGGTTCAAACAGTACAACGACAAGTACGGTCATGGCATGGGGGACGACATCCTTCGCGAGACGGCGGCGCTGATGCGGCGCTGCGTGCGGGATCATGATCTGGTCGCACGGCTGGGCGGTGACGAATTTGCCGTGGTGTTCTGGGAGAAAGAGGGGCCGCGCGTGCCGCGGGATCCGAAGACGGCGACGAGTGCACGGGTGCCGCAGACGCCGATGCAGATCTTCGAGCGGTTCCGCAAGCTGATCGCGTCGCCGGAGTTCGTGAACCTCGGCGCGAGCGGACGCGGATGTCTCACCATCAGCGGCGCGATGGCAGTCTATCCTTACGATGCGCAAGACGCCGAGGGATTGATTCGCGTAGTGGATGAAGAGTTGGTCTTTGGCGCCAAGCAGAGCGGGAAGAACTGCCTGCGGCTTGTGGGGGAAGAATCGGCTCCGCCAGCGCCGCTGGACGATTGAACAATCTGTGTTTCAGCGGCCGCGCCGCGGTGGCCGGACGCGCTTCTTCGAGACCCCTTTACGTTTGGCGGCGGCGGCTTTGGCGCGGGCTTGTGCCGGCTCGAACGGTTCACTGTCGCTGGGGGCGCCGGCGCGGCCTCGAATGAACAGTCGGATCGGCACTTCCGTGAACGGCGTCATCTCCCGGAAGCGATTCACCATGAAGCGCTGGTAGCTGTCGTTCACGTCCTCGGGGTGATTGACGAACATCACGATCGTGGGCGGCGCGACATCCGATTGAGTCACGTAAAAGACCTTGATGCGCCGCCCGGACGGCGTGCTGGGAGCACGCTCCGTCATGATCTGCTTAAGCACCTTGTTCAGCTCCCCCGTCGCCACGCGGGTATTGATCTGCTTGAACAGATCGAACGAGACATCCAGGATCTGCTGGACGTCTAGCCCAGTCTTCGCGCTGGTGAAGACTACGGGTGCGTAGTCGAGGTGGCGAAGCTCCTGGTTCAGGTACTCTGCGAATTCATTGGCAAGCAGTTCTTCGCTGAACTCCGTGTCCTTGTGCGTCGCCTGCTGCTGGGCCCCTTGCACCACCAGGTCCCACTTGTTCACCACCAGCAGCACGGGCTTGTACTGCTCGGCGATGTACTGCGCCAGCTTCTTGTCGGGTTCGGAAACGTGCTCGGTTCCATCGATGAGCATGATGACCACATCCGCCCGGCGGACCGAGCGCTGGGCGCGGTGGAAGGAGTAGAACTCAATGTCGTTGGTGACCATGTGGCGTTTCTTGCGCACCCCGGCCGTGTCGATAACAACCAGGTTCTTGCCGTCCTTGGTCTGGATCCGAACGTCAATGGAATCGCGCGTGGTGCCGGGAACGTCCGAGACGATCACTCGCTCTTCGTTGGTGATGTCGTGGAGCTTGGCGACGGCGTTGACAAGCGTAGACTTGCCGGCGTTTCGCTTGCCAACGATAGCCAGCAGCATCTCCGGCTCAGGGACCTCGGTAGGGGCATCGGAGAGATCAACATTCTTCTTGATCGCATTCAAAAGCTGATCCAGGCGGCGATCGTTCAGTGCGGAAATGCCGATCGGCGTACCAAACCCGAGGCGGGCGAAATCACCGAGGGCCGGTTCGGCCTTCTCTGAATCGGTCTTGTTCGCGATCAGCACCGTCTTGAGGTTCTGGCGCCGGAGGAGCGACGCAATCTGCTCATCGCCCCCCGTCAGACCCGCCTGGGTGTCGACGAGGAACAGGACCAGGTCCGAGCGCGACATCGCACGCTCGATCTGCTGCTTGATATGCTCAGTGAGCTTGTCGGGATCTTCGAAGCCGTAGCCGCCGGTGTCGACGAGCTCAATGTATCGACCATCAATGGGTAACGGGAACGATACGCGGTCGCGGGTGACGCCGGGCTGGTCCTGGACAATAGAGATGCGCTTGCCGACGAGGGCGTTGAGCAAGCTGCTTTTGCCGACATTCGGCCGGCCGACGATTGCCACCACGGGGAGACGGGTCATGGGGGGATTGTAGGGGAAGCGTGGGAAGACGTGCAGGCGCGAATCCCATTCGGGTGCGTCGCTGGAAACGGCGCGGAGCGGAGTTCAGTGCCGCAGGGGAATCGCTTGTGAATCTTTTAACTTTCTTGAGGTGGCGCGAAAGGTTCTGTTAAGGTGCGGTCGACAACTCGCGCAGTGACTCCGTTTCAGCCCTCTCACTTCTCACTTTTTCAGGGAGTCCGTTATGCCGACAGTTCAGGACATTCTCATTTCCAAGGGGACGCAGGTTCAGACGGTCGAGCCATCGGCGACGGCAACGGATGCCATTCGCAAGATGAACCAGCACAAGATCGGTGCGCTGCTGGTGATGAATGGCGAACACGTCGAAGGGATCTTCACAGAGCGTGACGTGCTGCGGCGCGTGGTGGGTCAGGACCGGACGCCGACGGAGATTGGCGTGGCGGACGTGATGACGAAGGACGTCATTTGCGTAGAGCCGGAGATGGATCTCGATGATGTCGCCACAATCATGAAGGAGAAGAAGATCCGCCATCTTCCGGTATGCGACGGCGACGGAAAGCTTCACGGAATGATCAGCATCGGGGACTTAAACGCGTACCACGCGTCAAATCAGGAAGCGACGATCCACTTCCTGCATGAGTACATCTACGGGCGAGCGTAGAGTTTTCTGGCCATTGATGCTCGCAGCACCGCAAGGGCGCACTGCCGCATGCTTCGTCGAGAATGCGTGGCTGAAGACGTGATCGCCGCAGGTCATCACGTCTTCAGCGCATGCGTTTCTAGCTCGACTTCTTGCCAAGCTTTGCCTGGACTTTGCCGATTGCTTTCTGAGCTTTCCCCTTGAGCTCCTGACCCGTTTTTCCTCGGGCAGCGCCGACGACTTCGTTGACCTTGCCCTTGGCGCGCTTCATGTTACCGGCAGCTTGATCTTCACGTCCCATAGAGAACCTCCTGTAAAGGGACCGGAGGTTTGTGAACAAACGCGATACCAAACCCAGCCAATCAACGGGGAATTGCGCCCTTGCCGAAGTTGTAGGTCTTCAGCCAGTTGGCGCAGAGGGTTGTCCAGGTGGCGACGATCGGATTGTTCCGTCCGGGTCGGACGACGTTGGCGGCAAGACCCACACCGTGCGGGCCGTGCTGGTAGAGGTGCATTTCGAAGGGAATCCCGTGGTCGCGCAGGGCGGCGGCGTAGAGGAGGCTGTTTTCCACCTTCACACCAGGGTCGTCGACAGTGTGGAAGAGGAAGGCGGGAGGCGTGTGTTCCGACACGCGCTTCTCGGCCGAGAGGTCGTGGAAGAGGTGCGGATCTTTCTTGTCGCCCAGGAGGTTGTTCCGCGACCCGACGTGGGTACAGGACTCGACAAAGGTGATGACCGGGTAGCCAAGGATGGTGAGGTCGGGGCGGGAGCTGACGCGCTCAATCGGGTCTGACGAGTTGGCGTCGCCGGGAGAACATTGCGTCGAGAGTGTCGCGGCGAGATGGCCGCCGGCGCTGAAGCCGCAGACGCCGATGCGCTTCGGGTCGAGCTTAAGTTCATCTGAGCGAGCGCGAAGCATTCGCATCGCGCGGGAGACGTCCTGGAATGGGACTGGGTGGCGCTCCGGCGCGTGACGATAGCGGAGGACGGCGGCGGAGATGTTAAGAGAATTGAGCCAGGCGGCAATAGGTTCGCCCTCAACATCGGGAGCGAGATGAGCGTAGCCGCCGCCCGGACAGACAAGAATCGCCGACCCGTCGGGATTCTGTGCGGGGAAGAAGGTAAGGTTCGGCAGGTTCTCCGGGGGCGACGGCTTCTGTCCTGGATATAGCGGCTGCGAGGCTGGAGCGGTGGTAGCGGCCATGGGGCTTGGATTCTGATGTCGGGGCTTGAAAAAGCAATGTTATGAAGCCTCCGGCTGCGTCGCATGAAGAATCCTGGGGCTGAGCTTCCCGTAGAGCACGGACGTGATCAGGAGCAGCGCGCCCAGCCCCATGAACGAGAGGAAGCGGTAGCCGGTGCTGGCGGTGGAGAGGTCGAGAACGGCGACCTTGCCCAGCGTCAGGGCGAACAGCGCCAGGCCGAAGTATCGCAGGCCGGCGGTGCGGAAGGTGAAGCCGAGCGTGACGGAGGCAATCGCGTACAGGGAGAAGAAGATAGAAAGCGCCACCTGCATGGCCAGCCGAGGATCGGCAAACCGCGAAGCGATAGCCGGCGAGCGGGTGAAGGCTCGTCCGATCTCGGCGGTGCCGCACCAGAGGGGGATGAGAACCGCGACCGCGGTAGCGACGAAACGGAGGCGAGAGCCTGTCGGCAGCAGGAAGCGGAGGAAGACAAGCCCACCAAGAACGAGAGCACCCGTCGCGGCTTGCGCGTTGAAGAGCAACGCGACCGGGGCAGGCGCAAAGCCGTGGGCAAGGACGGTGTCGAAGGAGAGGTATTTGATACCGACGACAACCGGGAATACCGCCAAGCCGGCAAGCTGCTTGTTGGCGCGGAGCTCCACCGGGTTGAGCTTTGTCGTCCAGGCGAAGTAGGCGGTGGAGCCAATGGTCCACAGGCTCGTCCAGGCAAGGTTCTTCAGCGCGAGGTGCGACCAGATCACGCTGCCGGGGAAGACGTTCAAGTCAACGAGCCGGCTGATCTCCAAGCTGCCCGCCCAGAGCAGGACGAGTGTGGCGCAGAGCGTGATCTTGTGCGACAGCGACAAGCCCGGCTCAT
>DASVUC010000198.1:0-67995 GCA_036387255.1 Tepidisphaeraceae bacterium | reverse complement strand
TCCGGTTCCCAGGTATCGGTAGACGTTTTGTGCTCGTAGCAACGGGACGTCGCGGTGTCCCGCGGCAGAGCCGCTGGGCTCTCGCTTGTAGTCGAGGATAGCTTGGTCAGTGGGCACCGCGGATGACCTCCACTGGGTCGTACTTCGCCGCTCGTCGTGCGGGGTAAACCGCAGCAAGGAGCACCACCACGATTGATCCCACCAGCGCCTGGATGTACTGGCTGAGGTGCTCGCTCATGAGCAGGCCCTCGGCTTTAACGAGACCTTCCATCTGAATGGGGAGGCGGCGCAGGCCCTCGACGCCGAGCTTTCCGAGAAGCAATCCGAGGCCGGCGCCGACGAAGGCAATGACTAAGCCCTGGAAGAGGTAGATCTGTGTGATGTCGCCGCGGGAGAGGCCGAAGCTTTTGAGGATGGCAATGTCGTTGACGCGCTCGAGCACGGCCATAATCAGGATGTTCAGCACCCCGAACGCGGCAACGAGCAGCAGAGCGCCGGTGATGAAATAGGTGATGATGGTCTGGATGCGGAAGATTTTGAGAAAGTTTTCGTTGGCTTCCTGCCAGGAGTAGGTTTTGTAGCCGCAGACGGATTCGATTTGTGCGGCGACTTCACGGGCGAGGGTATAGTCATCAAGGCGCAGGACGATCTCGTTGATGATGTTCTTGCGGTTGAGCAGCGTCTGGGCGTTGTTCACCATCATGTACGCGCGGCCGTAGTCGACGGGGGTTACGCCGGTGTCGAAGATGCCGACGACCTTGGCGATGGTGTGCCCCCCTTCCGGGCTGGAGAGGGAGATGTTGTCGTCGATGCGCGCGCCGAGCGTTTGTGCGACGCCGCGGCCGAGGACGATGCCGTCGGCGGTGGTGTTCAAGCGCTCGAACGCCCCTTTCGTTACCTTCTGGCCGATGGTGGTGACGATGGTTTGCTGTTTAGGATCGACGCCGAAGAGCTGCATGCCGTAGGTCTTGGTCCCGTAGGTCGCGATGAGATCGCCCTTCACGATCGGCGCCGCCGCCTGGACGTGGGGGATGCGCCGGAGCGTCGCGATCAGCCCGGTCGGGTTCTTGATCTTCTTCACCTGCTCGCGGGGCTTGACGCCTTCCATCGCGATGAGCGTGTTGGGGTCCTTGTAGACTTGCTCGAGGATTTTGGTTTCCTTCTCGCGCGGCTCGTCGTAGATGGTTACATGCCCCGATGACTCCACCGTCTCAATAATGAACTTGTCGGTAAAACCGCCCATCATGGCGCTCATGGTGATGAACATCATCACGGAGATGGTGACGCCCGCGACGCAGACGAGCGTCTGGCGGAGGTGGGAGAGAAGGTATCGCAGAGAGATGAACCAACGCATGGGGAAGAGGGTCAGGGTTCAGGTTCGGGGGTCGGAGAGGACATTATTGGAAGCCTTTGAAGGCCTCTTGGATCGCCGGCGGCTTATTTAGTCCGGCCGCGACTATTGGATCCGTGTACGAAGATCGCACGCGCTGAGCGTCGCGATATCCGGCGACGGGGCTGATGGCCACCCGCTCGCCCACTGTCAAACCTGAGAGAATCTCTGTCCGTTCCACGGATCTGATGCCGATCTGAACGTCCCGTTTCTTCAGTTGGCCGTCCTTGATGACATAGATCGCGCCGTTCTGCACTGCCTGGCTCGGCACCACCACCGCACGGTCCTTCGAAGCCATGATGAACGCCAGTTCTCCCGTCATGCCCGGCTGGAGATGTGAATCCATCTGCGCCAGCTTCACATCCACTTCAAAAGTTCGACGATCGGGATCGGCCTGGTCGTAGATGCGCGTCACCGCTCCTTCGAGGGACCGACCGGCAAACGCGTACAGCGTCATCCGAACTGTCTGGTCCGGCCGAACCTTGGAGATGTCCTCTTCATCCACCGCGGCCCGCATGACCAGCGCTTGCGGGGTGACATTAGCGATCCGCATCACTGGATCATTGATTGCGAGGCGGGTTCCGACGGACGTGGGCCTGTCCAAGACAACGCCGTCGATGGGGCTTTTCAGCGTCTGCTGCTCGAGATTCCATTTCGCGGTGGCGAGCGCGGACTGAGCCACGTCAACATCCTTTTGAAGCTCAAGCAGCTTACTGGCGCGGTCGGCTTTGAGGGCTTCCCACTCTGAC
Source organism: Tepidisphaeraceae bacterium (assembly GCA_036387255.1). Lineage (GTDB taxonomy): Bacteria > Planctomycetota > Phycisphaerae > Tepidisphaerales > Tepidisphaeraceae > DASVUC01. Next base: position 65,856 of record DASVUC010000198.1, on the reverse strand, counting down.
CAGTTCTTCTTCAGGCGATCCGTCGCCAGATCAAGATCGCTCTGCTTTGCAGCGCTCCCGGCCACGAGGCTCGTCACCCGGTCGACCTCGCGCCTGGCGATTTGCACCAGGTCCTGATAGGCGGCGATCTGCGAATCGAATCCCTGAATCACCGGCGACTGCTTCGCATCAGCGCGTCCCAGCTTTTCCTTCAGCTCTGCCGCGGCTTTATCCACCTGGAACTGGAGCGCGGGATCGGAAACCACCGCCAGCACATCCCCTTTCCTGAGGGCTGTGCCCTTATCAACGCGCACTTCGGTGATCGTGCCCGCGACGTTGGATTTGATGGGATATTCCCGTTCCGGCTGGATGGTGCCGGTCGAGTAGAAAGCCGCGACCACCGGCCCCTCGACTGCCTCGGTCACCGTCACCCTGGGGCTCGTGACCACGAAGATGCCCCAGACCATCAGCACGATCAGAAGGACGACGCCCCCCGAAATCAGCACGATCCGACCGTTGCTCTGCGCGCGTTGCACGATCATTTCGGGTCATTATAGGAGGGCTCAGGGTTAAATACCTTGACACGTTTTACAGCCACTTCTACTGTGGATTGGTCGCCAGGAGTGCCCCCCATGAGCGTTCAGATGGAGCTTCATAAGATCATCATCTCCGAGATGATGGATCAGCAGATCATCATGCTCAAAGAGGTGGACGGGGAGCGGAAGTTCCCCATCGTGATCGGCAGTTCTGAAGCGATGGCGATTGATCGGCGCCTGAAGGGTATTGCCACGCCGCGCCCCCTGACGCACGATTTGCTCGCCAACGTAATCGAGACGATGGGCGGCAGCATCGATCACATCGAGATCAACGATCTGGAGAACCACACCTTCTTCGCACGGATCTTCATCAAGCAGGACGGCCAGACGCTGGAGATCGACAGCCGGCCATCGGACGCCATCGCCCTGGGGATCGCGACCACCGTGCCTATCTTCGTCGCCGAACACGTCTTAGATGAGGTTTGCTGAGAGGTGCTTAGCAATTAAGCACGCTTGCACCCCCCTTTCATGCGTCTGCTGCACGTTTGAGCACGACGCGATGCGAACCCCCCGGTTTTTGATCCAGAATCACATTAGCGTCGTGGCACGCCGCTTGTTTTAGTCGCGGCACCGGGCGAGTTTCTTGTTGCAAACGGCCGGGGTTAACGTGGCGGGCATATCCGCCAACATCCAACAGCTCTTTTGGGAGTGACCAGATGCAGATGATCGAAGCCGTCATCAAGCCGCACAAGCTGGATGCTGTCAAAGCAGCGCTGGCGAAGCTCGGCATCCTTGGCGTGACGGCGGTCGAGTGCAAAGGCTTCGGCCGGCAAATGGGACACACGGAACGCTATCGCGGCGCGAAGATGGACGTGGGGTTCGTTCCGAAGATTCTTCTGAAGATCTGCGTGAAATCGGATGAGGCCAACAAGGCCGTCGATTCAATTCGCGAAGCCGCCCACACCGGCGAAGTGGGCGACGGAAAGATCTTCGTCTATTCCATCGCCGAAGTTGTTCGAATCAGAACCGGCGAGCGAAATGAATCAGCCCTGTAACTGATGCTGTGCTGACGACAGCGGCAAGGTTGATGTTTCGGTTGCCTTAACGCGGATGAGGTCAGACATGGTTCGCATGCCTGCGCTTGCGGTGCGCACTTGGATTGTGCTGTCACTGGGGGTTATTCTCTTTTGTTCCTCGTTCTCGTACGCGGCCGATGCGCCCGCGCCTGTTGATCCGGTCAGCATCGGTGACGTGAAGAGCCTGAATACCGGCGACACCGCCTGGATGCTCGTCTCTACAGCGCTGGTGCTGATGATGACTGGCCCGGGATTAGCGCTGTTCTACGGGGGGCTGGTTCGCCGCAAGAACGTCCTTTCCACGATGATGCAGAGCTTCATCCTGATGGCGGTGGTCAGCATCGTCTGGGCGGTCATCGGGTACAGCCTTGCCTTCGACACGGGCAATGCCTTCATCGGCGGGTTCCGCTTCGCGTTTATGCGCGAGGTTGGCGCAGCGCCCGTGGAGTACGCGCCCACCATTCCGCACACCACGTGGATGGTTTACCAGCTCATGTTCGCGATCATCACGCCCGCGCTCATCAGCGGCGCGTATGCCGAGCGCATCAAGTTCAGTGCGATGCTGATTTTCTCGATCCTCTGGCTGCTGGTGATCTACTGCCCGATGGCGCACATGGTCTGGGGCAAGGGTGGGCTGCTGAACGCCTGGAACGGGGGGAGGATTAATGCGATCGATTTTGCGGGTGGAACGGTCGTCCACATCTCCTCAGGCGTTTCCGCCTTGGTCGCAGCGCTGGTTCTCGGCAAGCGCCGCGGGTTTGGTTCCACACCCATGCCGCCGCACAGCGTCGTCATCTCCGTGATCGGCGCAGCGCTGCTGTGGGTTGGCTGGTTTGGGTTTAATGCCGGCAGCGCGCTCAGTGCCGGCGCCCTCGCCAGCAGCGCGTTGATTGCCACGCACTTCGCCGCCGCCGCTGCGACGCTCGGCTGGCTGTTCATCGAGTGGATCAAGACCGGCAAACCGACTGTCCTGGGCGCTATCTCCGGCGCGGTTGCAGGCTTGGTCGTGATCACGCCCGCGGCGGGCTTCGTCACGCCGATGTACGCAATCATCATCGGATTCGCCGGCGGCATCATCTGTTTCTTCGCCGCCACCACGATGAAGCACGCGTTCGGCTACGATGACTCGCTCGACGCCTTCGGCGTGCATGGTGTGGGCGGCACACTCGGCGCTATTCTCACGGGTGTGTTCGCGGTCGCCGCCGTGAACCTGCCGCCCGTGTATCACCATGAAGGCCAGCCGGACAAGCTCGGCCTGCTCGAAGGTAATGCCTCTCTTTTCACCAGCCAGCTCATCGCGACCGGGATCACGTGGGTGATCGCAATCGTTGGCGCGTTCATCCTGCTCAAGCTGGTCGACGTGGTTGTTGGCCTGCGGGTAACGGAAAGCGACGAGTACGACGGCCTGGATATCAGCCAGCACGGCGAATCCGGCTACAACCTCGAAGACGCCTTCAGCGCCACCTATGCCGGCGCGGGCGCGACACTCATCACGGATGAAGCGGTTGCCGTGTCGCGGAAGCAGGCTTCAGCCGGCTCCACGGCACCCGAACCGGCCGTGTGAGCAAGCAATGTTGAGACAACAGAACCGGGCTCACGGCCACGTGTGCCCGGTTCGTTTGCGCCGTCTGCTCGGTGGGAAATTGGGAGCGCTCGGATTCGAACCGAGAACCAAGGGATTATGAGTCCCCTGCTCTAACCGTTGAGCTACGCTCCCGAGGACTTCATCGTCATTGTAGCAAATCTACCGCCCCAGGCGCGAGAGCAGGCGATCCATCATCTGGCGCGGCACCTTTCGGCCGTTGGCGACGCCGAGGGTGATGGTCTTGTTGGTGCCGTGGAAATCGCTGCCGCCGGTTTGCAGCAGACCGAAACGATCCGCAAGTCGAGCGTACTTCTCTATGTGGGCGGCATCGTGATCGCTGTGGATCGTCTCAATCCCCGCCAGCCCCAGGTCCACCAGATCCTTCACCACTCGCTCCAGCTCCGCATCGTTGCTCGCCCGAAGCTGGATTGGATGCGCCAGCACCGCCAGACCGCCGGACTGCGCGATCAGTTCAAGCGCACGCCGAGGCTCCAGCCGCTCCTTGTCGAAGAACGCCGGCGCGCCCTGCCCGAGGTACTTGTCGAACGCGTTCTTGATTGAAGAGACATAACCCTTTCGCACCAGCACGGCCGCCACGTGAGGGCGGCCAATCACCGTCCCCCCCGCCTCGCGCTCCACCTCATCCATCGTGATCGCCACCCCCATCTGATTCAGTTTTGCGATGATCCGGGGATTGCGATTGTCCCGCGCCTCGATCAGCTGCCGCATCATCTCGCGCAGCACCGCGCTCTGGGGGTCAACGCCATATCCCAGCATGTGCAACGTGCCGGGCGTCGGAAACGCGCAGCTGATTTCAATGCCCGGCAGAAACGTAATCCCCAGCTCGCGAGCCGCGCCCTCCGCTTCTTCGACGCCGGCGATGGTGTCATGATCCGTCAGCGCAAGCCCCGAAAGATTCGACTCTCGCGACAGCCGAACCACATCGCGCGGCGCGAGCGTGCCATCGGAAGCGGTTGAGTGACAATGAAGATCGACAAACGCCTGGCTCATCGATCACGCGGTCAGATAGCCGCCCTTTTCAAGATACGCCAGGATCCGCTTCGCGGCATCTTCAGCGGAAGTCTTTTCCGTCTCGATCACGATCTCCGCGTTCTCCGGCGCCTCATAGGGATCGTCGATTCCCGTGAAACCTTTGATTTCTCCAGCACGGGCCTTCTTATACAGGCCCTTTGGATCGCGCTTCTCCGCGCCCTCGAGGCTCACGTTCACATACACCTCGATGAACTCTCCCGCCTTCATGCTCGCACGCACGGCGTCACGATCCTTCTTGTACGGCGAGATGAAGCTGGTGATGGCAATCACGCCAGCATCGGTAAAGAGCTTGGCGACCTCCCCGATCCGGCGAATGTTCTCCGCCCGATCCTCGGCACTGAAGCCGAGGTTTTTGTTCAAGCCCATTCGGATGTTGTCGCCGTCGAGGCGATAGGCGTGCTTCTTCATGTGAAGCAGCATTTGCTCCAGGATCACCGCGATGGTCGACTTTCCGGAAGCTGACAACCCGGTCATCCAAACGGTCACGCCTTTCTGCCCGAGCAGCTTCTCGCGCTCCTCACGTGTGACAGCGCCCTGGTGCCAGGTAATGTTCGTCGCTTTTTGTTCTGCCATAGCTCAATCCCATGCAATTCTTATGACGAAAGCCCAGAAGTTGCGCGTCACCTCGCAAGCCTCGCGATACCGCGGAGGTCCCGCGCCTGCTGCGCTGATCAAGTTCATTCCTCTTCGAACAGCGGGGTGCTCAAATATCGCTCGCCGATGCTCGGCAGAATGACGGCAATCATCTTGCCTTTGTTTTCCGGCCGCGCCGCGACCTTTGCCGCTGCGGCGACGTTTCCGCCGGAGCTGATGCCGGCGAAGATGCCTTCTTCCTTGTGCAACCGGCGCGCCCACTGGAACGCTTCATCATCGCTCACCTGCACCACCTCATCCACGATGTCCGTGTGCAGATTGCTCGGCACGAAGCCGGCGCCGACGCCCTGGATCTTGTGCCGGCCAGGCTTGAGCGGCTCTTTGTTCATCGTCTGCGTGATGACCGGTGAAGCGCTGGGTTCCACCGCAATGGCGCGGAAGGTGGGCTTGCGCTTCTTAAGCACTTCGCCTACGCCTGTGATCGTACCGCCCGTGCCCACGCCGGCGACCAAAATGTCGATTGCGCCGTTGGTGTCGGCCCAGAGCTCTTCCGCCGTCGTGTTGCGGTGGATCTCCGGGTTGGCCGGATTATCGAACTGCTGAGGCATGAACGACTTCTTGTGCTCAGAGAGGATCTTCTGGGCGGTGTTGATCGCGCCGCGCATGCCATCCCCGGCCGGCGTCAGCACCACCTGCGCGCCCAGCGCCTTGAGCAACCGCCGCCGCTCGATCGACATCGATTCGGGCATCGTCAGGATCAGCTTGTAACCCTTCGCCGCGCACACAAACGCCAGCGCAATGCCCGTGTTCCCGCTGGTGGGCTCCACAATCACAGTGTCGCGGTCGACTTTCCCTTCACGCTCGGCGGCTTCGATCATGGCGACGCCGATGCGGTCTTTCACGCTCGATAGCGGGTTGAAGAACTCACACTTCGCCAGCACCGTCGCGCCGCCTGCCGGGATGATCCGGTTCAGCCGAACCAGCGGCGTGCCGCCGATCGTTTCGGTGATGTCGTTGAAAATTCGTCCCTGAGGTTTAAGCGGCATAGCTCACTCTTCCCGATAAAAGTTCTTCAATTCGCTGCAACAGCTGTCTGTTACGTGTTACTCATCATTCATCGTCGTCCCGATGATCTCCTGCTGCTTGAACTGATTCGTCTGTTCATCCAGCACCCAGCACGTCATCACATCTGCCTGGCGCTGGATGATGCTGACGATCACGTACGAATAGAACGGCCAGGCGTGATCCAGGTCGTACTGGCTTGGCCGCGCCGGATGATCCGGGTGGCTGTGATAGAAGCCAAGCACCAGCCGACCTTCCTCCGCGGCCGTCTTCTCTGCCTTCATCAGCGTGTCCGGTGTGATGAGGAACCGGTGATACTGCTCCCCCGCCTCAAACTCATTGCGCACCGGCTCGATCCGCTCGACCATCCGCCGCATCACACCGCCGTCGCGGACGTGGCGGCCGTACAAGATCCCGCAGCATTCGTTGGGGTACGCCGCCGCGCCTTCCGCTTCAATCTGCGTGTACAACTCCGCCGGTAGTACCAGCTCGTTCACGGCCAATTCTCCGCTTCGCTGCTTTCGGTCCAGAAGCTTTCGGACAAATACTTCGCCGCGGAGTCGCAGAAAATAGTGACGACCACGCCCTCTTTCAATCCGCTTGCCACACGTAGAGCGGCGACCATGTTGGCGCCTGAGGAGACGCCGACCAGCAGCCCTTCCTCGCGCGCCAGCCGCAGCACCATCTGATGCGCATCTTCCGTCGACACTTCGAGACACTCATCCGCCAGCGTTGGATCGTAAATTCCCGGCACCAGCGCCGTCTGCATGTGCTTCATCCCCTCGAGCCCGTGCAGCGGCGCATCGGGTTGGACGCTCATGCACTTGATCATCGGGTTGAATTGCCGCAGCCGTCGGGTGGTGCCCATGAACGTGCCGCTGGTCCCCAGGCCGGAGACAAAATGCGTCACCTGCTCGCCCGTCTGCCGCCAGATTTCCGGCGCGGTCGTCTCGTAGTGCGCGGTCCAGTTGGAGTCGTTGTTGTACTGATCCGGATAGAAGTATTTCTCGGGCTCCGCATCGACCAGCTTGCGCACGTGGCGCTGCGCGCCGTCCGTGCTTTCCGTTGGATCGGTCAGAATCAGCTCCGCCCCGTAGGCGAGCAAGCTCTGCTTTCGCTCGCTGCTGGCATTGGAAGGCAGCGCCACCTTCAGCTTGTACCCCCGCTCCGCCGCAATCATGGCGTAGGCGATGCCGGTGTTCCCGCTGGTCGCGTCGATGATCGTCTTCTCCTTCGTCAGCAGCCCCCGCCGCTCCCCGTCGCGGATCATGTAAAGCGCCGCCCGATCCTTCACGCTCCCGCCCGGGTTGTACCACTCGGCCTTGGCGTAAACCTTCACCGGCGCAACCGCCTCTGCGATGCGCTTAAACTCCAGCAGCGGCGTGTTCCCAATCAAATCGAGCACCGACCGTCCTGCGCCTCCCGCGGCTCCCGGGCTCCCCGCAACAGAACTTTCTTCACGTGTAATGACTTTCACGATGTCGACTCATCCTAGGGGTAAATCCGGCCGGCAGCAAAGCGGGGAGGATCGATCGGCTCAGCTTCCGATGAAACGAGCGTAAAGCGATCGCGCCAGGGCCAGATCGCTCGTTCCAGCCACCAGCGCCCGGCCATCGGGAAACAGGGTCAGTTCTTGCCCTTCCCGAAGGCGAAGCTTCAGATAATAGTCGGTCTGAACCGTCTCCCCCACGAGGTCCCATCTCTCCGCCAGTTTCGCGAGATCGACGGCGCCAGGCTTCGCCGGCCGCACCTGCACCGCGCCGCGCCCGCACAGCGCCACCGCCCCCTGCTGATCACGCCGGTCCAGAAATGGGAACGCGCGCCGGCCACAACACGGACAATCCTCCCGCCGCGCCTCGACGGCCGACATTGTCTTGAAGCGCATGTTCCACAAATCCACCGTCACCAGCTTCCCCACCTCCTGGACGCTTTCACCCAGCAGCATCTTCAGCGCCATCGTCACCTGAAGCGACGCCACCACACTCGCCGCCGGCGCCAGCACACCCGCCGTATCGCAGGTCGCCAATTCCCCCGCACCCGCCGGCTCCTCGAACAGACATCGCAAGCAGGCTCCCTTGCCCGGCACGACTGCCATCACCCTCCCCTCCGTCCCGACGCACGCGCCGTACACCCACGCGATGCCCCGCTTCACCGCCAGATCGTTCAGGAGGTACCGTGTTTCGATATTGTCAGTTCCGTCCAGGATCAGATCGACGAGCGAGTCACGCTCGCCTCTCCCCTTTTTTCCCTCTACCGGTACTTCGGGAGAGGGCAGGGTGAGGGCGCTTCCCAGATCACCAACCACCGCACCCGCGGCGCGGGCGGAAGGCTCGCATCCCGCCAGCGCCTCCACATTCCCCGAATGCACATCGACCACCCGTGCATCCACCTCCACCGAGCTGTTGATGGCCAGCAACCTTCGCTTCGCCGCCACCGCCTTGGGCACCCCGTTGTGCGCATCGCTCTCGTCGAACAAAACCTGCCGCTGAAGGTTCGTCAGCTCGACGAGGTCCCGGTCGCAAATTCGGATGAATCCCACGCCCGCACGCACCAGCTGCTCCGCGATGACGGTCCCCAGCGCCCCGCACCCGATCAGCAGCACCCGCGCCGCGCGCAGCTTCGCCTGTCCGGCGCGGCCGAGCTGCGGCAAAAGCGTCTGACGGTGATAGCGGTCGACTGGGTGCATCCTTTGCCCGTTCGGCTTTTCGCGAACGTTTCCCTATACTAGCCGCAAAGGAAGAAAAAGATGCCCATCGACACGCAGCAGATCCTGGACGAAGCCGGCAAACTCGCCGACTTAGTCGCCCAGCACCCCGCCGTCGAGAACTACAAGAAGGCTCAGAAAGCCGTCACCGAAGACCCCGATGCGGGGCGGGCGATGACAGATTTTGAGCGCACGCTGGAGACCCTGGCCCGCCAGGAATCGCAGGGGATGCCGGTGACCGACGCGCAGCGCACGCAGCTGGAAAACCTGCAAAGCCGCATCGTCAGCAACATCAAGGTCAAAGCCTTGAACATGGCCCAGGTCGAGTTCATGGACCTGCTGCGCAAGGTGAACCAAACCGTGTTAAGCAAGATCGGCGATGTTGCGGGCGCGGGGGGCGCGGGTGGGGGCGGCGCCGGAGCGGGCGCGGGATCACGGTTCGGGCGCTAAACGCCTGCACGCATCGCCCGCGCGACCCGATGCGGTTAGGCTGTCTCTCGACACGTGCGAGCGCCAGCCTGGACATGCGTTCTCATCGGTACTCGGAGCCGAGATGGGGACGCATTGGACACAGATCCTTGGGATCCTCCCAGCATCTCATGGTGCGGCTGCGGCGGCCTTGATATGCAGGTCAATCAGGAGCGAGCATGAGCGACGATGAGTTGGGCGGATGGAAGCCGACAACCAAGGTGGTCTTTTCGGACGAGGACTTGGTCCGACATCTGCGCGAGACGCGGGATCAGTCCTCTGGTCGGTCAGGCAACTGGTGGACGTTCTTTAACGCTCTTCCCGAGCCAGAGCGACGGCGGCTGGAGGCGGAGGCGCAAGCCAACGGGCCTCGTGAGACGCCGCAATGACGGCCGAGGACGACAATGCCTAACCACGCTTGACGGTGGCACGGACCCGCGTCGCGGCCACCGTGATACGACCCGCACGTTCGTGTCATGGAGTACGAGGGCGGCGGTGCGGGCCGCTTCGGATACTGCTCCTGCCTTGGCTCGTGCTTTTTCTCCTTCCCCCCCGCCCGCAGCTGGCCTCTTGCCTCTGCCTTCCGTCTCCCCAGAAAGTATTTCATTTCAGAACGCGCGGTGACATGCCGGTAACATGAGCCCGGCATCATGTCATTTGTCGCTGGCGGCGGTTTGTGATGCTCACTAGGCCGCGGCGCTCGTGGACAGGAGGCCTTTATGCGCGTGTTACACCTTTTCCTATCATTCCTGCTGCTGCTTGTGCTGTTCAAGTTTGTTGCAGGTGCGCGGGCGGCGGACGCTCCGGCAACTCAGCCGGTTGCCGTGCTGCTCGAGAAAGCGATCTACACAGAGGAAACTGCCGGCGATGTCGACGGGGCGATCAAGATGTATCGCGAGATCGTCAAGCAGAATGCGCAGAACCGGAAGTACGCGGCCCAGGCGCAGTACAGGCTGGGACAAGCGTATCTTAAGAAGAAGGACCCGAAGCAGGCGCTGGCGGCGTTCAAGGAACTGGTCAAGGACTACGCGGACCAGACTGACGTGGTTGCCGACGCACGGCAGAAGATCGTGACGCTCCGGGGCCAGGTGGGCGACGTTTCGGACCTGGGGCCGATGATCAAGAAGACCTCACCCGAGGCGCTGGCGGAGAACGTGGATCCGTCGCTGGACAAGATCACGGTGACGTTCGACCGCAAGATGCGCAACAACTCGTGGTCGTGGACGGGCGGCGGCGAAACGTTCCCGCAAAGCGCGGGGAAGATCAGCTATGACGAAACGCTGACGACCTGCACGATGCCCGTGAAGCTGGAGCCGGGGAAGGTGTACTGGATCGGCGTCAACAGCCCAAGCTTCAAGAACTTTAAGGGGGGCGATGGCAAGCCCGCGCAGCGCTACGCGATCTGCTTCGCCACGAAGTCCGCGGACGGCAAGCCGACGAAGATCCCCGATGACATGAAGCAGCAGGCGAAGGCCATCAACGAATCCGTCGACAAGGGCGAGCCGATCGTGCTGAAGACGAATCCGGTCGCGCTGGCGACGACCGTGTCGCCGAAGCTCAAGCAAGTGACCGTGACGTTTGATCAGCAGATGATGAATGGCAGCTGGTCGTGGTGCGGCGGCGGTGAGACGTTCCCGAAGCTGACGGGAAAGCCCAGCTACGATACCGGCCGCACGACGTGCAGATTGCCGGTTGAGCTTCAGCCGGGCAAGGTGTACTGGATTGGCATCAACAGCCCGAGCAACTTGAACTTCCAGAACCCGGCCAACGCGCCGGCGAAGCGCTACGTGATCCTGTTTGCAACCGCGTCGGCGGATGGGAAGCCGACGGAGATTCCAGAAGATCTGCTGGCAGATGCGAAGGAGATCAACGCTGCCAGCGGATCACCCGCAACGGCAGCGACATCGTCAACGCCAACCAGGCAGTAGAGCGAGCACCATGTTGCTTCGGCGGACAACAACCCGGGTCACCGGCCACACTTCATCGGTGTGGCCGGTGCTGTTGGTCCTGGCGGCGGCGGCACTGATCCCCTCGCTGTGCGTGCTGTGGTTCATGCACGCCGCGATGCAGAACGAACAGCTCGCGATGCGCCAGCGACTGAGCGAGCTGTATCGCCAGCATCTCATGGTGGTGCGGGATGGTATTGACAAGCAATGGGCCAAGACGCGACAGGATCTTCTGGATGCTGAAAAGCTCCCGCCGCGGCAGGGTTTCAGAAGAGTCATCGAAGCGGGGGACGCGGAAGCGGCAATTCTTCGGAGCGAGACGGGCGAGGTTGTTTATCCAACCCGGGATGTGGGGGCGCTCGCGGCACTCAGCGATATCGACGTGCGCGCCCAGGCTCTGCTTGCCGAGGCCCGGCAGCGGGTCGCGAAGAAAGACGTGGCGGGGGCGCTGAAGATTCTGAAAGAGCAGCTCACGCAGCCGCAGTTCATGGCGGCGCGGAATGGATCAGGGCGCCTGATTGTCCCGAACGCTCTGCTGTATGCGCTGTCTCTGGCGCCAGGTGACGCAGCGGTTGTGGCGGAATTGTCGCCTCGGGTGGGGGATTATTCAGGACCGGCGATGCCGTCGTCACAGCGGTTGATGCTTCTGACCGAGCTGGATCGCATCACGCAATCCACGTCGCCACTGCGCACGGGTGAAGAGCTCGCAGCAGCGTATCTGGAGCTGTTACCGCCGCCTGAAGAGAAGCACGATCAACTGTATCGCGTGGGGCGCGATATCTGGGCGCTCTCTCCCAGCGGCGGGAGGATTACCGCGCTGTATCGAGACGCGACCGTGACGAAGCTCCCGGAATTGGCAGATCTGACGCCACCCGCGGGCACCCGCGTCCGGCTCGAACCGCAGGTGCAACCCGCGGCGGAGCCTCTCGCGGCGCTTCCCATGGGATCACTCTTGCCGGATTTTCGTCTGGCGCTATATCCCATTGATCCCATCGCTCCGGTCGATTCGACTCGCCAGGCGTCGCTCTATCTCTGGACGGCGGTGGCGGTTCTGTTTCTGATCGCGGTCGCGACACTGCTCGCGGGGCGATACGTGGCGGCGCAGGTTCGTCTTGCGCATCTGAAGAATGATCTGATTGCCACGGTGAGTCACGAGCTCAAGACGCCGCTCGCTTCGATGCGGGTGCTGCTCGACACGCTGATCGAAGGCCGCGCAACATCCCCGGTGCAGACGAGCCAATACCTCTGGCTCATCGCGGGCGAGAACCATCGGCTGTCGCGCTTGATCGACAACTTCCTCACGTTCTCGCGCATGGAGCGTGACAGGCGTGCGTTTGAAATGTCTCCCATCGATCCGCGCGAAGTGATCCTCGGGGCATACGAAACGATACGCGAGCGATTTGAACCGCCCGATCAAAAGCTTGAGATCGAGGTGCCGGCGACACTGCCGCCAATCCGCGGAGATCGCGACGCGCTGCTGACGATGCTGCTGAACCTTCTGGAAAACGCGCACAAATACACGGAGCCCGTGAAGCGGGTGCGTCTTCGCGCCTATAACAATAACGCGCATGTTTACGTGGAAGTGACCGACAACGGCATCGGCATCCCGCGCCGATCGCTCGATCGCATCTTCGACCGGTTCTACCAGGTCGACCAGAATCTCTCGCGAAAGAGCGGCGGCTGCGGTCTGGGGTTGAGCATCGTGCGATTCATTCTCAAAGCCCACGGCGGGGACATCCACGTGAGCAGCACGCCCGGCTCGGGAAGCACCTTTACGGTGCGCCTGCCCGCCGTAATATCTTCATCGTCCACACAGCAACGCGCGCTCGCTCATGCCCGGTGAACATATTCTCATCATCGAAGACGACCCGGCGCTGCTCCGCGGCCTGTCGGACAACTTCACCTACGAAGGCTTCCACATCTCCACCGCATCCGACGGAGAAGAGGGCCTGTGCAAGGCGCGCCACGGCAAACCCGACCTCATCGTCCTCGACATCATGCTCCCGCGCGTGAACGGCTATGAGATCTGCCGGCTGCTTCGCGCCGAGCACATTGCGGCGCCGATCATCATGCTGACCGCGAAATCGCAGGAGCCGGATGTGATCCTGGGGCTGAACCTGGGCGCCGACGATTATGTGACCAAGCCGTTCAGCATCCGCCAGCTCCTGGCGCGGGTGAACGCGCTGCTCCGCCGGACGCGCCGGCAGCAGGAACAGGTTCATCTCTTTGGCCCGTATGAGCTGAACCTCTCCTCTCGCCGATTGCTTAAGGACGGGCACGAAATCGCGCTCACGCCCAAGGAATTTGCCCTGCTCGAGCTGTTCGTCAAAAGCGCCGATCGCGCCCTCACCCGCGATCACATTCTTGATCGCGTCTGGGGCCACGATGTCTTCGTCACCGGCCGAAGCGTGGATCGCTGCATCAACACCCTGCGTAACAAAATTGAGCCAGATCCGCGTCAGCCGACGTTCATCAAGACGATTCGGGATATTGGGTACCGCTTCGAAAGCGAAACGTGAGCGTGTGAATCTTCGGCCCGCCCGGTGCGCCGGCAGAGGGCAGGGGTGGCGACCCCTCTACCTCTCACCTCTTCCTCCTCTCCTCCGCCGGCCCTCCCCGCGCCTCCAGGTTCTTTGCCGTGTTGATCAAGCCCACGTGCGAAAACGCCTGCGGAAAGTTCCCCACGAGCCGCTTGTGCCGAGGGTCATACTGCTCGGCCAGGAGTCCCACATCATTGCGCAGCGCCAGCAACCTCTCGAAAAGCGCCTTTCCCTCTTCCCGCTTCCCCTGCAAGATTAGATTATCCGCCAGCCAAAATGTGCAGATCAGAAACGCCCCCTCTCCGCTCGCGAAGCCATCGAGCGTCGCATCGTTTACATACCGCACCAGCAGCCCATCGTGCAGCAGCCGCTTGCGGATCAGATCCACCGTCCCAACCATCTTAGGATCCTGCGCCGGAATGAACCCTATCAGCGGCAAGGTCAGCAGACTGGCATCCGGCTCCGTTGAGCCGTAAAACTGCGTAAACGAGTTCAGTGATCGATCGAATCCCTCGGCAATCACCTGATCGTGGATCTCCTGCCGCGCGCGGCGCCACTTCTCCGCCTCCCCCTTTGCACCCAATTGCTCCACACTCTTCACCGCCCGATCAAACGCCACCCACGCCATCACCTTCGAATGCGTAAAATGCCGCTTCGGCCCGCGCACCTCCCAGATCCCTTCGTCCGGCTTCTTCCACTCATCCTCCAGAAAGTTCACGATTGTGCGCTGAATCCGCCAAGCCTCCTCGCTCGGCTCAAGCCCCCATCCATGCCCCATGTGCAGCGAGTCCATCACCTCGCCATAGACATCGAGTTGCCGCTGTTTGTATGCCGCATTCCCCATGCGCACAGGCGCCGAGTTCTCGTACCCCGCAAGCCACGGCAGTTCCAACTCCGTCAGCCTCCGCTCCCCCGCCAAGCCATACATAATTTGCAATTCCCCCGGCGTCCCCGCCACCGCGTTGATCAGCCACTGCCGCCACGCGTGCGCCTCGTCCATGTATCCACCGACCATCAGGGCATATAACGTGAAGCTGGCATCTCGCAGCCAGCAGTAGCGGTAGTCCCAGTTTCGCTCGCCACCCAGCGCCTCCGGCAAGCTCGTTGTCGCGGCAGCCACGATCCCGCCCGTCGGCTGGTACGTCAGCGCCTTGAGCGTGATCAGCGAACGCAGCACTGCGTCCCGCCACTCGCCTTGATACGTGCAGCGCGATGACCAATCCTTCCACCAAGTCTCCGTCTCGCGCAGCTCCTCTTCCGGATCGCGCTCGACGGGCTCCGGCTCGTGCGTCGGATGCCAGGTGAGCCTGAAGGGGATTCGCTGTCCCTCGGCCACCTGAAACTCCGCCACGGTGTGCATGTTCTTTCCATGCAGCGGGATGTGCGTGCGACAGTACAACGTGTCCGGTCCCGCCGTCGCGCGCATGCCTCTGCGTGCCTCCAGCTTCCGCACCCACGGCACGACCCAGCCGTAATCGAAGCGGATCGTCAGCTCCATCTTCATCCGCACAATCCCGCGCGTTCCCACCACGATCCGGCACAGGTCCGGATCCTTCGTTCGCGGAGGCATGAAGTCGATCACTGTCACCGCGCCGTCTTCTGTCTCGTAATGTGTTTCGAGAATCAGCGAATCGCCACGATACCGCCGGCGCACGCTGCGGATTTCTCCCTCCGGCGCGAGCAGCCAACGGCCGTTGTCCTTGTGCCCCAGCAGAGCCGCGAAGCACGCGCCGGAATCAAAACGAGGGAAGCACAGCCAGTCGATCGAGCCATTCGTGCCGACGAGCGCTGCGGTCTGGCAGTCTCCGATCAGCGCGTAATCTTCGATGCGTAACGACATAGGACCGGGCGCTCCTCAAGCGGCGGATGCCTCAGGTCATGTTAGACCCCCACGTGCGACCACGGACGCGCCCAATTTCCCAGGCCGGAGACGTTTTGCCGCTTTTCCCCCCTTTCCGCTACAATTCTCTCAGAAACATTCGCTACAGGAGCTCGCATGCGCGCAATCGTCACCGGCCAGGTCGGCATCGACAAAACCCCCTACCTCGAAGCCGTCCAGCGACAGGCCCGTGAACAAGGCCAGGACCTCGCCGTCTTCCACGTCGGGAAGATGATGTACGAAGAAGCGCCGGACGTTCCCAAGGGGCGCATCCTCAACATCCCGATTTCGCGACTGAACTCTCTCCGCCGCGCCGTCTTCAAGGAGATCTTGCGCGAGTCCGAAAAACACGAGCACGTGCTGATCAACACTCACGCCACCTTCCGCTGGCGCCACGGCCTCTTCGCTGCTTTTGATTACGACCAGATCAAGGAATTCGACGCCGACCTGTACATCACGCTGCTCGACAACGCCGAAAGCGTCCACCAGCGCCTGATGCGCGATCACGACATCGACCACACGCTGAAAGACATCATGGTTTGGCGCGAAGAAGAGCTGCTCGCCACGGAGATGCTGGCCAACATCCTTAAAGGCTACGGCCACTTCTACATGGTCTCGCGCGGGCGTCACACGATGACGACTCAGACGATCACGCGCCTCATGTTCGAGACGGACAAGCGCAAGGTGTATCCGTCGTTCCCGATGAGCCACGTAATGGACCTGCCGGACACCCTCGCCGAGATCGACAAGTTCCGCGCCACCATCAACGAGCACTTCGTCGCCTTTGATCCCGGCGACGTCGACGAATTCGTCCTCCACACCACCGCCCAAAAAGCCTCCGCCGAGGGCAAGGAAACCGTCGAGGTGCAAGCCGCCGACGGCATGGTCACCTTGAAGACCTCAGAGGTCGAACAGATCTCCGGCGACATCATGGGCCAGATCTACATGCGTGACTTCAAGATGGTCGATCAGTCGGACATGATCGTCAGTTACGTCCCGCAGCTTCCCAACGGCAAGCCGGGTTTGTCGTCAGGCGTCGAGCGCGAGCTGCATCACGCTTACGAGGGCGGCAAGGAGGTTTACGTGGTGTGGGCTTGCAAAGGCATTCCAAGCCCGTTCATCACCGAGACCGCCACCAAGGTCTTCAAGAGCACCGGGGAGGCGCTCGATCATTTCAAGGCCAAGGGCTTCATCAAGTAATCCTTCGCGAAGTTTGCGATGGCCCTGGAAAATTATCACTGTCCTACCCGCCCGGTGACTCGGGAAGATGTTCTGGCGATCCTGATCGATCACCTGCGCCTCATCGACCCATTTTTCATCGCCTTGTACCCACTCAGCTTCGAATCAAACGTACACGAAGCGCGCAGGTGCTTGGAAAATCGCAGCGAGTTTCCGCACCTGCTGAACAATGCTTTTGCACTGAAGCTTTCACGTCAGGAATGGGACAAGGTGCTTAAGCCGTTTAAGAAGCGAACGCTGTCGGACCTCTGCGATTTCATCACGCCCCTCGCGACCCGGCGCTACATCGAGCCGGTGACCATCCTCGGCTCAGAATCTCGCAAGGCCGGCGCCTTCCTCGCTGTGCGCGAGATCCTTCAGAACAACGGCGTGGATGTCTCTAATCTACGGCCATCAAGCCCGCTTGAGCCTTACCTTCGCAAGTTCGACAAGAACGTCTTACCTGAGTTGATTCAGTTGGCCCCCTGCACCTTGCCGCAGATTGAGGCGCAGGTTGGAACGCTCGGCGCACTGTGGCTGACAATGGGCTGTTGTGCGTTGATCTCGACCCTCGCCAGTTGCGTGGGCTTCAAAGACCTCGCTGTGCCTTTCTCGATCGTCTGGGTGTCCCTGTTTCTGATCTGCCTGATTGGCAACGGACTCTTCCCCAAAACACCTCGTCTTGGGTGGATCCGCACCTTCCGCGACCTCAGCGGAGTTCTGGCCGAGGAGTTTCCAACCGCGGGCCCCGGGTTCCAAGTCATCACGCGACCTCCGCACGCTGCCGCTTTGTGATCCGGCCACGCCGCCTCCGGCGCAGGTGGTATAGTGTCATCGATGCAACTGGTGCGTGACGAAGAAGACATACTGCCGCGAATCGATCTGCGCATCCCCGCGCCCTGGCACGAGCCGGGAGCATTGATCGCCGCCCTGCTCAAGCAGCAGACGGGGTACGAGCTGACGGAGCACGACTTTCGTCACATCGGAACGGGCAACACCTTCGATTGGGGCGTCTCCGGACCAGACGATGGGATGGCGGAACTGTTCATGAGCGGACGCGGTTACACCGAAGAAGAAATCGAGGCGATCCGGAAGCATCGCCTGAAGTTTCACCTGATTGGCCCCGGCGGTTCGGTCGCTGCCGCCAAGGCGATCCTGCATGCGGCGTGCGCGCTCTGCGCCGCCGGTGGACTTGGCATCCTGGTCGACAACTCCGGCGTCACGCACGTGGCCAGCGAAGTGAACCGGATGAGTGAGGACTCGTCGCTCGACGTCCTCTTCTTCGCGTTCATCAACGTCGTCCACGGCAGGGAAGCGATGTTCTCGCATGGGATGCACTGCTTTGGTCTGCGCGACGCCGAGCTCCCCTTCCCGCCCGATCGCGAGATCAGCTCGCGCATCTTGATCAACCTGCTCATGTACACCCTGGAAAGCGACACGCCGGTCCTCGATGGCGATCCGCTTGGAGATGAGGACGGCCCGCTCTTTGAAGTGCATCATCAGCCTTGCACGCGCGTGCCAGCCAGTTCGCCGTTCCACAACCCATATGGCGTGTGGCGCATTGAGCCCATTGAAAAAGAGTCGCTGGAAGAGGACTCCCCCGAAACTTAAAGAGTTTCGTCGAGGCGATTAGTATGTCTGCCATGCCTCAAAGCGACCCTCTCACGATTCTCTTAGCTCATGACTGCTGGGCCACGTCGCAGCTCCTGGGCGTTTCTCGTGGTCTTTCACCGGATCAGTTTCACCAGCGCTTCGACATCGGCCCCGGATCGTTGCACGACACGCTCACACACATCATTGGCGCGATGCGCTCCTGGACCGAGACGCTTGCCGAAGTAGAGCTTCGTCCGCGACTCGAAGACGATGGTCAGCACCGCTCACCCGAGCAGTTGCGTATGCTGCTTGATGAGACGCAGCGGGAGCTTTTAACCGAAGCCCACCGCCGCCCACTGGAACAGATCGTCAGCCGCCAGCTGCGCAGCGGGAAGATGATTCAGATCACTCGCGGCGCCGTTCTTGTTCACGTCACCACGCACGGCATGCACCACCGCGCCCAGTGCCTGAACATGCTGCGCCGCCTTGGGGTTGATCCGCTGCCGCAGAGCAGCGTTACCGAGTGGACGTGGGCGGGCGAGGTACAGCGTTAGCTCGACCTGCCAAAGATCCTGATGAACATGCGTCAGATTTTCCTCTCCACAAAATGCACTGAACACCACTAATGTAGCAGCGGCAATCGATGCTCAGCCTGCTGCCCATTCTCGCCAATATGTTCAGCTACAACGGCCAGGAGGTCGAGCTCTTTGACGTCAAGCTGATCGGCGTCAACCCCCAGAACGGCAAGAAGCTCCTGTTCACGATGGTCCTGATCGTCGGCATCGTGCTGGCGGGTTGGATCTGGCGGCATGTCTCAAGGATTCTCCTCGGCGGCGGACGCGACTCGCGCCTCTCGTTCTGGGCGCGCCAGGGTTTCCGCATCCTCCTCCTGTTCGTCCTGCTGATGGGGCTCATCTCCATCTGGTTCAACGATCCCACGCGGTTCACCACATTCCTCGGTTTGGTGACGGCGGGTATTGCCTTCGCCCTTCAGCGCGTCATCACCGCCTTCGCCGGTTACTTCGTGATCCTGCGCGGCAAGACCTTCAACGTCGGCGACCGCATCGTCATGGGCGGCGTGCGCGGCGACGTGATCGACCTCGGATTCATGCAGACGCGCATCATGGAAATGGGCCAGCCCCCAGCCGTTGAAGGGCAGACCGATCCGGGAATGTGGGTCCTGGCGCGTCAGTACACCGGCCGCATCGTCACCATCACCAACGACAAAATCTTCGACGAGCCGGTCTACAACTACACCAAGGAATTTCCGTTCATCTGGGAAGAAATGCGTATTCCCATCAGCTACAAGGACGACCGCACACGCGCCGAGCAAATCCTGCTGGACGCGGCGACGCGACACACGATTAAGATCGCGGAGATGTCAGAAGACGCGATCCACGAGATGGAGCGCCGCTACGTCATGCGGCGCGCCGACATTCAGCCGCGCGTCTTCTGGCGCATCACTGACAATTGGCTTGAACTAACCGTGCGCTTCGTGGCGCGGGATCACGGCGTGCGCGGGATCAAAGACGCCATGAGCCGGGATATTCTTGGCGCTTTTGACGAAGCAGGCATCGGAATCGCCAGCGCCACCTTCGACATCGTCGGTATTCCACCCATCCACATGATCCAGGACCCGCCGGCGACGCAGGTGAAACGTAGTTGAGACTTGTTGAGCAGGTCGAGGTGAACGTGCGCTCGCGGTAGCGTGGTCCACGCGGGGCCGCTAAACCGTGAAGCGACGTCCCGGAATCCGTGCCTAGATCAGCGGATCGCGATAATCACGTAAACCAGCGAGGCAACAGCGCTGACGAAGGAGACAATGGCAACCTTCCCAATCGCCCCCAGCGCCGAATGCGAGATTCCCTCAAATGGCGCATTCACCCACTCCAGCGGCTTGAGAACCACCGGCGTCGGCTCGTGATCCTCAGGGAATAGATCAACGCGCTGCGCCGGCCGCGCCTCAACGCCCGTTACGCGCTCGAAAAGTTCGACCGGCGTGCCGAGCATCTGGATTTCATCCCGCTCCAGCGGCTCAATTTCGTGCTCCTCCCCGAGATCCTGAGGCGCATGTGTATGGATGTTTTCCAGCACTTCCGCCAGCCCCGCCTCCTGCTCCGAGACGTGCTGCGGCTCCGGATATTTGCGCAGCGCCAATGCCGGCGCAGGTGTTTGCTCGCGAATAATCCCTAGCGCCTCGTCGAGCTGATCATCCACTTCGGCGAGCAAGCGCTCAATCTCCTTGCCTGCGAGCTGCGAGAGAAGCTCATCATTGCTGATGGGAGAGACGTCGGCGGACTGGAGAGGATCTTGTCCGAGATCGGCGGGATGCATCGCGACTCCCTTCACGGCAACTTCAGCGCCCTGGCGCCCAACGCCACATCCATGTGGCGAGACGAAGTATCTTATCGCAAGTTCCGCTTCACGCAATTCCCACAGCGCCGGCCGTTCGCTACTCTACCCGCGTGAACAGCTTTCTTATCCGCACAAAAATACTTGCCACCATGGGCCCCGCCTGTGGCGACGCCGAGACCCTCTACCGTCTGTTCGAAGCGGGCGCGGACGTTTGCCGGCTGAATTTTTCCCACGGCACGCTGGATCAGCACCTGCTGTCGCTGCGCAATATTCACGAGGCCGCTGCCCGATTCGACCGGCCTATCGCGGTTCTCGGCGACCTCGGCGGTCCAAAAATCCGCCTCGGCCCAATCACCGATGTCGACGGCGCTGGTGGGATGCCGATCCACCCCGGCGACACGCTCACGATCCAGCGCACGCCGATCGTTGGCAAAGATCTCCGTGTCAGCACCACCGTCCCCACGCTTGTGGAAGACATCAACCCCGGCGATCGCGTTTACATCGAAGACGGCCTGCTGCGTTTTCTCTGCGTCGATAAGACTCGCGACGAGATCCACTGCACCTGCCACGTCGGCGGCGTGCTGAAAAGCGCCAAGGGTATCAATCTGCCGAACACGCGCGTGAACGTGCCATCCATCACCGATCGCGACTGGCAGTGCGCCGGGTGGGCCGTCGAGCACAACCTGGATTATCTCGCCCTCTCCTTCGTCCGCAGCGCCGCCGACATCGAACTGCTTCGCCAGTACCTCAAGAACCAGAACAGCGACATCAACATCATCGCCAAGATCGAGAAATCCGAAGCCCTCGCCGACATCGACAACATCATCGCCGCCGCCGATGGATTGATGGTGGCGCGCGGTGATCTTGGCGTGGAAATGGACGTGGCGCAGGTGCCGCTCATCCAGAAAGATCTTGTCTGCCGGTGCCAGTCGGCGGCCAAGCCGGTCATCGTTGCGACGCAGATGCTCCAGAGCATGATCGAGCAGCCGACGCCCACGCGCGCCGAAGTTTCTGATGTTGCCAACGCGATCTTCGACGGCACCGACGCCATCATGCTCTCGGGCGAAACCTCTGTCGGAAAGTTCCCCGTCGGCGCGGTGCTCACAATGAGCCATATCGCCGACATCACCGAGAACTACCTCGACACGCGCACCCACCAGACATCCCCGCTGAAGCTCCAGACGATGCTCCTCTCCAACGCCGTGGCGCGCGGCGTCAAGCAAATGGTCGAGGACCTTAAGCTGAAACTGGTAGTCCTGTGGTCACAGACCGGCGGCCCCGCGCGGATCTTTTCCAAGAACCGCTTCCCTGTCCCCATCATCGCGCTCTCCACCGACCACCGCGCCCTGCGTCGCATGGCGCTGCATTACGGCGTGATCCCGTTCGAAGCCGCCCCACCGGAGACCATCGACGCCATGATCAAGGAAGTCGATGCCCTGGTTCGCGAAAAGGGCCTGGCCAAGAGCGGCAACCGAATCGTCATCGTCACCGGCTCAGCCTTGGGAACGCCCGGCATGATGAACGGCCTGGTCCTCCACACCATCGGCGCCGAACCCACCAAGGCCGAAGCGCAATCCACCTTCGGCAACTTCACCGCAATGTGACGGCGCCTAACCACGTTTGCCCGGTACTCGTCCCGCTTCACTTATCCATACGCGGGAGAGGGCGGGGGTGCGGGTGGCACGTGCTTCCGTCGGTAACCGCTCAATCTTCCCGCTGTCCATCCGGCTTCAAGATCACCGCCCCCAGCGGCGGCAGCGTCAGCGTCAACGACCGTGGCCACTGATAATGCGGCAGCGGCGAAGCATCAATTGCGCCAAGATTCCCCTGGCCGCTGCCCCAGTAAGTCTTCGCGTCGCTGTTGAACACTTCGCGCCACGTCCCCCCTACCGGCACGCCAATCCGGTAATTGTGCCGAGGCACCGGCGTGTAGTTCATGGCCACCAGCACAACGCTCTTCGGATCCCGCCCTTTCCGCAGATACGTTGTCACGCTTTGATCGCTGTTGTTTGCATCCAGCCACTCGAAGCCGAACGGCTCGCAGTCCCCTTCGTGCATCGCCGGCTCATCGCGATACAGCCGGTTCAGATCGTCCACCATCTTCTGCACGCCTCGATGCGAATCCCAATCCAAAAGATGCCAATCCAGGCTCGTATCATGATTCCACTCGCCCCACTGCCCGAACTCGCCGCCCATAAACAACAGCTTCTTCCCCGGCTGCGTCCACTGGTTCACCAGCAGGAGCCGCAGGTTGGCAAACTGCTGCCACACATCCCCGGGCATGCGACTCAGCAGCGATCCCTTCAGATGCACCACCTCATCATGCGACAGCGGCAGCACGAAGTTCTCCGTGTACTGGTACATGCCGCGGAACGTCAGGTTTGTGTGGTGATACTTCCGGTAGACCGGGTCGTCCTTGAAGTACTTCAGCGTGTCGTTCATCCACCCCATGTCCCACTTGTAGCCGAAGCCCAGGCCGCCAATGTGCGCGGGCCGCGAGACCATCGGCCAGCTCGTCGACTCTTCCGCGATTGTCTGCACACCGGGGAACTGCCCGTACACCTCGCGATTGATCTGCCGCAGCAGGTCGATCGCTTCGATGTTCTCGCGCCCGCCGAATTCGTTGGGAATCCACTCCCCGTGCTTTCGGCCGTAATCCAGGTACAGCATCGAGGCCACTGCATCCACGCGAAGCCCGTCCGCGTGATACTTATCGAGCCAGAAGCAGGCGTTGGAGAGCAAAAAAGATTTCACCTCATGCCGGCCGTAATTGAAGATCGCGCTCTTCCAATCGGGGTGAAAGCCCTTGCGCTGATCCTCATGCTCAAAAAGATGTGTTCCATCGAAATAAGCCAGCCCGTGTTCGTCGGTGGGGAAGTGCGAAGGCACCCAGTCCAGAATGACGCCGATCCCGCGCTGATGCAGGAAATCGATCAGATACATCAGATCTTGCGGCGCACCGAACCGGCTGCTCGGCGCGAAGTACCCCGTCGTCTGGTAACCCCATGACCCATAAAACGGATGCTCCATCACGGGCAGAAACTCAACGTGCGTGAAGGCGCGATCGGTCAGGTAATCCGCCAGCCGCGGCGCCAGCTCCCTATAGCTGAGCCAGCGGTCGCCATCCTCAGGCACGCGCATCCACGAGCCCATGTGCATCTCGTAGATGCTGATCGGCCTGTCCAGCTTCTGCCGCTGCGGGCGCTGCTTCATCCAGTCATCGTCACTCCACGTGTAATCGAGCTGGCGGACGATTGATTCCTTCAGCGGAGGCTTGCCGTGCATGAAGCCGAAGGGATCGATCTTGTCTACTTGATACCCTTTGAACTTGGACCCGATGTGGAACTTGTAGTGAGACCCCTCATGCGCCTCAGGGATGATCAATTCCCAAATACCGGACGATCCGCGGGCGCGCATGGGATGGCGGCCCTTGTCCCAGCCGTTGAAGTCGCCGATGACCGACACGTACTGCGCATTAGGCGCCCAGACTGCGAACGATACTTCCCCGCCGGGAAGGATGTGTGCGCCCAGCTTCTCGTACAGCCGGCTGTGCGTGCCTTCGTTGAACAGATACAAATCGTGATCGCCCAGCACCGAGCTGACGCCGCCGCGCCCGCGGCCCGCCTGTTGCTGCACAGGTTCGTTGATCGTCCGGCTCATTGGCCCCGCTCCTGACGTCCATGAACGTCTTCAAGATTTGGCTTGGTTTCCGTGGTCGACGCCACCGCGCCCGATACCGCCGTCGCCTGCTGCGGCAGATCCACGATCGTCATCACCGCACGCAGCGGAATATCCACCCAGTCCGGGCGCGAATTCAATTCGTAGGTGATCTCATACAACGCCTTCTCCAGCACCCACGATCGCAGCACCAGCTCCGCATCCTCAAGCTTGGCTGGAATCAGATCGCCCCGAAGCTCGCGCAGCCGCACCGTATACGCGCGGACGTATTCCCGTCCAAGCCACGCGCCCCAGATGCGCGCCCCGCGAAGCTCCCGATCTCGCACCGTCGCCGCTCCATCCGGAGGCAGCAATTCCCAGTGGTTTCGCAGCGCCGTCCAGGCCGCGTAGTCGAAACTGCGAATCATCCCGGCCACATCCCGCAGCGGCGAGCGCTTCAGCCTTCGCTCGCCGACAGACCGCAACGGCTCGCCTTCAAAATCGATGATGATGAAATCCTTCCCCGTCCACAGCACTTGGCCCAGGTGGTAATCGCCATGCGTTCGCGTTCGCATCGCACGAATGGGTCTACCCGTGAGTTCACGGAAGAACGAGAGGATCTTGCTTTCACTGTTGAGCACGGACTGGCCCAACTGCTGCGCCTCGCCTTGCAACGATGCAGCCCGCCGCGACAACACCTGCATGGCCGCGCGTGTCGTGTTGCGCATCGACTGAAACAACGACCGCTGATACGTCGGACCATACGGTTCTGGCGCAAACGCCGGATTTCCCTGATCATCCGCCAGCGCCGCGTGCATCTCCGCCGTGCGACGGCCCAGCAGTCGCGCCAGCTCCAGCGGCTCGGCGATCAACGAAGCAATATCCGGCGGCGGCCCCTCCTCCAGGCTTGAACATCCCGCATCACCTGGCAAGCAAAGCTCGGCTGCCTGCTCCGGGGTGAGCGCATCCAGCCCTTCAAAATACCGCTGCGCATAATCTAAAAATGTACCCCACGCATCACCCTCGTTTGGCACGAACGTCAGCACCACGCCCAGCGTGCGCCGAGGCCCAAGCCCCGTCAGCTCAATTGCCGCCGCAATCGGCGCCGTGTGTGTGAAGCCGGCGTTAGACGTCAGGTGCTCCCCAAGCTCCAGCTCCGGATTTGATCCCTCATCCACCCGCCGGTACAGCTTGAAGATGAGCTGATCGCCGAAGACGACGTTGCTGTTGCTCTGTTCGCGCTCTGGAATTTTCACCGCCAGCGCATCAACATCAACCGCGTCGGTCTTAATCCGGCGGCCGCTGATCTTCAATCGCTCCCCCTCAACCTCCCGCTGATCCATCGCCGCCCGCAGCAGAGAACGTGCGAAGTCGGCATCCGCCATCGCGTCCTTGATTATCCACCGCCGACTCCCTCCATCTGTCGCGTAAAGCAGCACGGAAGCATCCGCCGCCGCGCCGCGCTCCCCTTCCACTTCTTTCGCCACCAGCGGCAGCGCATACACCTCCGGCTCTCCATCCGTCAGCTCCACCTCGATCAGGAAAAGCCCCGACGGCGTGCCCGCTGAAGGCTCGTCCAGCATCAACCGATCCACCACGCGAACATTCCGCACCGTCCGCGCCTTGGAGGTAAACCACCGCCGCGTCGGAAGCAACCGCGGCAAGCGCTGCGCCAGCAAACGGTCAAAGTCCGCATCTTCAAAGATGGACGCGCCCGACGACCGCAACGAAATCTCCGGCACCGCTGCCCCATCCGTCGCCGCCGTAGCCGCCGGCTCCATCAGGAACCAGTAAAAACCATGCGGCGAAAGCGAAAGCGTGTAGCAGCCGTCCTCCTTCACCGCCGGGAAGCGCACGTTGCCGAACATCTCGACCGGCGTGTAACCCGCGTAATCCTTCATCTCCAGTTCCAGCGGCTGGGAAAAACGCGAAAGGTTTGCCACCACCAGTACATGCTCATTCTCGTATCGCCGTAGAAATGCCAGTACCTTTGGGTTGTTTGGCGTTAAAAACTGGATGTCGCCCCGCCCAAAGACCAGGTGATGCTTCCGCAGGGCGATCAGCCTACGCGTCCACCAGAGCAGCGATGACGGATTCGTCAGCTGCGCCTCAACGTTGATCGTCTCGTAGTGATATTCCGGGTCGATAATCACTGGCAGAAACAACCGCTGCGGATTGGCGCGACTGAACCCGGCGTTTCGATCCGCGCTCCACTGCATGGGCGTACGGACCCCATTGCGATCACCGAGGAAGATGTTGTCCCCCATCCCGATCTCGTCGCCGTAGTACAGCACCGGCGTCCCCGGCATGGAGAAGAGCAGCGCGTTCATCAGCTCGATCTTCCGCCGGCTGTTGTTCAGCAGCGGCGCCAGCCGGCGCCGGATCCCCATGTTGATCCGCGCCGCGGGATCGGAGGCGTACACGCGCCACATGTAGTCGCGCTCTTCGTCTGTCACCATCTCCAGCGTCAGCTCGTCATGGTTCCGCAAGAACATGGCCCACTGCGCGTTCTTCGGCAGCGGCGGTGTCTGCTCGAGGATGTCGATGATCGGATACCGGTCCTCCATCCGCAGCGACATGAACAGCCGCGGCATCAACGGGAAGTGGAAGTTCATGTGGCATTCGTCGCCGTCGCCAAAGTATGCAATGGCATCCTCCGGCCACTGGTTCGCCTCGGCCAGCAGCATCCGCCCCGGCCACTTCTCATCCACGTGCCGCCGCAGCTTCTTCAGAAAATCATGCGTCTCCGGAAGATTCTCGCAGCTCGTCCCCTCGCGCTCGTACAAGTAAGGCACCGCATCCAGCCGCACGCCATCCACGCCGGCGCTCATCCAGAAGTCGCATACTTGAAGCACCGCATCGTGCACCGCCGGATTATCAAAGTTCAGATCCGGCTGATGATTGAAGAAGCGGTGCCAGTAGTACTGCCCCGCCACATGATCGAACGTCCAGTTGCTGGGCTCAAAGTCCTTGAAGATGATCCGCACGCCGCTGTACTTCTCGCTCGTGTCGCTCCACACGTAGAAGTCGCGCTCCGGCGAGCCCTTAGGCGCACGCCGCGCCCGCTGAAACCACGCGTGCTGATCGGATGTGTGGTTGATCACCAATTCCGTGATTACCCGCATCTGCCGGCGATGCGCCTCAGCGATAAATCGCCGCACATCATCGATCGTGCCATACGAAGGATTCACGCTGGTGTAGTCGGCGATGTCATACCCGTCGTCCTTCAGCGGCGACGGGTAGAACGGCAGAATCCAGATCGCCGTCACACCCAGCTCTTCCAGGTAATCGAGTTTCGAAATCGCGCCTGTGAAATCCCCGATGCCGTCGCCGTTGCTGTCGCTGAACGACCGCACGTGCATCTGGTAGATGACAGCGTTCTGATACCACAGCGGATCAATGGGCATCGTGGGCGAATTCGCCATCGATGCGCCGGCCAGTCTTGGATTCGAGACGACACTGATCAACGCAGTCGCTCCTGTTAAATGAAGTACTCAAAATCCGCTTCGGTGCGCGAATACCGCCGCACCGCAAACACGTGCACGGGCAGCGAGCCGGGATCCAATCCCACCACGGCTCGGTTCCCCTGCCACCGGTACCGAAGATCGGTGAGCAAGTCGTGTACTTGGAACTGCTGATCCGCCGGAACATTCAGCGCTGCAAGGTTCAGATCCAGATTCGCCCACTGCGTGTGATAGGGGTCCGTATTCACCGCAACCAAAATCGTATTGTTCCCCAGCGTCTTGCTGTAGCAGACCACGGTCGGGTTGTCGGTGGGATGAAACACCAGACCCCGATCGTGCTGAAGGGCCGGATTTTCCTTGCGAATTCGATTCAGCCGCCCCAACAGTTCCGCCAAGGACTGCGGGCTGTCCAGGTCCCACTGTCGGAGCTGATATTTTTCACTGTCCAGGTATTCCTCGCTGCCACGCTTCACCGGCCGCCCCTCCATGAGCTCGAAGGCGGGACCGTAAATTCCGTAGTTCGCGCACAGCGTCGAGGCAAGAACCGCGCGAATCACATACGCCGCCCGCGAATCGGTTTGCAGATACTCGTTCAAAATGTCCGGCGTATTCGGCCAAGCATTCGGCCGGAAGAAATCCACCACCGGCTCTGTTGTCAGCTCGGTGAAATACTGCCGAATGCCCCAGGGCTCATTGCGCCATGCGAAGTAGGTGTACGACTGCGTGAAGCCCAGCTTCGCCAGCCGATACATCACCTTGGGGCGCGTGAAGGCCTCTGCCAGGAACAGCACATTCGGATCCCGCTTCTTCACCTCCGCGATCAGCCATTCCCAGAACGGGAAGGGCTTCGTGTGCGGGTTGTCCACGCGGAAGATCTTTACTCCCTTGTCCGCCCAGAACAGCACCACGCGCAGCAGCTCGTTCCAAAGCGCTTCCCAGTTCTGGCACTCAAAGTCGAAAGGATAGATGTCCTGATATTTTTTGGGTGGATTCTCCGCGTACTGGATCGTCCCGTCTGGGCGATGCCGAAACCAATCCGGATGCTGCTTCACATAAGGATGGTCCGGCGAGCACTGAAACGCCATGTCCATGGCGATCTCAATCCCCTGCTCATGTGCCGCCCGCACCAGGCGCTCAAAATCTTCAAATGTGCCCAGCTCCGGATGAATCGCATCATGCCCCCCTTCCGGACCCCCGATTGCCCACGGGCTGCCGACATCCCCCTCCTCCGCCACCGGCGAATTGTTCCGCCCCTTCCGAAACGCCCGGCCGATGGGATGGATCGGCGGCAGATACAGCACATCAAATCCCATCTCCGCAATCCGAGGCAAACGATTCTCCACATCCCGCAGCGTCCCATGCCGAGTCCGATCCGGCGACGCCGACCGCGGAAACAGCTCATACCACGAGCTGAACCGCGCCTTGGGCCGATCCACCCACATCGCGATCGTCGTCGGCCACTCCGTCAGAAATTGCCGCGGCGCGTGCCGCCGCATCAGAGCGGCCAGCGAAGTCCCGAGTGCAACTTCAACCGCCTCATCGCGCAGTTCACCCCGCAGAAAATTCGCATAATTCCGCAGCGTCTTGGCCACTTCCCCCTCATTCGCCTCCGCCGCTTCATCCACCAGTTGCGATCCGATCACCAGATCCACCGACACATCCTGCCCAGCCGCCACGCGCTTTTTCATGTCGTAGCGCCAAGTCGCGAACCGATCAACCCAGGCGCAAACGGTGAACTCGCGCCACCCCACCGCATGCACGTCGAACTCGCCCATCCACCGGTCATTGACCAGCGGCGTCATGTCGACTTCATTCCATTCCGGCATGCCCGGCGTGCGATGTTTCAGCGCCACGCTGATCTGATCATGTCCGTCCACAAACACGTCCGCTTCCACGCGTACGGTCTCGCCGACCGTTCGTTTGGCCGCGAAGCGCCCGCCGTCCACATTTGGCGATATGTTTTCGATGATCACGCGCGAGCGCCCCTGCTCGGGCAACCGCTCTTGCAAGGACCGTTCACCCAACGAGTTACCGCGCGTCCGTTCAGATGGAGCTACTCCAATCATGGGCGGCAGTATAAGGAGCCCCCTCTCAGCAGACAGCGGGCAAAGAAGCCGGGAAAATCCGGAAGAGAACGAGCTCTGCCGTTGCTGTTAAAGATCAACCTTTGTGAAGTGGAACCGCACTCCGGCGCCCTCCGCCGCGACCAGCAGCGCCTCCGACGCCTTCAGATCCCGCAGGATCGGATTGGGCTGCTTGAAGTTATTCAAGTTCGCGCTCACATGCTCGGCCAGCGCCCGAACCGTCTGCAACCCCTCCGTCGCCGTGTACCAAACCTCAGGTGGCAACCGCATCTTGGTCGGATCAAATCCCTCTTCCGTCAGCTGCTTGATCAGCGCCGCCTGGCTCTCCGACAGCATCGCTGTAATCGCCGGCACATGTTTGGTCCTCGCCGCTGTATCCAGTCGATCCGCCTCGCGCGCCAGCGCCTTCCCCGCCTTCGCCTTCGCGTACGCCGCCAGCGCCTCGGGCAGTTCCTTCTCAAGTGTAATCACGAACGCCAGTGCCATACGTTAAGCCGTCAGGATCGGAAACTTCGTGCTGCTGATCGGCAAGTGCGAATACTCCTCCACCAGCCGCCGATACTCCCGCGCCACCTTCCGAGGCTTTCGAGCGAGTGTATAGAGCCCCACGTGGTTCACATTCCCCCGCATCTTTGTCAGCGCCGAATCCCAATCCTTCATGTCGACCAGACCAAACCAGGTGAACCCAATGATTGGCACTCCATCCTCGCGCAGCCGAAGGAGGTTCATCCATTCCTTCCATAACCACTCCACCGCAAGCTGCGACGTGCGGTTGGTTTCGGTATGCATCACCGGCAGCCGATACCGATCGTACTACTGCCGGGTGATCACGTAATACCCATACACAGCCCCCGCCCCGATGGACTTCCCGTCCGGCTTCAGCACGTGCTCGTTGGTGATGTAATAGTCCGTCCCCATGATGCAGTGCGTCCGCAAGTGCCGCTGCTGCATGAACCACATGTACTCTTCGGCGCACATTCCGTTGGCGAGGATGTACCGGTACATCGTCGCGCTGACGTCATGTCCGAAGAGCAGATCCAGCGAGAGGAACCGGCGCTCGTTCATGAAATGCGCCTGCGTCACCAGCTCCGGGCTCCCCGGGTGCACGTACTCCGTCGATTCGCTGAACACGAAGATCGCGTCCGGCCGAAGGTCCAGGATCGCCTTCATCGAGATCAGCGACGCTTTCACGCAGTGCTTGATGTTGGTGACGAACGCGTGATCGCTCATCTGCCGTTCGTTCCACCACCCAAATGCAGCGCTGAACAGCGCCGTCACATAAATCTCATTCACCGGCGTGTAATACCGCACCCACGGATACCGCTCGGCAAACGCATGCGCATAATCCCCAAACCGGTCCGGCCACTCCGGGTTCTGAAAATCCCTGAGCCAATCCGGCAGGCCGAAGTGGCACAAATCGATGATTGGCACGATCCCCAGCCGCCGCATCTCCGCCATCACCGGATCCAGCTCCGACCAGTTGTATTGTCCCGGCCCCAGCCAGATCTTGTAGATCGGCGGCCCATAGCGCAGATACCGCAGCCCCAGCTCGCGCACGAGCTTCAGGTCCTGCTTCCACATCTCGTAGTGCCCGGTATCCCGAAGCTGATCCACCCGCACGCCCCCCTCGATCGTGGGGCACGAACACTCAATTCCTACCCCAAACATAAAGCGCAGCGTATCCACCGGGTCAGCGACACGGATGGCAGGTGATGAAGTTGGCTTGCCCGTCAAAACAGTTACTCCTGAGCTCGCTTTGCCCGATGCAGTGATGATCTTACAACGCCATGCAGTGGGCGGGAGCGAATGAAAAACCCGTCAGAATTCGGCATGCTTCGGCACCCGCGGGAACGGTATCACATCCCGCACGTTCTGCATCCCCGTCGCATACATGATCGTTCGTTCAAACCCCAGCCCAAATCCGGCGTGCGGCACAGTCCCGTACCGCCGCAGGTCCCGGTACCAGTTATAGCTCTCCTTGCTCAGGTGCATTTCATCCATGCGCTGATCGAGGATGTCGAGGCGCTCTTCGCGCTGGGAACCGCCGATGATCTCGCCGATGCCCGGCGCCAGCACATCCATCGCCGCCACCGTTTTCCCGTCATCGTTCACGCGCATGTAGAAGGCCTTGATCTGCTTTGGATAATCCGTCACCACCACCGGCCGCTTCAAATGCTCTTCCGTCAGCCAGCGCTCGTGCTCGGATTGCATGTCCATCCCCCACTTCACCGGAAAGTCAAACTTCTTTCCGCTCTTCTCGAGCGCTGCAATTGCATCGGTATAGGTCATTCGCTCGAAGCTAGAATCGACGAACTTCTCCAGGCGGTTGATGCACTCCTTATCAATCCGCTCGGCGAAGAACCTCATATCGTCCGGGCGCTCGTTCAGCAGCGCGCGGAAGATGTATTTCAAAAACTGTTCCGCAAGGTTGGCATCGGTATTCAGGTCCGCAAAGGCGATCTCAGGCTCAATCATCCAGAATTCTGCCAGGTGCCTTGGCGTAAACGACCACTCGGCGCGGAACGTCGGTCCAAACGTGTACACCTTGCTCATCGCCATGCAGTACGTCTCGACGTTGAGCTGCCCCGACACCGTCAGCGAAGCTTCTTTCGCGAAAAAATCCTGTGCATAGTCGATCTTCCCCTCTGGCGTCCTCGGCATGTTCACAAAATCGAGCGTGCTCACTCGAAACATGGCTCCCGCACCCTCGGCATCGCTCGTCGTGATGATTGGCGTATGCACCCAGAAAAATCCGTTCTCGTGGAAGAACCGGTGGATCGCCATTGACAAGCAATGCCGCACGCGCGTGATGGCCCCAAACGTGTTCGTCCGCGGGCGCAGGTGCGCCACCTCGCGCAGGTATTCCATCGTGTGCGGCTTGGGCTGGATCGGATAATGATCCGGATCATCCACCCACCCCACGACCTGCACCGCATCCGCCTGGATCTCAAACGCCTGCCCCTTCCCCTGCGACTTCACCAGCTTTCCCGTCACGATCACCGAGCACCCGCTGGTGATCTTCAACACGTCGCTCTGGTAGTTCGCCAGCGCATTGGGCGCAACGACCTGAACTGAATCGAAGCACGATCCATCGTTGATCGCGAGAAATGAAAAGCCCCCCTTACTGTCCCGGCGGGTCCTCACCCATCCCTTGATGGTGACCGCCGCCTTCTCGCCCGGCTCGCCCGCCAGCGCAGCCGCTACTGAATAATCCGCCATCGTCGCTCCTTCAGTGCCTTAAGCCGCGAGACGGTATCCAACACCCCCCACCGCACGCAAACTCTGCTGAGCGAAAATTGGGGGCGTCTACTCAGCCTTTGCGTTCAACAATTACGTTGCGTGATCTCGCTTCCTTGCCGCCGCGCTCTTGATCTTGCCTCACCCTGCTACCGATAACATGAGTATGACCGCCACACAGACCGACAAGCTCACGCCGAAGACCGAGAAGCATTCGGAGTTCTGGCAAAACGCCCACCTGTACTTTGACCGCGTCTTCCAGACGATGAAGCTGGACGCCACCTGGCGGACGGTGCTCGCCACACCCAAGCGCGTGCTCACCGTCTCCTGCCCCATCCGGATGGACGACGGCTCCATCCAGGTCTTCACCGGCTACCGCGCGCAGCACAACGGCGCGCGCGGGCCTTTTAAGGGCGGGCTGCGGTTCGACGTGTCGGTAAACCAGGACGAGTGCATGGCGCTGGCGATGCTCCAGACCTGGAAGAACGCGCTGGTCGATCTCCCCTTCGGCGGGGCCAAGGGAGGGATCGTGTGTGATCCGCGGCGGCTCTCGTCCGCTGAAAAAGAACGCCTCACCCGCCGCTACACGAGCGAGGTGATCAACGTCATCGGTCCTAACATGGACATCCCCGCCCCGGACCTTGGCACCGATGGGCAGATCATGGCGTGGATGCTCGACACCTACTCGATGATGGTCGGCCACCAGGAGCTTGGCGTCGTTACCGGTAAACCCGTCACGCTGGGCGGGTCCGTCGGTCGCGAAGAAGCCACGGGGCGCGGCGTCATGAACGTCCTCCGAAAATTCCTTGCCACCCAGAACAAGGGCTTCGCCGACGTGAAGGTCGCCGTGCAGGGGTTCGGCAATGTCGGCTACCACACCGCGCGCCTGCTCGATTCCCGCGGCGCTACCATCATCGGTATCTCGGAAAAAGCCGGTGGCATCTACGACGAATCCGGCATCGACGTCGAAGCCGCCGGTGCTTACTACCGTGAGAACGGCACACTCGCCGACTTCCCCGGCGGCGACTGGGTCACCAACGAAGAGCTCCTCACCTGCAATTGCGATGTGCTGATTCCCGCCGCCATGGAAAACACCATCGACGAAGCGATCGCGCCGCACATCCAGGCGCACACCGTCGTCGAAGCCGCCAACGGACCGACTACGCCCGGTGCCGATCACATCCTCCAGGAGAACGGCGTCACCGTCCTGCCCGACATTCTCGCCAACGCTGGCGGCGTCACCGTCAGCTACTTCGAATGGGTGCAGGGCCTGCAAAACTTCCGGTGGAACCTCAAGCGCGTGCAGGATGAATTGCAGACGGTGATGGACAGCTCCTTCGACGCCGTCAACGCCAAGGCCGACGAATCCGACTGCGACTACCGCACCGCCGCCTACACGATCGCAATCTCGAGAGTGGCCGACGCCTGCCGGCTCAAAGGCCTTTTCCCATGAACCGCAAGGGGAGCATCTTCTTCGATGATCCCGCCGCCCTTGCGGTACAATCCGCCCGTTCTCGCCACCTCTACAAGGGCAACATGAACAACCGCACCTTGCCTCTCCTCGAGCCCTTGGAACGGCGTGCCCTTCTCGCTGCCGTCACCATGGACGTCATGCTTGCAAACGATGGCCAAGCCCCCAGCCCATTCGGCAGCGATGTCAAGATCGCGTCTTTGCAGCGGGATGGGAAGTACAGGCTGCTGCTGAGCTACAAGGACCCCAACACCAGCGGCACATTCGTGGGCTTCAGGCGGCTGCGCGAAAATGGAACCTTGGACCGCTCGTTCGGCAGCAAGGGCAAACTGCTGCACCACTTTCTCGAAGATGTCGAAGACGTGATCCTTCAGCCCGACGGCAAGGCGCTGGCGATCATGACTACTTTCAACGCCGGCTTTCAGGTCGCCCGCCTCAACCCGGATGCGACGCTCGACACCACTTACGGGAAAGAAGGCATCGCAAAGGTTTTCGTGTCCGGCCCATCGGTAAGCACCGAGATGCTGTACTACGGCTCCAGTGCTCTCGCCCAAGATATGAGCCTGATCGTGGTGGAACGCGGCAAGAACGGCTTGCACGTGCGGCGCGTCCTGCCCAACGGCGACCTGGACGAAAGTTTCGGAACCAAATCTGTCACTCGATTCGGTGACGAAGCGGCGGGCAGCGGCTATACCCCTATCGCGATCGATCAACAGGATCGCATCCTGATCGGTGGCGACACCGGTACGGGCGGATTCATCACGCGCCTGCTCCCGAACGGAAAAGTGGACGGGAGCTTCGGCGACAAAGGAACGGCGACGGTGGCGGATCGCTTCCTCACGAGCGTGGCCGTGGCATCGGACGGCAAGATCTACACCGGCGGCGGTTTGGCGCGCCGCGTGTGGCGCTTGAACAACATGGGCAGCGTGGACAGCAGCTTCGCTGCGCAAGATCTCAAGACCAGCCAAAGCGGGATACGCGTCATTCATCCCCTCAGCCGCGGCAAGGTGATGGTCATGCTGAACTTCTCGGAACTGGTGCTGCTCAATCTCGATGGCACGCAGGACATGACTTTCAACAACACCGGCTCCCGCTCGTTTTCACCGGAAGAAGGTGGTGGCCGGGACTTCTTCATCGACGGCAACGGCCGCATCAACCTCTTTGGCGGGTCAACTGCCGTCGCGCGAACAGGGCAGCGCCCAGCGATCGGCGTCAACCCGGCCGGCACCCTGTACGTCACCACCAAAGACGCCGCCGACTCGGTCATTCTCGAAGCCCGGATGACAAGTTGAAGCTCAGCATCAATGGCGTCGTCACCTACTACAGCCAAGAACGGATTACGAAATTCAACGTGATGAGCGCCGGCGGGCCGGACATCATCTCGGCGCGAGTGAAATTCGCGTGCGTGATCGACGGTGGCGGCGGGAACAATCAAATCGCCGCCGGCGACGGCAATGACACCATCACCACCGGCAGCGGCAGGGACAGCATCTTCGGCATGGCTGGGAATGATCAGATCAGGTCGGGCAACGGCAATGACTACATCGACGCCGGACCGGGTGAAGCCATCATCTATGCCGGTAGCGGGAACGATCGCGTCATCGGCGGAACGCGGAAGAGCCGCATCTATGGCGGGAGCGGTGACGATGATCTCTACGGCGCCGGCAACAACAACCAGATCTTCGGTGAAGACGGCAACGACACCCTCTCGTCCGCGGCGTCGCTCGAGTGTTATCTCGTCGGCGGGAATGGCGACGACATATTCGACGCGGCCGGCGACAACACGATCGACCACATCATTGGCGGCGCCGGTAATGACACCGCCAAGGCGAACAAGATCGACATCATTACCGAGGTGGAGAAGACGCTGACTTAGACGCTTTATCTCGCTGCCGATGCGCCTGCGACAGTCGGCTTCGTCGCCGGCCGCAGCACCTGGACATCCGTCTTCATATTTGGCGCCAGCGCCACCTTGGTGAGCTGCACCCACTCAAAGTCACGCGCCTGATAGACGATCTGCGAGATCTCATTAGGCCGGCAGCGGAAGGTCATGCGGACGTGGCCATTGGGGAGGCCGGATTGGGAAGACGGTCTCGTGGGCCGCCCCCCCACCATGCCGACGACCTGCTCGTCGTGGTTGTGGCGGTTGACATGCTTGCTCGCGTGATGGACTTCAACGACCGTCTGCCCGTTTTCGTAAGCAACGGAAACAACCTTGGTGAACGTGCCGTCGGGCGTTTCAGCTGAGGGTTGCGAGGTGGGCCCGTGAAGGTTGAGCGTCGCGACTGTTTTGTATTCGCCGCGGGCGACGCCGAGGCGCAGATCATCCATCTTTGCGTCCGCCGGGAGGGGGACGAAGCAGATCCCTTGGCCGTTGGTGTTGCTCTCACGCTGCCAGGTTTGGTTGCAGCCCTTATCGCTCTTGAACGCGGCGACGAGCCGCTTGTTCTGCATGTCCTGCCCGGTGAAGTTGAAGCGGACGATGAAGAGCCTGACGGATGCATCATTGGGGGCAGCGCCGGTGAGGTCGGGCGTGCCCGCGGGTGGGTCGATCTTCGAGCCATCGGGCGCCCACCAGTTTTTGGCGCCCGGCAGTTCGCTCAAGCCCACGGCTTCGATGTTCGTACCGTCGGAGAAGGTGGCGGTGAACTTGCTCGTGGGAAGGTCGATGACAACCTCGCGGGCCTTGGGGCCGGTGAACATCGCTTTGGTGGCAACGATAGCGCCACCCACCCCGGCGAGGAGCAGGATGCAGGCGCCCGTAACGGCTGCGGTTTTCTTAATCGTCATGGCGGTGATGAAGTGTTTGGCGAGAAGTGTTCCGGGCGCGGTCGCGCCAGGCGAAGCCGCACCCGCGGCGACAGCTTGAGAAAATCCAGCCGGCGCGGAGTGAATGACGTGATCGGTGAGGTGGATGCCGAGGGCGGCGGAGGAGACAGTCGCGCCGTGGCGGGCGAAGTAATCACGGAGTTTGTCGACAGCGCGGGTGACGCGCTTCGCCGCGGCTTCTTCGCTGACGCCGAGCGTCTGGCCGATCTCCCGCAGGCTCTTGCGCTCGAAAAACTTGAGCAGCAGCGCGTTTCGATCGGCGGCTTTGAGTTTGGCGAGTCCCGCGTCAAGCATCGGCGTAAGCTCTTCCCAGCCTGCGTCGTCGTCTGGCATGTGTGCGTTTTCCGCAACCATTTCTGCCGCCTTGCGTTCATAGTTCTGCCGCCGGACGCGCAAGCGCCGGGCATTCGCAGCGGTATACGATGTGGTCTTGAGCAGCCACGCCGAGAGCGGCCTATCCCGCGGGATCGTGCGGGCCTTCTGATGAAGCACGATGAAGACCGCCTGCGTGACGTCCTCGGCAAGATGTGGATCGCGAACCTGTCTTCGTGCGGAGGTGTAGACCAAGTCGATGTATTGATCGACCAAGGCCTTGAACACTTCCGGGGAGCCGCTCGCAGCGTACTCCTCGAGCAGGGGCAACTCATTCATCACATCAACCTCTTCACCCTCTACTGTGCACGAAAACCGGGAGTGGACAAGAAACTGGTCGCATGGCGGGTAGAGCAAAAGGAGGCCTGCGCGTATGGTGAAGGCATGCGGTATTTTCTCTCGGTTCTGTTGACGTTGCTCTGGGCGCTCTGGATCGGCGGGCAGGCGACGCTGGTGCTGCTGATCATGACGTTGTTCTTCAAGGATCGCGCGACCGCCGTGAAGGCGGGGCCGATCATGTTCCCAGCCTTCGAGCGGTATCAACTGGTGCTGGCGAGCGTGGCGATCGCGGTGTGCGCGCTGCTGGCGGTGTTCAGCCAGCGGAAGATGTTCGTCGGCATTTTGGTGTTCTTCATCCTCGCGGCGGCGGGTGGCCTGATTTCGCGGACGGTCGTTACACCGAAGATGGTGGGGCTGTGGAACGAGAATCGGTCGGAAGGGCCGGAGTTCAACGCGCTGCATCGCAAGTCGCAGCTGCTTTACAACAGCGAGTTTGTGTTGCTGCTGGTGGCGGGATCTATGATTCCTGCGGCGACGCGCTCCGCACTTGGAAGAGGCGCATGAGAAGTTGCGGCGAGAGCACTTCGGGGCGCACTTGTGGATCAATACCGGTGGCGGCGAGCATCGCTTCGGCTTGGAAGCCCGCCTGGTTGAGGGCTTTCTTCAGCGTCTTGCGGCGGAAGGAGAACACCGTCTGGACGAAGCGGCTGAAGGCGGAAGCTTGATCGGCGAGTTGATCATGGCGGGTGAGGCGGACGAGGGAGGAATCGACCTTGGGCGGGGGCCAGAAGGCCTGCGGGGGGAGCGTGCGAAGGACTTCCACCTGGGCAAGCATCTGTGTTGTGACGGAGAGTGGGCCGTAGGCTTCGGTGTCTTCCTTGGCGCGGAGACGGTCGGCAACTTCCTTTTGGACGGTGAAGGCGAAAAGTTCGACGCCGGCGATGAGAGATTCAATGATCAGCGGAGAGGCGATGTTGTAAGGGAGGTTGGCAACGAGCTTCATGGTTTGGTTGCTGGCGCGGGCGGAGGCGATGTGCTGCGCAAGATCTTTGTTCAGCTCGTGCTTGCTGGCGAGGGCGTCTCCTTCGATGAGGGTAAAGTTGGGTTGATCCGTGAAGCGCTCGCGGAGAACGCGGGCGAGGTCGCGGTCGATCTCGACGGCAACAAGGTTCGCGCCGCGGGCGAGGATTTCTTCGCTGAGCGTTCCGGTGCCGGGGCCGACCTCGATGATCAACTCGCCGGGCTGGATCGCGCCGCTGTCGGCGATCAGGCGGACGAGGTTCTGGTCGATCATGAAGTTCTGGCCGAAGCGGTGGCGCGGGGAGGTGCTGGCTTGCGCGAGAATCGCCTGGATTTCCTGCTTCGTCTGGGCCATGGCAACGGATGCGGGTCTGAGTCTGTAAGTGAAGGTACTCGCAGGTACGCGCGTCGCAAAGGAGCAACATGGATCGTCGGGAGTTTCTCAAGCGTTCTGTTCTGTCGGCATCGGCACTCGCGCTGGCGCCTTCGGTGCTCGGGCAGACGGCGCCTCCAAAGTTGGTCTTGTGCGCGCCGCTGACGCATTCGGACTGGATGCTCAAGCCCGGCATTCAATGGGGACCGCAAGGCGTGAAGCACATGTTGGACGCGTGCAAGGCGGCGGGATGGTCGGAGGTGTACTGGCGCGTGCTGGATGGCGGGAGGGCGGATTATCCGAGCAAGGTGGTGCGGCCGCTCAGTGACTGGGATGAGGACAACTTCTGGGCGCCGCAGTCGGAGGAGGATCGGAAGATCGTCGCGCAATACAACATGGATCCAGGGCCGGAGCGGAAGGCCGCGATGATGGCGATCTTCCGGAAGATGGACTACGGCAAGTTTGATTCGCTGGGTGCGGCGATCGATTACGGACATCAGATCGGGCTGAAGATTCAGGCATGGGTGAGCATCAATGAAGACGATCACGGGTGGGGCATCCGTAGCGATTTTTCCAGGGAGCATCCGGAGTTTCGGTGGAAGCGCCGCGATGGACGAATGTTCAAGTCACAGATGAGCTTTTCGTTTCCGGAGGTGCGGCAGTACAAGTTGGCGATCCTTCGGGAGCTGCTCGAAAAGTACAAGATCGACGGCCTGTTTATCGATTGGATCAGGACCGGAGATATCCGAGATAATCCGCAGACGGATCCGAAGGGTGTGGCGGATAGCGGGTATGAAGAGCCGAACGTGCGGGCGTTCGCGGACAGATACAAGCAGGACCCGCATGAGGTGGCGAATGACGATGAGCGATGGGTGCGCGTGCGGGCGCAGCCACAGACCCTGTTCATGCGCGAGGCGCGGAAGCTGGTGAAGGAGAGTGGGAAGAAGGTGCCGATGAACGTGATGGTCGGCCATCCCTGGCACTACCGCGGAATGGGGGACAAGATTGATGGGAACTTGAAGGGGCTGCTCCTCGATGTGAAGACTTGGGCGAAGGAGGGGCTGATCGATGCGGCCGTCGCTGCGGGATACTACCGGGATGGGGGCAATGCCGAGATGGCTTACAAGGCGCTGAAGGATGAGACGGAGGGGAAGGTGGACGTGTGGACGTACGCCTGGGTGCCGCGGAGTGTCGGGGAGGTGCAAGAGACGCTGGCGGTCGCGGATCGCGTGGGGGCGAAGCAGATTTTGTTTTGGGAGGCGGATTACATTGATGACCGGGGGGCGGCGGCGAAGGAGATCGGTGCCGCTTTGCGAGCGCGCTCACAATTGGGATGATCTGGGTCTGACACGAGGAGAGCGATGCTCAAGATCGCCTTCGCCGGCTTTCGGCATGGACACATCATGGGGTTGTACAACACGTGCCGGAATCATCCGGGCGTGAAGCTGGTGGCGGCGTGCGAGGAGGATGCGCCCACGCGCGAGTCGCTGAATGCCGCGGGGAAGGTGGAGATCGGGCACAGTGATTATCAGCACATGCTGGAGACGGTCGACTGCGATGCAATCGCGGTGGGTGATTATTTTGCAAAGCGCGGCGCATTGATCATCGCGGCGCTGAAGGCGGGGAAGCATGTGATTTCGGATAAGCCGGTGTGCACGCGGATCTCGGAACTGGAGGAGATCGCGGGGCTCGTAAAGACGATGGATCGTCGGCTGGGGTGTCTGCTGGATCTGCGGGATTCGGGTGTGTTCATCACCGCGCGAAAGCTGATTCGTCAGGGGGCGATTGGGGAGGTGCTGACAGCGAATTTCACAGCACAGCATCCGCTGCTGCGCGCGACTCGGCCCAAATGGTATTTCGAGCAAGGGAAGCACGGGGGGACGATCAATGACATCGCGGTGCATGGGATCGATCTGATCCCGTGGGTAACGGGGAGACAGATTGCGTACGTGGTCTCCGCTCGGACTTGGAACGCGCGGGTGCCGGAGGCGCCGCAGTTTCATGATGGCGGGCAGTTCATGCTGAAGATGGACAACGGAGGTGGAGTTCTGGGCGATGTCTCTTACTTCACGCCGGACGCGCTTGCGTATTCGGCGCCGCAGTATTGGCGGCTGACGGTTCACGGAACGGAGGGATTGGTCGAAGCTTCATTCTCGCAGCGGACGGTGATGCTCGCCAAGGCGGCGGACAAGGCGCCACAGTCAGTCCCGCTTGAGAAGGACCATCCCACCGGTTGCCTCGACGCGTTCATTGGGGACGTTGAAGGACGATCCGATGCGGCGCATTTAACGAGCGCGGAGGCCCTGCGCGCTTCACGCGTGACGCTGCTGATCCAACAGGCGGCGGATCGAAACGAGTGCAACGTGCCGCTGAGTTGAAAGCGGATGTGGCGCAAAAAGAACCCAGGCCGTTCTGGCGAGCGGCCCGGGTGATGAACTCCGTTTCGATAATGGAACGCGTTATTCGTTGTTGCCGCTGGTCTCCTCGAGCATTTTGCGCAGGTAGCTGTTTTCGCGGCGCGTGGCTTCAAGATCGAAGACGAGATACTTGATGCTCAGGCGCAGATAATCCAGGCTCTCCTGCAAAGAGCTGACGGTCTGGCGCAGGCGCTCGTGGCGTGCGCGGGTTTCGTCGGCCAGTTTCTCGAGCTTCTTGCGCTCGGCGGGCGGCAGCGTTGTGATCTCTCCCATCAACTCTGCCAGCTTCGTCTGAAATTCCTGCTCATTCATAAAACCAACCACTCCCTCTCGATAAGCCCCTCATAGCGAAGGGTGGACCAATCGCGATGCGGCTCAATTTTCTACCGGAAAAGCAAGTCCGATCCCGCGTTACCAGCCCCGGCGACGGCTGTTTGCGCTGTATGCATCCGGCGCTACCTGCACCGGATGTTGATCTGGATCAACAAGCGCCGTCCCTGGCGATGAACGTTTGCAACTTCCGCACGCTGCCGTTGCTTGGCGGCAACATGTTTAGTTATCAGCCTACGACCACGCCGGCATAGCCCACGGCGTTATCGGGCCTCTGCGGATGAACCGCCTGGAGGGTTTCGTAGCTGTTGGCGTGACGCAACACTTTCGCCTGCGTCGCGCCCGATAACTGGCAAGCCGCCAGCATCGCAGCGATGGCGCCTCCGCCACACGCGTTCATCCGTTCTCGGACCTCCGGCACGATCTGCTCGGTCTTGAGCTGCTCGATTGCAGTGAGCAGACGCCGGTCGTTTTCCTTGGCCCACTTGAGTGCATCCATCCCGACGCCCATCGGGGTGAAGTGGTAGGCGGGGCCATAATGTGTCAGGTCGCTGCTGGCGAGATAAACAGCTTTCTGTCCTCGCGCCATCACAGCTTTTGCGGTTCGCTCGCCAATCTGCTGGGCGTCCTGCCACAGCGGCACTTCGATGGGCAGGAGCTTTGCCCTGGGCCACGCCCGCTGGATCAGCGGAAGCTCGACCTCGACGGCATGCTCGCGAAGATGAAAGCGATCGTCCACAACGAACAGCGGCGAGCTGGATCGAACTTCGATGGCGAGATCCGCGGGAACATCGCTGACGCCGCCGGGAACATGCCACTGACCGAAGCTCGAAAGGACCGCGCGATCGAGTTCGATGGGCGTATGCACCGCGCCGAAGATCACAACCACGTCGGGCGTCGACCGCGCAGCGATGGTGCCGATGACTTCACCGGCGATCGCGCCGCTGCACACCCATCCGGCGTGAGGAACCACACCGCCCATCCAGGCAACGTCTGATGCACCGCTGTTGGCGGAGATCATGCGCTGCGCGGCGGAGCGACACTGGTCATCTGCCGCGGGATAAAACAAACCCGCAACCGCGGGCTGCCGAACGGCGACTCGGCTTTGCCCGGCCATGCGCGCACTATACCGCTGGCAGAATTTTTTCAGCAACGCTCAAGGTGCTTTGCGACAGGAAAAAGAGCCAGGGCGGTGGAAACTTCGGCAAGATGAACGGATCGAGGGGATATATCGGACGTTGCGCGATGGGAGTGCGTTGGCTAACTGCACTTTGCAGTGCGCCGTTTTGAGCAACGAGGATTCTCCCTTTGCAAGACGAGCCCTCACCCTACCCTCTCCCGGCGGAGTACCGGGAGAGGGGAAGAGGGAGGATTAGTGCTGATGACCGCCGGGGCCGTGCGGGTGACCATGGGAGAGTTCTTCCGCGGTGGCGTCTCGGACTTCGACGACTTTCACATCGAAGTTGAGGGTCTGGCCCGCGAGGGGATGGTTGGCGTCGACCATCACTTGGTCGGGGCGGACGTCGACGATCGTGAGGAGGCGCGGTCCCATGTTGGTGTTGGCCTGGAACTGCATGCCGGCTTTGAGCTCGGGAGCACCTTGGAAGGCG
Organism: Tepidisphaeraceae bacterium; assembly: GCA_036387255.1. Taxonomy (GTDB): domain Bacteria; phylum Planctomycetota; class Phycisphaerae; order Tepidisphaerales; family Tepidisphaeraceae; genus DASVUC01. Next base: position 22,125 of record DASVUC010000198.1, on the reverse strand, counting down.
GTGCGGGGGACGGCCTGGACGAGGTTCTCGTCACGGGTGCCGTAGCCTTGTTCGGGGGGGATGGAGACGTTGAGCTGATCTCCCGAGTTCTTTCCTTCAAGGGCTTGTTCGAGTCCCGGGATGATGTTGCCGGCGCCGTGGAGGTAGGCGAGGGGAGCGCGACCGGAAGAGGAGTCAAGAACCTGGCCACCGTCGCCGGTGAGGGTGTAGTCGATGGAAACGATCTTGTCTTTGGCGACGTTCATTGGGCTCCTTTGTGAGTCGAACCGTCGAGTCTAAAGAGCGGGCACCGGAGCGGAAACGACGAAAATTCAAGGTTCACCCCGCCGCAACGCGCGGTCAATTTGAGAATCAATTCCGAGATGTTTAGATGGAGGTCCCCGGTAAGCACGCCTGATGGTCACCGGTGGATTAAGCATCGTTGAGGAGCCGGGGCTGCTGAAGAAAATGGAACTTTTACGCCCCGCTATCGCACTAAACATTGGCTTCCAGCGTCTATATTGAGGAAGTGCCGGCGGATGAAGTCGGCTCGGTTGATCGCGGTGGGCTTCGCGTTCGGCCTGTTTCGTTGTTCAGGACTGAAGTTCCATGCAGTCAGGCGCGATGATGACCGATAATCCAAGCGTGGGCGAAATGCGCGCTAAGACGCCTGAGGATTCACATGCGCCAACCGTGGCGGCGTGCGTCGGAATCGTCGCGCTGATCGCGGGCGTCGACTTTTTCACCGCAAATGTGAATATCTCAATCCTGTACGCACTGCCGGTGCTGCTTATCTCGCAGACGCGGCACCGGGTCGTTCTGCAGGTCCTGGTGGTGAGCGTCATCGTGCTCACTTACGCCGGTTATCTTCTGGGGCCTCGACCGCAAGGGGCCGACGGCGGCACCTACACGTTTGCGCATATGATCGGGGACTGGCGGATGTTCAACCGGTCGCTGGCCGCAATCGCGGTGTGCGCAATCACGGCAATCTCCGCGTTCGAGCATCGCTTTCATCGAACCCTTCAGCGCCGGCGCGAGGAAGTGGATGCGATGGATTCCGATGCCCGGATCTACGAGGAGATCCTCGAATCGTTCACGCAGTTGGTGGCGGTGATCGCATCTGTGGTCATCGTGGCGGTCGTGGCGATTGCGGACTTCATCACGCCGGCGCAATACAACCTGCCGATCTTGTATGGGGTGCCGCTGGTGATCTGTGCGATGACGCGTCGCAGGTTGCTCCTGTGGGGGATTTTGCCGATCCTGCTGGTGATGACTTTTGCCGGGTATGTGATTGGTCCGAGCAGCACGGTGCCGTACCAGATTGGGATTCATGTGGGGATTCGAGAGCCGGCGGTGGTCATCGGATCATCAGCGATGCAGAAGCTTCCGACGCTGCTGACGAATCGAACGCTGGCGGCGTGTGTCATGCTGGGGTCGGCGCTGCTGCTGCATTGTCTGATGCAACCTGCGGGGGATGGGCGGCGCGTGCAGCGACTGCGGCCGGCGGTGGCGCTGTAGCGGTCGGGCTTCGCTTCCCTCAAGCTGATCCATCCCTACAATCCGCGACATGCGGCGGTATTTTCCAGATCCCGAGGCGTTTGCGGCGGCGGCGGCAGATGCGGACGTGGTGCCTGTTTACCGGCAGCTGCTCGCGGATCGACTGACGCCGGTGTCGGCGTTCGAGGTGCTGGGGCGAGACGCGCACGCGTTTCTGCTGGAATCGGTCGTGGGCGGGGAACGGATCGCGCGCTACAGCTTTATCGCGACATCCCCCTCGCTGGTTTACCAGGTGATGGAGGGGAACGCGGTGATCGTGCAGCGCGGGCAGCGCACGCGCGAGTTCAAGACGACGGACCCGCTCGCGGACTTGGCGCAGATTCTTCCGCAGAAGCGTTTCCATCGGGATCGAAACTTGCCTGCTTTCACGGGGGGGCTGGTGGGGTATGCGGGGTACGACACGATTCGGTATTACGAGGCGGAGAAGCTCAACGCGCCGCCCGAGGATGATCGGCGACTGCCGGATTTGCTGTTCGGCCTCTATGGCGAGCTGGTGATCTTTGATCATGTGGACAAGACGATCAAGGTGGTGGCGAACGCTTTTATCAAGCATGGCGCGGAAGGGACGCCGGCGCAGGATGCATATCGCGATGCGTGCCGCCGGGTGGATGACCTGGTGAATCGGCTTCAGCAGCCGCCGACCAGCGCGCTGGGGGAGATTGATGCGCGGGCGGAACTTACGCTGAACTTCAACAGCAACATGGCCCGCGATCAGTTCGAGAGCGCGGTGAACGCGGGGCTGGAGTACATCCGGGCGGGGGACATCTTCCAGTTTGTGCCAAGTCAGCGGCTGCGGGTGAACAGCTCGGCGGATCCGTTTGATGTGTACCGGGCGCTGCGGATCATCAACCCGAGCCCGTTCATGTTTTATCTGAAGACGCCGATGTGCACGCTCATCGGTTCGAGCCCGGAGATCTTGTGCCGGGTGGAGGACCGGATCGTGACGAGCCGGCCGCTGGCGGGCACGCGGCGACGCGGGAAGACGCCGCAGGAGGACGAGGCGCTGGAGAAGGACCTGCTGGCGGATCCGAAGGAGCGGGCGGAGCACATCATGCTGGTGGACCTGCATCGCAACGATGTTGGCCGAGTGGCGAAAATCGGAACAGTGCAGATCAGCGACGTGATGTCGATCGAGCGGTACAGCCATGTGATGCACATCACGAGCAATGTGACGGGCGTGATGGAGGATCAGTACAACGCCTGGGACGCGTTGCGGGTAAGTTTGCCCGTAGGGACAGTGAGCGGCGCGCCCAAGATTCGGGCGATGCAGATCATCGATGAGTTGGAGCCGACGCGGCGCGGGCCTTATGGCGGCGCGGTGGGGTATGTGGATTTCGCGGGCAACATGGATACGTGCATTGCCTTGCGAACGATTGTGTGGAAGACGGGAACCTTTGATGTGCAGGCGGGGGCGGGGGTGGTTGCCGATTCGGTGCCGGCCAATGAATACGAAGAGACCATGAACAAGGCAAAGGCGATGCTCAAGGCGGTTGAGATTGCGGAGCGCGGGTTTTAGGGGCGCCGGTCCGCATGGATGAAATCGCCTTGCCAGGGGAAGGTCGCGGGGCAACTTCCGGATACGACTTCACAACCTCCCGGAACAGGGTAATTGACTGAATCAGCTTTGTCTCATGCGCACAAGCTGGCTGGCGGCCCAGAGCATATAGGCGGCGTAGCCGGGTTCGTGGGCAAAGGGTGGACGGTCATACAGCCGGATGGAGTCGACGGTGGGCGGCAGGTCCAGCGCCGTGAGGGACTCGGTCGACTGGTTCGGGAGCAGCCAGGAGATAGTCTCGTCGAAGTCTCGGGAGTCGAAGCATTGCACGTAGGCGGTGGGCCCGACGTTGATGCTGGCGATGGACTCGGCCCAGTCTTTCTCGCGGATTCGCAACCCGATGAACTCTGCCGGCCCCTGAAGGCGCCGCATATTGCCGGTAAAATGCTCACTATCAAACACATCAACCCAACAACCGTTGGAACGACCGATTCTGATTCTTCCCATAGTTCACAAACCTCTTTAACAGAATAAGGAGCGGGCGGACTTCCGTGCCCGTGCGCCAGGCTTGCGCCCAACAACAACCGCCCCCCCGACGGCTGTTGAGGGGTACAACTTTGCTGGCAACCCGCAAACATCACTGTTACACTTCTCGCGTCTTTTCAGCCGCTCGCAACTACCCTGAACAGGGAGGTTGTGCGGCGGTTCACCTCCTTGGTGCAGGGATTTTGAGGTGCAGGGATGGGCAATTCGTCGCGTAAAATTGGGAATCTCGGTGCGATGTTGAAGGTGCTGGAGCCGCTGGCGGAGGCGTCGTCGGACCCGGTCAAGTGCCGGCAACTGGTGGCGGATTTCTGCCGGCTGGTTGGAACGCAGGTGGGAATTGACAACGCTGGAGCGGAGCTCCCGCCGCGACTTCGCGAGACGCTGACTTCACTGTTGAACGGCTCGAGCGAAAAGCAGATTGCAACCCAGATGGATCTGAGTCCCCATACCGTCCATGTTTATGTGAAGCAGATCTATAAACACTATAACGTGTCGAGTCGGGGCGAGCTTTTGGCGCGCTGGGTGAAGCGGTAGAGCCGCACGGGTTGTATTTGCGCCATCGGTAGAAGATTCTCCTCTGCATGTCGGATGACAGCGCGGCGGAAAATCGGGGGCGACTGAAGGAATTGGCGCTGCTCTTTCTTCGGCTAGGGTTCACGGCGTTCGGAGGGCCCAGCGCGCACATCGTAATGATGGAGCACGAGGTGGTGGTGCGGCGGAAGTGGGTGGACCGGCGGCACTTCCTGGACCTGGTGGCGGCGGTAAATTTCGTACCGGGGCCGAACTCGACGGAGCTGGCGATTCACCTCGGTTTCATCCGGGCGGGGTTCGCGGGGCTGGCGGTGGCGGGGGTTTGCTTCATTACACCGGCGGTGCTCATCATCCTGCCGCTGGCATGGATGTACGTTCAGTGGGGGGCGTTGCCGCAGGCGGCGCACGTTCTTTCGGCAATTAACGCGGCGATTGTTGCGATCATCGGGGCGGCGTTGTGGCGGTTCAGCAAGTCATCCGTGGTAGACTCCTTCACAGGTGTGGTCGCGGCCATCACGGTGGTGTTTGCGCTGGTAATGAGCCGATTCCCGCAGTATCAGCCGGACCTGATTGCTCTCGGTGCGGCGGCGGTGGCGGGGGCGATTCATTACGCGCGGCCGAAAGCCCTTCATGTCACCCCCCTGCTCATTCCGCTGTTGAACGTCGATTCGCGAAACCTTATGCGAGCGGCGCTGCTGTTTCTGAAGATCGGCGCGACGCTGTTCGGGTCGGGGTATGTGCTGGTGTCTTATCTTCAGCACAATTTTGTCGATCAAACGGATTGGCTCACCCGGCAAGAACTGCTGGATTCCATCGCCGTGGGGCAAGTGACGCCGGGACCGCTGCTGACCACGGCAACATTCATAGGATACGTGCTGGGGCAGCGGTTTCTGGGAACGACCTTGGGGGCGGTTGTGGGCGCAATTGCATGCACGGTGGCCATTTTCTCGCCGAGCTTTCTCTTCATTGCGCTGCTGGGTCGGGTGCTGCCGAGGATCCGGGCCAATCGGTATGCGCGGGGCGCCCTCAACGCGGTAAACGCGGCGGTGATGGCGCTGATCTTTGTCGTGGTGCTTCGGCTAGGGCAAAGCTCGCTGGCGCCTAACGGTCAGATGCGGGTACTAAACGTGCTCATCGCGGCAGTCAGCTTCGCGCTGCTGGCGGTGTGGGACGTGAATTCGACGTGGCTGGTGATTGGCGCCGGTCTCGTGGGGGCAGTTGCACGCTAGAGTGTGGGGCTATGGCGAATCCTGCGAAGTGCCCGCCGGAGGTGATGGCGGCTAAGTTTGGTATCGGAAAGCTCACGCGGCACCTGTTCATCTGCACGGGGCCGGACTGTATTGAGTCGGCTGAGGGGGACAAGACCTGGGAATACGTGAAGAAGCGGATGAAGCAACTAAGCATCGCGGGGAGCGACGGGCCGTGCTTTCGGACGCGCTGCGCATGTCTGCGGGTCTGTATCCACGGGCCGATCGCGGTGGTGTATCCGGAGGGGACGTGGTACCGGAACGTGACGCCGGAGAATGCCGAGCGCATTCTTCAGTCGCATTTGATTGGGGGGGAACCGGTGAGGGAGTTGATATTTGCGAACAATCCGCTTTGAAACGCAAGTGACGCGACCGCAGGTTTAACCCGACGGGATTTGAGGCGACCAATCGTTGGGGTCGCCGGAAGATTTTCTTTCCCCTGAAACCCACCTTGAAGGAAAAAAGTACATCTTTGACAGCCCGCTTGGGTGGTTTGCCGATGTACCCATAACGTCGGCTGTTTCGCCCCTGCGGAGGGGGCGAGAGCGTTGAATTGAGTTTTTGCGTGTGTTAGCCTTGATCGGCCGGCATGGATGCTGGTGCAGATGGTCATGGCCCGGGCCGACGGGAAGGGAAGATCCCGAATGTTGCTTCATAAACTGCTGCGGCTGATTGATCCGCGGCTTTCGCTGGCTGGCATTCCCGACGTTGAAGTGAGTGGAATTTGCGAGGATTCCCGGCGCGTCTGCGCAGGGTCGCTTTTCGTTGCGCGGGCGGGAACGAAGACGGATGGGGCGAGGTTCATCGCTGATGCGGCAGCGCGTGGCGCGGTGGCGGTGGTGACGAACCAGAAGGTGGCGGGGTCCCCCCTGCCGCAGATTGTCCTGCCCGACCCCGCCAAGGCGGCGTCGGTGCTGGCGAACCTGTTTCACCGCTCGCCGGGGTCGCAGATGTACGTCTTCGGGATGACGGGGACGAACGGTAAGACGACAAGCGCGTACATCGTCCGGCACCTGCTGAGCAAGTTCGGCATGCGCTGCGGGATGATCGGAACTGTCGAGATCGACGACGGTCGCAACCGCCGCGAAGCGGAGATGACCACGCCGGCGGCGTGCGACATCGCCGAGATGCTCGGCACGATGCGCGATCGCGGTTGCCGGGCGGCGGTGATGGAGACGTCTTCGCACGCGCTGGACCAGGGGCGAGTGGCGGGCGTGCCCTTTTCAGGCGCGGCGTTCACCAACCTGACGGGCGAACACCTGGATTACCACGGGACAATGGAGAAATACGCGGCGGCAAAGGCGCAGCTCTTCGCGCAGCTTGATCCCGAAGCCGTGGCGGTGATCAATGACGACAGTAAGTACGCCGATCGGATGATCCAGGATTGTCCATCTCGCATCATTCGGTTCGGAACATCCAAGCGCGCGGATTACCGGGCGCGGGATGTGGAGATCAGCTCGGACGGCACGCGGTTCCAACTGATAACGCCCGACGGCAAGGCGGACGTGCACATGCAGCTCATCGGCCGGCACAATATTGAGAACGTGCTGGCGGCGGCGGCGCTGGTGGGAGAAGTTTGCGCCATGAGCGTTAACCAGATTGCACTGGCGCTGCGGGATGCAACCGGAGCGCCCGGACGGCTCGAACCGGTTCGGGCGGGGCAGCCGTTCTCGGTGCTGGTGGATTACGCGCACACCGACGATGCCTTGGAGAACGTGCTGAGCGCGCTTCGTCCGCTGACCAAGGGTCGGCTGCGGGTGCTGTTCGGCTGCGGCGGGGATCGCGATCGCACCAAGCGCCCGCGCATGGCGAAGGTGGCGGAGAAATATGCCGACGCGATCTACGTGACGAGCGACAATCCGCGCACCGAGCGTCCGCAGATCATCATCGACGAGATCCTTACGGGTTTCGGGCGAGCGGGAAAGATGCTTCGCGTCGAGACGGATCGGCGGCTCGCTATCGAGCAGGCGCTCATGGATGCCGAAGCGGGCGACGTGGTGCTGCTGGCGGGAAAGGGGCACGAGAAGTACCAGATCCTCGGGACGGAAAAACATCATTTTGATGATGTCGAGGAGGCAACTCGCGTGCTGAACCGTAAGATGACAGCGGCGGCGTGAGGTAGCGCGGCAGACGGGAATGGAATCCCGTGCTGAAGGTTGATGCAAGGATGCGAACGTGATTCCGTTAACCCTCCACCAGATCGCCGACATCACCGGCGGCACGTTGCTTGCCGCGGGCGTCGACCCGGAATCGTCCATCGCTGATATCTCCACGGATACGCGCAAGCCGCAGCACGGCGCGCTGTTCATTGCGATCAAGGGGGAGAAACACGATCCGCACGAGAAACTGAGCGAAGCATTCGGCAACGGCGCGACGGCGGCGCTGGTGGAACGAATTCCCGCACTCGCATCAGGAGACAGGGGTGAGGGCGTAGCGCATGCGATGGTCAAGGTCGCCAACGCGCGCTTGGCGATGGGGCAACTGGCGACGCACATCCGCCGGCAGTTGAAGGGGAAAGTGATCGCGGTGGCGGGATCGAATGGGAAGACGTCGACGAAGTATCTGCTGCATTCGGTGCTGAAGACGAAGCTCTCCGGTAGCATCTCGCCCAAGAGTTTTAACAACGACGTTGGCGTGCCGCTGGCGATTTTCCCGGCGGATCCGCAGCACGATTACCTCGTGCTGGAAATCGGGACGAACCATCCGGGCGAGGTGGAGCATCTGTCGAAGCTGGCGGAGCCGGATATTGCGATCATCACGTCGATTGCGCCGGAGCATCTGGAAGGGCTCGGCGATCTGGGTGGGGTGCGGCGGGAAGAAGCGGCGATTATCGCGGGCCTCAATCCGAAGGGGACGCTGATCGTCAACGGAGACGACGCGAAGCTGCTGGAACTTGTAGGACGGTTTCCGGGCAGAACCATCACCTTCGGCCTCAAGGAGCACAATGATCTCCGCGCCAGCGATATCCGCTGCACCGAGGCCGGTATCTGGTTCACACTGTCGGATCGTTCCAATACTTCCAGAGTGCACATTCCGCAGCTTGGGGCGCACGTCGCCTGCAACGCGCTGGCGGTGATTGCTGCGGCGCGACTCCTGGGGATGGCGGATCGGTACATCGTGCAGGCGCTGGCGCATGCGCATCCGCCGGACATGCGGCTTCAGCTTGAGAAGCTGGATGGGCTGACGATTTTGAACGATGCGTATAACGCGAACCCCGCGTCGACGCGTGCGGCGCTGGAGACGCTGGCGGCGCTGCCGGCGGAGAAGCGGCGCGTGGCGATCCTTGGTGACATGCGCGAGCTGGGCGTTCACACTGCAAAATATCATGAAGAAACCGGCATCTTCGCTGCACATTCGAAAGTGGATGTATTGATCTGCGTGGGGCGCGATGCCAAACTCATTGCGCAAGCCGCGGCGGAGGCAGGGATGCCGAGAGGGCAGATCCACCAGTATCCCGACAGTCCGACCGCCGCTGAAGCGGTGCCTGATGCACTGGAAAACGGCGACGTCGTTTTGTTCAAGGCGTCGCGCTCGGTGGAGTTGGAGACGGTGGTAAAGGCGGTGGTGGCGAAGCGACAACCGCTAGGGCAGGCGGCGACATGACGCGAGCGACGGGACATGAATGCTGTACTGGCTGATCAAGACGAACCTCGCGTGGATGGAAGATCATCACCTGGGGTTTTTGCGCGTCTTCACCTTCGTCACGTTTCAAGCCGTTATTGCGATCTTGACGAGCTTCGTCACATCCATCGCGCTGGGGCCGCGGGTGATCGGGTGGTTGCGTCGACACAAGCTGGGAGACCTGTCGAAGTTCGATGAAGCGCATATGGACGCGATGATGAAGTCGAAGCAGGGTACGCCGACGATGGGCGGGCTGCTGATCATCGGCGCGATCACGTTCACCACGGTCCTGCTGGCAGATCTGCACAACTTTTACGTTCAGATGGGGCTCGTGTGTCTGCTGGGGTTGGGCGCAATCGGCGCATCGGATGATTGGCTGAAGCTGACGGCGGGGAAGAAGTCGCGGCAGGGGCTCGAGGGGCCGGAAAAGCTGGTGGGCCAAATCGGGCTGGCGCTGATCCTGGCATATTTCACGTATCGTCACGGGAAAGATGTGCCGGTGACGCATCAGCTGTTTCTGCCCTTTGTGAAGGATCCGGTTTACAGCATGGGGGCGCTGGCGTTTGTGCTGTTCAGCGCCTTTGTCCTGGTGGCGTTTTCCAATGCGGTCAATCTCAGTGATGGGTTGGATGGGCTCGCGGGCGGGTGCATGTCGATCGTGAGCTTTGCGTTTCTGCTGCTGGCGCTGCTGAGCGGAATACCGCAGCTGGCGCACTTTCTGTTGCTGCCGGCGGTGCCCACCAGCGATCAGATGGCGGTGCTGTGCGGGTCAATGCTGGGGGCGTGCCTGGGCTTTTTGTGGTTCAACTGCAACCCGGCGAAGGTGTTCATGGGGGATACAGGTTCGCTGGCGCTAGGCGGATTGATCGCATACATCTCGATCATCATCCGCCACGAGTTCACGCTGGTGCTGATTGGCGGGATCTTCGTGGCCGAGGCGCTGAGCGTGATTATCCAGCGTTATTACTTCAAATACACGCGCATCCGCTACGGCGAGGGGCGGCGGATCTTTCTCATGGCGCCAATCCATCACCACTTCCAGAAGAAGGGGTGGACCGAGCAGCAGGTGGTGGTGCGCTTCTGGTTGATCAGCGCGATGCTGGCAGCGATGGCGCTGGCGACGGTGAAGCTGCGGTAGTTATTCCTCCGCCTCCTGCCGACCGGATTCCAAGTCTTCACCGATCTTGGCTTGGCCGGGATTGCTCGGATCGCCTTTGGATCCCCCCTGCTGTGGCGTCTTGGGTCGCGCTGGCGAACCAGTGATCTTCTGCTCCCCCGATTCCATTGCCTGCCGCGGATCATCTTTGGGTTGACGTTGATTCTCTTGAGTAGCCATGCGCGCAATTTACTCGGCGCAGCCAACAACCGTCACTCCGAATATTCGCACCATGTCTTAGGCGTCTCCCACACGGTCACCGAGGCAAGCTGAGCCTTTTCGCTCTGGAACTTCGGCTTGAGCATGCGGTAGATCACCATCGCGATGTTCTCGACAGTCGGGATCAGCTCGCGAAACTCAGGCACTTCGACGTTCAAATTTCGGTGATCGAAAGCATCGATCACCGTTTCCGCAACCGTTCTTTCGAAGCTGGGCAGGCACTTGAGCAGCGTGGGATTGGCATCGGAAGCGCGCAGCGTGACTTCAACTTCGTAGTTGTGCCCGTGCCCCTGGGGGTTGTTGCACTTGCCGAAGCACTGGAGGTTTTCTTCGTCGCTTAACTGCGCGCTGTGGAGACGATGAGAGGCGGAGAACTCGAACTTCTGGCTGAGTCGGACCATGGGGAACTCCGAAGCGATCAATGAGAGATTAAGGGTGGGCGTCAAGATAACTTGAAGCTGGTGCAGCGCCGCGCCGGGCCACGCGTTGAACAGGAGCGAGTAAAGCTCGCGGACGAGCGCTTCAGCAGAGCCGGAGTAGTTCTGCATCCGCGGGATGACGCGCTGGCGCACCAAGGCGTCGACTGCTTTGATGTTCAGGAGGTAGCTCGTGCGCGGGTCCAAATCTCCTGCCAGGGTGATGCGAATGGTGTAGTAGCGGCCAAGGCCCGTGAGGGAAGGGTATCCGCCAAAGCTGTTGGCCGGTTTTTGATTGAGCTGGTCGTCAGGGTCTGGGTTGAGCGCGAAACGCACTTCTCGGGTTAGACGAAACATCACCGCATCATAGGGCAGGCGCCGGGTCCTGCCGAGCCGCGTCCTATTCGGCGTGCGGCGAGGCGGGCGCTGTGGCGGCCGCGGCTTTGAATCGCTTGAGCTGGGCCTGCATGAATTCGTCGAGCGGGCGAAGCTTCAGCGCCTTGGTCTCGAGCTCGACCGCCTTCTTGCGGTTACCAGCTTTAAAGTTGGCCTCCGCGGCGGTGTCGAGGAAGGCGGCACTTTCGGGTTTGGCGGCAACGGCCTTGGTCGCGAGTTCCACCGCCTCCGGTAGCCGCTGGTCGCACCGGGCGCAGAGCCAGGCAAGATCGTTCATCCGCACCGGATCTTGCTTGGACGCGTCGAGCTTCTGTTTGGATGGACCGTAGACGTTGCCGAAAAACTGATTGGATTCTCGGAGGAGGTTCTCCGAGTTGAGCCAGTTGACGATTTCGATGGCGGTGTCGGAACTGGTCGGCGAGTAGCGGAGCAGGTTGTAGACGTTTTCCTTGAGAGCGGCTCCATCGCCGCGTTTCTTGGCGGCTCGGGCGCGGCGCCAGTAGACCTCGGCCCACAGGTCATCTTCTGTGCGCCAGCGGAGGACCAGGTTCGAGCGCGTCATGAGGATCATCGCCTGCTGGAGGGCGTCGGCAGCTTTTTGATCGTCAGCCTTGTGGGCGTAGATCATGGATGCCAGCAGCTGCGTCTTCACTTCCTTCTGATCGCGTGCTTCGGCCTCCTTCACCGGAAGCTTTCCGATAGCGGCCAGCTCATCTTCAGCCTCGCCGACGAGGTTGTGCTCGAAGAGGAAATAGGCGCCCGAGAGCCGCTCATCCAGCGTGAGACCGACGGCGTTGAAAAGCAGTTCCGCGGGAAGAGTGGCTTTGGTGGCGGCCCCTTTCTTCACCGCATCGAGCACCTTCCGCATGGCATCTCGATGAGCCACCCAGCGCAGCAGGTCATCCTCCAAGCCGCGCACGGGCGGGAAATACGCATGGAGGATCATCAGGCGTGGCAGCGCGGTGCGCACGCCGCCCATCTCACGCGGAACCTGCTGGCGCAGCCAGGCTGCCGCTTCGTTAAAATCCTTTTTCCCAAGGGCGTCATCGATCAGCTTCTCAAAAGCAAAATCCAGCTGGCCCTGATCATCTGAGGGATTCTTTGCTTCGGCTTCGATGGCTTTGCGGAGCAGCGCCAGCGAGCGGGCTCGGTCGTGGTAGTACCAGGCCTGACCCGCTAAGCGAACTACAGGTGCGTCTTCGCCGGACAGGTCCGCCTCGCGCAGCTTGCGCATGACCGGGTCGTCGTCATTTCGTCCCAGCAGCGCGACTATAATCCAGCGGACGTCGTCGCTTGGTTCTTCCAACAGAAGTCGAAGCAGAACATCAGAGGCATCAAGCTTGTCGTACAGCTCCTTGACCAGCGCTTTACGGCCATCGATGTCCATCTCGCCGTAGATAGACAGATATTTCTGAACGCCCGGCGGATCGGCAGCGACGGACCACGGGAGCTTGAGCAACAGTTCCGCCGCGCGGGCGCGGCGTTCGGGAGCCCCGGAACGGATCGCTTTCAGCAGCGCGGGGCGGGCGCTGACGCCCATCGATTTGAGCTGTTCGGTAGCACGTTCGCGAACCGCTGAATCGCGATCAGTCAGAGCCGAGATGAGTGGCACGACATCCGGTGCATCTGCCCGCGTGGTGGGCGCCGCGCGTACGGCGGAGATGCCGAGCAGGAGCCCCAGCATAGGGATCGTGAGTCGAGACGACACAGGAACGATGGTATGCACGGAAGTCTTGAACCTGCAAGGGTTTTCTGACGCACCGACCCCCGCAGGAAAACGACCCAAACGGCGTCGCAAACGTAGTATTAGAAGCGGAATTCTGCGATAATGATGGACTATCTCCGCCGCCCCTCTCTGAGGGGAAAATGGAGCCTATTGCACTCGAGGGAGCGAGAAGAAACACATGCCTGAAAACGAAATGACACCCAACGAATCGGCGACGCAAAACCCAACCGGCCCCGACAACAGCTACACCGAGGGAATGATCAAGGTCCTGGAGGGGATCGAACACGTGCGCACGCGCCCGGGAATGTACATCGGCGATACCACCGCGCGCGGGCTGCATCACCTGATCTGGGAAATCGTCGACAACTCCATTGACGAAGCGATGGCAGGCTTCTGCAAGAGCATCCTGATTAAGGTAAACGCGGACGGTTCGGTTTCCGTGGCGGATGACGGACGCGGGATTCCCGTGGGCATCCACCCGACGGAAAAGGTGCCGACGGTGGAAGTTGTTTTTGCAAAGCTCGGCGCCGGCGGCAAGTTCGAGCATAACGGATCATCGGCGTACAAAGTGACCGGCGGTCTTCACGGCGTTGGCGCGTCGGTCGTCAATGCGCTGTCGGAATGGCTCGAGGTGGAGGTGTCGCGCGAAGGTGTCGTGCACCACATGGAGTTCGAGCGCGGCAAGAAGTCGGCGGAGCTGAAGGTCATCGGCAAGAGCAGCAAATCAGGCACAAAGGTCACCTTCAAGCCGGACAACAAGATCTTCCCGGTTATCGAATTTAAGTGGGAAGTGGTGCAGAAGCGGGCGCGCGAGCTGGCTTACCTGAACGAGGGCTTGCAGATCATCATCCAGGACGAGCGCAGCAATAAGCGCGAAGAGTTCAAATACGAAAAGGGGCTTGTTGAGTACGTGAAGTATTTGAACGACGGCAAGAACGTCGTGCACCCGATCATCTACTTCAAGAAGTCGATCCCGCACAAGGTGATCGAGAACGACCAGGAGAAAGAGCTGACGTACATTGTTGAAGCCGCGATGCAGTACAACGACGGCTACAACGACACGATCGAATCGTTCGCCAATAACATCAACACGCACGAAGGCGGCACGCACCTGTCCGGCTTCAAGACCGCACTCACCGGCACCATCAACCGGTATGCGGAAAAGGAAGGCTGGATCAAGGAGACGCGCCCCAGCGGCGATGACGTGCGCGAAGGCCTCATCGCGGTGGTCAGCGTGAAGGTGCCGGAGCCTCAATTCGAAGGCCAGACCAAGACCAAGCTGGGCAACAGCGAAGTCGAAGGGTTCGTCACCGGCGCGGTGAACGAACAGCTCAACATCTATTTCGAAGAGAATCCCAGGGAAGCCAAGGCGATCTTTGAGAAGGGGATGCTGGCGGCAGAGGCGCGCGAGGCAGCGCGCAAGGCGCGGGAACTGACGCGCCGCAAGAACAGCCTGGAAGGAAACAGCCTGCCCGGGAAACTGTCAGACTGCCGGTCCAAGAGCAACGAGGAGACGGAACTGTTCCTCGTCGAAGGTGATTCCGCAGGCGGCTCCGCCAAGCAGGGCCGCGACTCCAACGTGCAGGCTATCCTTCCCCTCTTCGGCAAGATCCTCAACGTCGAGAAGGCCAACATCGTCAAGATGCTCTCGCACGAAGCCATCCGCACGATCATCAGCGCCCTCGGCTGCGGTTTCCGGGATGACTTCGATATCGCCAAGCGCCGTTACGGCAAGATCGTCATCATGACCGACGCCGACGTCGACGGCTCCCACATCCGCACGCTGTTGCTGACGTTCTTCTTCCGGCACATGCCGGAGCTGATTAAGTCCGGCCGGATGTTCATCGCGCAGCCGCCGCTGTACCAGGTGACCCGGAAGAAGAAGGTGGAGTATGTGCTGAACGACCGGCGCATGCGCGAGATCTACACCAACCTGGGGCTGGATGGAACCGAGCTGGTCGTGCGCGATCCGGACACCGGAGGCGAGTCGCGGCGGCTCGACGGAGAAGAGCTTCGCCGCGTGGTGGAGCTGCTCGAGAAGCTGGAAGAACTGGTGCGCGTCGTCCAGCGGCGCGGGATCGACTTCGCCGACTTCCTCGGCAAGCGCGAGCCGAATTCCGGGCGGCTTCCGCTCTACCGTGTCGTCGTCGAAGGCGAAGAGCAGTTCTTCTATACCGCCGCCGATCGCGATCAGTACCTGCTCGAGAATAAGCTCATCGTGCAGGATGAAGAGCTGGCGCAGGTGCAGGGCAACGGTCAGTCAAAGGATGAAGAAGGTTTGGCTCGTCTCCAGAAGAACCAGGAACTGCACGAAGTGAAGGACCTGGAGAAACTCTTCTCGCAACTTGAAGGCTACGGCCTGTCGATCGACGACTACTTCCTCACCCAGGAGGAATCGGTCAGCGGCGAGAAGCTCGCGACGCGGTACGCGCTGGTCAACGACACCAAGACCAGCGACATCGCGGGCGTGGCGCAGATCCTCCCCAGCATCCACGGGCTCGCTAAGCAAGGCGTCGAGATCAAACGCTTCAAGGGCCTGGGCGAAATGAACAGCGAAGAGCTGTGGGAAACGACGCTGGATCCCACCAAGCGCGTCCTGCTGAGAGTGACCCTCCAGGAAGCCGGTGAAGCCGAGCGCATGTTCTCGGTGCTGATGGGTGAAGACGTCGAGCGAAGGCGCCAGTTCATTGAAGAGCATGCGCTGGAAGTGAAGAATTTGGACGTGTAGCTCTGGCGGTCGAAGTACTCCCTGTCCCATCGAGTCGATCGAGAGAAGCGTCACCGCAGCGGGTCACCCTGTGTTACGTTCGCGGGGACTCCGTTTGGGTACATTTCGCGGATTTTCTCCTGGATCTCCTGCAATCTCGTCTCGGGAAGCGGGTGCGTGGAAAGCATCTCGGCTTGACGACCGCCCTTGCTGCTGTCGCGTAGGATTTCCATCACCTTGAGCATTTGTCTGGGATCAAAGCCGGCTTGCGCCATGTACTTCAAGCCGAAGGTGTCGGACTCGGATTCGTCTTTTCGGCCGAAGCGGAGCTGGACCATTTGGTTCGCCATCTGCGCCGCGGCGGCGGTCATGTAACCTTCGCGACGGTCGCTTGCGCCCACCCCCACCGCCAGCGCTAGCGCGCTTCCCAGCGAACCCTTCGCCATATGCTCCGCCGCGTGGCGGTTGATCACGTGGCCGATCTCATGTCCGAGCACGCCCGCAAGTTGTGCGGTGTTGTCCATTCGATCGTACAGCGCCCGCGTGATGAAGATCTGTCCTCCGGGCAGCGCAAAGGCATTGATCGTCTGCGGGTCGTTGAGCAGGTAAAAGTTAAAATTGCTGAAGTACGGGCTGTTGCGCGCATCGCTGTTTTCGAGAATGCGCTGCCCGACATCCGCCACCAGCTTGGCCTGGGGGCTTGTGCGCGGATCGATCGCGCCGCCCATCTGTCGCGCCATTTGCGGCGCCGCTTGCAGACCCAATGCCTTTTCCTGATCGACCGTGAGATCGACGTACTGCTTCTCGCCCGTCACCGGGTTGATTTGCTTCTTACCGATGTAAGATCCGATCGCGACGAGCGCGATCACCAGCGCGATGATGAGTCTCGGGTTGCACCCGCGTCGCTGTCCGTAGCCTCTGCCGTAACCGAAGGTCATGGGCCTGTTGTAGCAGCGGGTTGATCTGCTGCCAGCGGGAAAACCTTACGCGGACGCGGCATGTTTCCGGCGCGAGCGGAGGATTTCCTTTGCGACGCCGGAGGCTTTCTGGTGCGCGAGCTCGCACGCGTAGTCGACGCGGATCGTGCGACGATAGCCTTCAATCTTCTGCACCAGATCCACCTGCATGTCCGCCGCCGCAAGGAACGGTGCATGCAAACGCTCCCACATCGCCATGACTTCAGCGAAGGTCTGCGGCGAACCCTTACGGCTCCCCTTGGGCAGTTCGTTCTCACCGAGGATCAGACTGTGCGGCGGCAGGCGTCGCACCAGATCATCGACGCTTCGCGGCTTCACGTCCGGCAGCGCCACTTCTTCATTCGGGACGATCACGACAACCCGGGCATCTCCCATCGCATAAACCGCTCCGAGGAAGGCCTCCACGTACATTCCATGCTCGCGCGCAAGCGCTCGGACTTTCATCGCCGGCTCAATAGATCCCCAACCCGCGACGAGCAACTGGCCGTGCGGGTAATTCTCGATCACCCGATGTCCGTCAAGATGATCTTCGGGTCCCTGCGCCAGCAGATCCAGACAGACTTCCCCTTCGCCACAGCGCTGACGGCGTTGACGGCGGGTTTCTTGTAGAGGCATGAGAACGCGGGAAAGCGTGTCGAAATCCTGGAGGCCCCAAGCCTGACGTTCTGCTTCCTCGAGCGTCGCTTCCGCCGAGAGGTAATCCGTCTGCATCAGCTGCTGCTGGCCGAGATCGCAAAGCGCCTGAAGATCCATCGCTTCATCTTACGCGCCAGATCCTGATGCGCGTACGCGTGCTTCCTGAATCCTTTCCCCTCAATCCACCGGCAACAACACCGCGTCTTCCTTATCCACCGGCGACGCCTCCACCGCGCCGCCCTTGTTCATGTAGATGTTGTCCCCCCCAATTCCCACCAGCGGCGCGTCTTTCCAATCCACATGACCATCGCCAAACAGTACGTTCTGCCCGTCCTTCTCGTGATTTTGGCTGTTGGCTCTTTTCGTCTGTGACCACGGCGCGCGCGGTTTCGCCGCGGTCACATCGTTGTTCTTTCCGCTGATGCCGGGATTCAGATCCGCCGCCACGGGAAACTGCGCAGAGATTCTGTTCGTCAGGTGATAACCCGCCTTCGCGGCCGCCGCATCGGGATACGGGTTCGCGAAGCTGTAGCCGAGATTCTTCTTGTAGCTCGAAAAGTTCCCGTGCTTGAGCGGGTCTCCTTTGTCGGGTTCGAACTCATTCACATCATCGTACGGACACAGCATGCAAACGGCAGGTAACTTTGCCGGTGCACGCAGCAGCAGGTACCAGGCGGCCGTCACGTCATTGGGGGCGGGCCCCGAGGGATTAAATGGATCGGGAGCGCTGGCGCCGGTTCCTTTCGCGACAGGAGCGCCGGGGACGTAACGCGTTCGCGGGTAGCTGCCGTGGTTCTCGTTGCAGTACATGCTGATGCCTGCGCCGATCTGGCGAAGGTTGCTGGCGCAGTCGGCGATGTAGGCGCGGTGGCGAACCTTCTCCATCGCGGGCAGCAGGATGCCTATGAGGATGGCGATAATTCCAATCACCGCCAAGACCTCGATCAGTGTGAAGGCGCGCCCGTTCATCGAGCGGCATCGTAGAAGGAGTCGATGAAATGATGCTGAAAAAAATGCCGGCCGCGGAGTAAACCACGGCCGGCATCGCCAGAAAGTGGGAAGGGGAGCGTCTCAGGCCCACCGGGATACTCCCGGCAAGCCTCGTCAGGCACCGTCGCAGCCATCCATCCAGAACAACCACAACGGTTGCGTTCTGCCTGACACCCATGATGTACGATTCAGGTATTAGGGAGGCAAATGAAAAAGAAAGCTTTCAGCTTTCAGCTATCAGCCGTCAGCCAGACGATGCGGATTCCAGGCGTTTACTCTGGGTGACAGCTGAGAGCTTCCCCCTCAAGTCTTGATTCGGTCCAATAACCAGACAGCGATGGGTCCAAAAATCAGGATGGGAATCCACGCCATGATGGCGGGCCAGCGGTCCATCCACTGTGTCCCCGCGGGAGGTGTACCGGCGACCTGCTGCGAGATGAAGATGGCGGTCATGCACGCGCCGCACAGCACCGCGCACTGCATGATGCCCATGCGAATCCGCCCGGGATCCCGCGACAGCACACTCGGCACGGCCAGCAGAAGCATCACGATGTTGACGATCCATTGCGTCAGCCGCGCGTGCTTCACGCGAAGCAGGTCGATCATCCCATAACTCTTCGGCCGCGCCAGAAGCTGGTTGATGCGGGGCGTCGAGAGCAGCTCGGTATAGCCGCTGCTGTGATAGAGCGAAACTTCATCAGGCGTGACGTTGCTTTCGTAGAAGGGGCAAGGCGTTCGCTTCAGCTCACTGCCAGGCTGCAACCCGGTGACGAGCGTGCCCCGGGTGAGGCGCCAGCGGCGATTGGCATGATCCCAATCCGCCCGATCGGCAGAGACGTGCGCTACCGCGTTGCCCTCTTCATCGCGCTGGATCACGTCGAAGTATTCCATGAAGGGGAGCTCCGTCGCGCTGGCGGGATGGTAGCGCGAGGCGCGGAGGATTCCGTTTTGCTCATCCTGCATCGACGGGATGGCGTAGGTGCGCACGCCAACCTGCTGGACCTCATCGTGCTTGCGCGTGAGCTTGGGGATCATGCGAGGGATCAGGATTTCCTGATCGACCACGAGCAGCGCGTTGAGCACGACCGCGGCGAGCACGATGGGCATCGCCGTGCGCAGCAGCGGCACGCCTGCCGCCAGCGAGGCGGTCAGCTCGTTGAAGCGCTGCATCCGAATCAAGGTAAACGCCGCCGCCACCAGCGGGATGATCCCGGAGAGGTGGGCGAAGATCAGGAACGACTGATAGAAGTAGTAGTCGACCAGCCCCTTGAGCAGAGAGACGGCGCTTTCGACACCGCCCGCGCCGCCGCGGTTTTGAACTTCCGCGAGCTCATCAAAATTGAACACCATGTCCAGCACGATGTACAAGCCGATCAGCACCATGAAGCTGATGACGTAGTTCTTGATGAAGTTCCAGAGGATGTAACGGTCGAGAATCCGCATTTGGTAGCGCGGGCATCTTGCCCGTGATGTTTCTAACTCGCGGCAGGATTGCGCGTGCCGCTTGCAAAACTATTGTCGATTAAGGCGAACACCCAGCACCACCGCCAGGGTCAGCGCCGCAACGTTGCCGCTCCAGATCAGCATGATGCCGAGGCTTAGGGGGTTCTTGAAGTCTTGGCCGATCTTGTAGGGGATGTTCGTCGCCGTGTGCTGACCCGCGACGATAAGCGCGATACACAACAGCGCCGGCATGACGCTGAGCGCAAAGGCGCTGAGAAAATTCCCGCTACGGAACATCATGCCGAGCCAGCAGCCGACGACGACCAGGATCAGGCAGCTCACGCCGAACGAGGCGCGCGCGTGCATTTCGCTCTGGATCGCGTTGCCGATCTTAAGGCGCTCGCGCCGCAGGGCCAGTTGATCATCGCGCGAGACTTCGCCGCTGGACTGGAAGTAGTGCAGTCCCTTCGCTTCAAGCTGCTTGCTTGCGAGCGTCGCTGGGACGACGAACGTCCGCAGGAACGATCGGCGATCGCTGCGCCCTTCGGCCGTCGTCGCGACGACATCCCGAAGCTCCACCTGCACGTTGATCTGATCATCCGCCAGCGCCTGGCATGTGAGCTCCAACTCCTGTGCGTCGGCACTGCGATAGAGCTTGCCGTCGCGATATTCGATCAGCTTGCCCGGCCGCGCGACCAGCTTGCCGGATTGCAGCGTAATCTTCCCTTTATCAGCGGACAGTTCGTATCGCTCGGTTGCGGCATCCAGCGACTTAGATCCGCCCGCGACGATTACGCGGTGAATGCCCGCGAGCAGCGCCGCCTCCTGCTGCTGGCGGATGATCTTCTTGAGCTGCTCCTGCACCCGACGGCTCTGGCTGAGGTCCTGGTCGAGCTGGTGCAGGCGGCGGATATCCATGAATTTCGTGTCTTCCTTGATCACCGACGAGATCGGCCAGGGACCATATTCAGTCGCGGCGAGCCCGCCCTGCGTCGTCTCCTTCTCACTGAAGCGGCGGGGGAACATTGAGCCGCCTTCGAGCTTCGCGTCGAGGGTGAACTCTTCTCCGTTCCTGCTCGGCCGAATGAAGATCGTGGCTTGCCTTGCCAGGTAGAACTCTTTAGCGACCTGAAGCTTCTGATCGCCCTTCGCTCCTGATTCGTCCTTCTCCAGCGACACGATCATCAGTCCGCCGAGCGTCACGCGCTGCTCTTTCGGATGCTCCGGATCAGGCGCCCCCACCGCCGCCTCCTGGGCAAAGAGCGTCCGGTCCCCCGGCGGCAGCTTGATCTGGTGCGTGCGCTCGATCTGGTTGGCGATGAGCTGTGCGAGGTTCGAGTAGATCACCTTCTCGACCTTCAGCGTGAAAACCGGCACGATGAAGCAGAGAAAGATCAGGCTTACGAGCGCCACGAGCAGCCCCAGCACAACTGCCGGCATCGCGACGCTGCGGTAGCTGAATCCCGCGGCGCGACAGGCGACGATTTCGTTGTCCGCGCTCAGGCGCCCGTACACCATCGTCGTGGCAAACAGCGCCGCGATGGGCAGCGAGTAGGTTGTCATCGCGGGCATGAAATACGACAGCATCTTCGCCGCCTGCGATGCATCCAGGCCATGCTCCGTGAGCGGGCGCAGGAGCCCCCCGAAACTCATGATCCCGGCAAGGGCGCCGCTGGTCATCATGAAGATGCGGAAGAGATCCTTGAAAATGTAAAAGAATAAAGTCCGGCTCATTCGTAGCACGGGCATCTTGCCCGTGTTCAGCTGTCATCACGGGCAAGATGCCCGTGCTACAGAAACTAAAAAACGACTTCTTTGGGCAGCGCCGCGTTGACGGCCTCGACCTGCGAATTCACACCGTTGCTCTCCGCCGCGCTCAGCAGCTCCTTCACCACCCCCGCCAGCCGCTCTACGCCCGGCTCAATCGCGTCGGTCGGCACGCTTCCGAAGCAGAGCCGGAGATGATTCGTCGGAATCCGCCCGCTCTCGTCCGGCTGATACGCGTGATCCCCCGGCACATACAACACCCCGCGTTCCACGCACATGCTGAACATGATCCCCACCCCGCGCGTATCCACCCGCTCGGGCAGCGTCAGCCAGACATACAATCCGCCGCCGGGTTTCGTCCAGGAGATGTGCGGATCCTTCGGCATATGCCGCTCCAGCGCCGCCAGCATGATGTCGCGCTTCTTCTGGTAATTCGCCTTCAGCTTCGCGACCTGCTTCTCGTAAAGCCGATCCTTCATCACCTCTGCCGCCAGGTGCTGACACAGGCTCGGCGAGCCAAAATCGTGGTTCCCCTTCTGCTGCAACACCGCGTGCATCAGATCACGCGGCATTGCCGTGTAACCGAGCTTGATCCCCGGCGCGAACGGCTTGCTGAAGGTGCAGGCGATGATGGTGTGTGAGTTGTCTTTGTCGAAGGACTTGATCGAAGGCAGCGCCTCACCGTCGTAACGAAGCTCGCGATACGCCGCGTCCTC
>DASVUC010000197.1:0-1746 GCA_036387255.1 Tepidisphaeraceae bacterium | reverse complement strand
CAGGAAGCGCACGCCATCGTTGTAATAGCCGGCCGTCGGGGCCAGCTCCGGCAGATGGGTCTTCCACCAGGCGTTGAAGCGGTGCATCAGCGCCTCGCGCGTGTACTTGCTGATCATGGATGCCATCGCGACGGGAAGGCACTGCGCTTCCGCCTTCTCCGCGAAGATGATGCGGACGAGCCTGGATTCCGAGATGAGATGGTACTCGCCGCGAGACTCGGCTTCGCTGATGATCTCCAGGTGCCAGTCCTGGAACATCTCCCGCAGGATGTGGCCGTAGTGGGATCGGCCGCCTAGGCGATCGCAGAAGATCACCAGGTTCTCGTCCGCGTACGTCTTCATCAGATAGTCAAGGTGAATTGCTGACGTGGAGAACAGCGTGTTGCCCTTATTCCTGGTCGCGATCATCAGCTTATTGAATTGCTTCTCATGCACGATTCGGGCGCCGAGGTAGACGCACTTGGTCTTGTTCTTCTCCATCTCCATGCGCAGCGCGTTGGCGAACAGCCTTAATCCGATGCCATCCTGCTGAATGGGAAAGGATTCACCTTCAAAGCGACGATACCACGCATATTCCTTCAACTCGGGTGCAGCCTGCGGTGAGATGCGCGCGAGATAGTCGTCGAGCCCATCACACCCGCCGCACCAGGCGCACAGAACAGTGAGCACCGCACGCTCCAGTTCCTTCACTCCGATGCTCGGGTTGTAGACCGCTTTGCTGTCGTTGATGTGAAGCTTCTTCCCCGAGCGCAGGCGATTCTTCGACACCAGCCGGCGGAGCTTCTTCCAGATGCAGGGGATCTCGTCGGCCCCCGCGTCTGAATCCACTTCAAACGCGCAGCACCCTACAACCAGTGGCCCCAGCAGCGGCCCGTAACCCGCCTCGTCTATCCCTGCGAGGATCATGATGCGGCGCATTGTACGGATGCAATCCGGATGTAAAGGGATGGCGCAAAAATTGGAGCATTTGTCGCCGCTCTCTATGCTCATCCCGACGATCATGGACAAACTGGCACGATACTTTCAGCTTGCGGAGCGCGGATCGACGGTAGGGCGTGAGTTCCGGGGCGCCGTGGCGACGTTCCTGACGATGGCGTACATCCTGTTCGTCAATCCGCAGATCCTCAAGGCGGCGGGTGTGCCGATGGGGGCGGCGACGACCTCGACCGCGGCAGCCGCCGGGATCTGTTGCATCCTCATGGGCGTGGTGGCCAACTTTCCCATTGCTCTGGCAAGCGGGATGGGGTTGAACGCCATCGTCGCCTTTCAAGTGGCGCCCGCGGCGGGAAGTTGGCAGGCTGCGATGGGGCTGATCGTGCTGGATGGACTGCTGACGACGGTGCTCGTCCTCGCCGGGCTTCGCGAAGCCATCATGAATGCGATTCCGCGAGATCTTCGGCTGGCGATCGGCGCGGGCATTGGGCTCTTCATCGCCTTCATCGGGTTATACAACGCGAAGATCGTGGTAGGGGGGCCGGCGGGTGTGGTGCCGGTGGCGCCCGGAACGTTGCGCGATCCACAGACGGCGCTGGCGCTGGCGGGGCTGGTGATTACTGCCTGCCTGCTCGCGCGGCGAATCCCTGGCGCGCTGATCATCGGGATCATTGTCACGACGCTGATCGCGCTCGTCTTTCGCGTGCAGAAACTGCCGCAGGGAATCGACGTGCCCGATCTCCACGGCCTGTTGTTCGTGGCCGATGTGCGGGGGGCGCTTCAGTGGAAGTTGATGCCGCTCCTTTTTGCGAT
>DASVUC010000196.1:0-27480 GCA_036387255.1 Tepidisphaeraceae bacterium | reverse complement strand
ATTCACCTCACCCCGCCGATCCATCGCCTCGACAAACTCCACTGCCAGGCTCGCACATCTTTCTTCGGAGGGGCGGATATTCCTGTCTGCCGCCGTCGAAACGTGGCTATCAAACATCCCTCGCTCGATCCGCGCCAGCGCCGGCTGCGCGAACCTCTTCACCTCGCTCAACTTTACCGGCTCGTCCATCCCCACCCCCGCCTCGGCGAACGACAGCACCAGCCGCCGATACGTCTCCTCGATCCGATAGAACAGCGACTCCTCCGCAGGCAAACGATGCACGTCAGCGACCGTCGGCGACTCCGGATCGATCAACAGCGCGATCTCCATCCGCGCGCTTGACTGCGCCAGCGCCACCAGCATTTCCCGCTCAACTTCGGAGAACTCAAGAAACGCGTCCACATACACAGTCGAATCCCGAACAAGCTTGCTCTCATGCACGCACGCCAGCACCTGCTCCAGCCGCCGGTGTGGGTCCACGCGCTCGCTCCCCAGCGCTGCGCGATAGGCGCGATAGAGCACGTGAAAATCGCTCACCTTGTCCGCGAGCAGCGAAGTCTCCAGATCGTCGCGTCCGCTCGTGCGCAATTCGCCGACCAGGTGCTCCAGCGTCTCGGCATCTTTGCCGCAGCGGTCGAACTCCGCGAACGTGGCATCCAGTCGCGCCGCGAGTCCGGGTTGGCGGGCGACGCCGGTGAAAAATCTCAGCTCCGGCCCCAGCTTCCGCAGCAAGTGTCCCAGGAGCATCTGACGCCCCAGCGCCGTGATCTCCGGCACCGCGCCGCCGCGACATTCCTGCAAGACCTCCCGGCCCAGCTCGTCAAATGAAACGACCCGCGCCCGCGAGAACGCCGCCAGACCGGATGAACATGCCAGCTCGCGCTCCGCGGAGAACGTGGCCTGCTTCGGCAGGATCCACCAGATCGGTTTGCCCACCGGCTGGGCGCGCATGTCGTCAACCATCGCGCGCAATGCGTGCCGCGTCTTCCCCGTCCCCGCGCGACCGATCACAAAGCGCACAGCCATCGGCACCTCTTGTTGGCATTCTCCCCGGAGCCTGGGATTTGTAAAAGAAATTCGGCTGAAGGTTTAGTGGCTAATGAACAACCGAAACGGATCAAGGCTGAGCTTCGACTGCGTCCACCACCAGCAACCGCACCTGGCCGCGCTCGACCATCTTCTTCGTGATCACCTCGCCGTGGAGCGTCACGTTTTTGCCCGCGGCGGCGTCAGCTTTTTCTTTGACGCGGCTTACGTCCACGTCCAGGTTCGATCCATCCGCCAGTTCCAGCACCCAGCCCGTGCTTTCACCGCCGATCGCCATCATGCCGTTGCGCAGCTTCCCGGTGAAGGTGTTGGACATTGCTCCTCCGGTTGTCGCTGGAGAAGTGGCGGTTGTTGCGGGCGCGGCAATGGTTGAGGGCGCGGTGGCGGGGCTGCCCGCAATCGTGGGGCGTCCTCCGAACGGCAGCGCCTTGATCGCCAGGATGATCAGGATCACGGCGGCGAAGCCGAGCTTGGAGATGATTCCAAGGAAGCGCCCTTTGGCGGCGCCCACGCCGATGCGAAGCGAATGCTCCAGTTCCTTGCCGACCATCAGCTCCATCACCACTGCGCCGACCAAAGATCCCAAACAGGCGCCGATGATGTTCCCGATGATCGGGATCGGGATGAACGTGCCGAGCAGGCCGCCGATCAATCCCCCGACGACGGCCCCGAAAATGCCGCGCTTGGAAGCGCCTTCGCGTTTGGCGCCTGCGCCACCGGCGACGGCTTCCACCATCTCGGAAAGAATCGCGATCAGCACCAGCAGCGTCAGGGTGATCCATCCCACGTACGCCAGCTTGGTCAGCAGCGCGTATCCCAGCGCCGCCAGCACGATCAGCCAAATCCCCGGCAGCCCCAGCACGATCGCCAGGATGCCGACAAAGCCGATCACCATCAGGAGTGAGTAATAAAGCCAGTCCACGGCGGGATTGTAGCGGAAGCGGCCAAAGAAGGGGGATGGTCCGTCTGCCAGCGCTTGACCTCCCGAGCACGAGTACGGGAGAGCGAGGAGGCTCTTCCTAAATCGCCGATCATTGAGCGTCTCTGGTCATCGGGGGGAGAATGCGAATAATGCGTGTTACACAACCGGAGTAACACAGCATGACGGTCGCGGAGTTGGCCAGGGAGATCGGCGCCGAAGTTTCGGGGGATGGAGCTCTGTCGATTTTGTCGTGCGCTACGCTCGAAGAGGCGCGGGACGGGCAGCTCTCGTTCTTGAACAATCCGAAGTACGCGCGAAAGCTGGACACCACCAAGGCTTCGGCGGTGGTGTGCGCGGCGGGTGTGAAGAGCGATCGGGTGACGCTGCTGAAGTCTTCAGATCCGTACTTCGCGTTCATGAAGGCCATCGTGCTGCTGCATGGGCATCGCAAGCACCCGCATGCTGGCGTGCATCCTGCGGCGCACGTGGATCCCTCGGCAACGGTGGGGGAGGGGACCGTCCTTTATCCGGGCGTGTATGTCGGGCCCAATACGCGCATCGGGCGTGATTGCGTCCTGTACGCGAATTCCGTCGTGTACGACAACTGCGTGATCGGCGACCGTGTCATCATCCATGCCGCGAGCGTGATCGGGGCCGATGGGTATGGCTTTGCGACGCACAAGGGCGAGCATCACAAGATCCCCCAGATCGGGAATGTGGTGATCGAGGACGATGTGGAGGTCGGATCGTGCTGCTCGATCGAGCGCGGCGCGCTGGATTCGACCGTAATCGGGCGCGGGACGAAGATTGATCAGCTTGTGGTCATCGGGCATGGGTCGAAGATCGGGCCACACTGTTTGATCGTGGCACAGACAGGCATCGCAGGATCCGTGACGCTGGGGCATCACGTGACGCTCGCCGGCCAGACGGGCGTCGCGGGGCATCTGACGATCGGGAACAACGTGACGGCGGGGGCCAAGACGGGAATCATCGCCGACGTGGCGGACCAGAAGACGGTGGTGGGACAGCCCGCAATGGATGTGTCGCATGCGCGGCGGGTGTACCTGTACTTCACCCAGTTGCCGGACATCGTGGATCGCCTCAAGGCGGTGGAGCAGCAGGTCGAAGAACTGGCCGCCGGCGATGAAGACGGCGTGCTGTAATTCCTTCAGCAGGATCGACTTTTGCGAGAACACTTAAGATGCGGTGGCTGGTCTTGCGCATCGAAATGCTTGCATGCATCGCGTTAAGGTGGGCAACTTAAATTCAATAGTAGCAACGGAAGCAAAGGCATGCGTATGCTCTCGGCTTCCGGAGGATCTTCATGAAGCGGATCGTCTTCACACTTGCGTGTCTTTTTGCGTCTTCTCTTTTCGCCTCGACGGTGACGCTGACTGCGGCATCGATCAACGCCACCGTCTCCACCGACGCTTCTACCGTTGGAGGCGGGCCCAGTAAGCATGCAGAGAACAATGATGTTGGCGATCTGACGAAGCGTTCCGTCACCGCCAGCGCAGCGGCCTCGCTCCCCTTCTCTGGTGTAGACTTCCCCGTCTCCCGCGCACAAAGCACTGGATCGTACACGCTGAGCAACAACGATCGCATCGACTTCTCCGGCGCCGTCGACACAACGGTCTATGTGAAGAGCTCTCCATTCACCGGGAAAGGCTCGGCTGATCTGACGACGGACCTCTTGTTCAATGTCATCGGCGGAGGGCTCTACCAGATCGGTTACCAGGCGACGATGAGCGCGCTGATGTCGACCACGACAGCGCTCTCAGCGGATCTGACCACGGCAGCGGGTGATCCGGTCTTTCGCTTCAATCAGCCTGCGGGCACCACGCAGCAGCTTTACAGCGGCGGGCAAAACTTCTTCCTTGCTCCCGGTGATTACCGCTTGAAGGTCGTCGCCAGCGCGAACGCGGATGCGGGATTGGGCGCCGGCGACTCCGCTTCCATTCAGTACCAGGTGAACCTGAACCCCGCGCAGACGGCGGTAGTTCCGCTGCCCCCGGCGGCATGGAGCGGAGTGGCGACCATCGCCCTCATTTCGATCGCAGGTATGCGATCAGGTTGTTCAGGTCTGCTTCCGAAAGCACTTCGCCGAAGTTCCAGGGCATGAGCGAGGTGTTGGTTTCAACCCGCTTCTTGATCTGATCTTTGGCAACGGTGATCTCTGTGCCATTGCCGTCGAAGAAGGTAAGCGTGTTGCCGTCGTCCTTGCGCTGGAGGCCGGTGACGACGTTTCCGTTCTTCAGCGTGACGATGGAGTAGTGGAATGAGGGGTCAACGTTGCGATTGGGGTCGAGGATGTCCTCAACGAGGCGGTCCGGGCCGCGTTTACCGACGCCGTCGAGCTGCGGGCCCACAATCGCGCCGCGTCCGCCGATCTGGTGACAGACGACGCAGTTTTTCGTGAACAGCTGCTCCCCCGCTTGAACTGAAGCTTTGGCGGGATCGATGGATTTGATTCGCTGCGCGATGAGCTTCGTCAGCTTCATCTTGGGGGCGGGCAACCCCCGGGTGAGTTCACCGATGCGTTGATCAAGGTTGGCCACGTTCGCCGCCGCGAGTTGATCGCGCACGCCCGGCTCGAGCAGAACCCCCGCTGGGGCTTGACCGTCTTTGATCGCAGACATCAGTCGCTCGGCGCCGCCGGCGCTGGCGGAGAGGCTCTTGGCCAGCGCCGACTGAAGGCGCTGCGGCGCCGTTTTAAAGGCGTCAATCAGGGTGTTCTGCGCGGCATGGGATCGCGACGAGCCAAGTGCGGCGGCGACGGTTTCCCGGAAGTCCACGGGGACAGATGCGTCCTGGAGCGTCTGCGCGATTTGTGGAAGTGCGGCCTCGGAGCCAAGGGAGAGCAGGGCGCTGCCGATGGCGAGACGAGTCTCCAGATCGTTCCCGCCGGCGGTGAAGGCGCTATGAAGCTGATCCTTCAGCGCGTCGAGCTTGAGGGCGGCAGCGATTTGCGCGGCTTTCACGAGGCGCTGCTGCACCGGGGGCATCTTCACCACCGCCGGCTCGAGTCGCGCAAAGGCGATCCACGCGTAGGCATTGCCGGTGTCGGCGTCAACAATCTCCAGCTGCGCTTTTCGAGCGACGTAATCGTGCAGATCCCACGCGATCAGGTGCGCTGTGTCATTGCGCGGGACAGGCGCTTCGGCCAGGATCTTCTCAGTGTCGACATCGCGCAGGCGCACGAGGTTCTTCGTGGGTGGCGTCGTGTTGGGATATCCGTTGTGACCGGCCAGGAAGAAGGATAGCTTGGAGGGGACGGCAAACGACGACGATCTAAGGATGCCCGTCTGCTGCTCGCCCATGGGGAGGCTGCTGAGGAAGGGGACCGGGCCGATACCATCGGTGCAGCGACGCGGCTCGTAGCGCCAGCCGCTGGAGATGACGGGCGAGCCGTCGAGCGCGGTCGCTGTCCAACCGGATTTGTCCTCGCGGGAGCTCAGGATGGCGCGGGCGATTTCCTCCGCCCAGGCGCGCGTCACCAGGCTCGGCTCTGTGCCGCGCTCGAGAATGCCTTGGCGGATGGAGTCGCAGAGATCAAGCTGGAGGTCGAGATCGTCCTTGAACTTGTCTCGCAGGAGGTTGACAAGCGGATCCAGCCCTTCACCCTGCGCCAGGTGGGCAACGTGCTTGGCGCACTGGGTGAGGAGCGTGCGGTCTTTGGCGAAGAGCTCCAGGTGTTTTGCGACAAAGCGCCCGGATTCGCGGGTGCTGACGGCGAGAGAGATGTAGGCGAGATCGTCCACGTCGCGGGCGTCAAGCTTTTCCTGCTCGATTGAAGCATATCCGCCGGTGGCGCTGAGTTGACTCTTGATGGCGACCCGGGTGGTGTAAGCGAGATGGGTGTCGGCGGGTGGCGCGCGGTGGAGGAGATCGAGCAGGGGGCGGACGTTTTGCGCAGCGGGGTGCTGGCCAAGTGCGTCGGCGGCGCAGCGGGTGACCAGAGGGTCGGCATCTCGAAGGGCGGCAATGACGAGGGCCCGGTGGGCGTCCGTCCAGTTGCCCGTCTCCGCGAGCATGCGCATGGCGTGCGTGCGGACGAGGGCGTCATCATCATGCGCAGCGCTGGATA
The DNA here is from genome assembly GCA_036387255.1 of Tepidisphaeraceae bacterium. GTDB lineage: Bacteria > Planctomycetota > Phycisphaerae > Tepidisphaerales > Tepidisphaeraceae > DASVUC01. The sequence goes on along the minus strand of DASVUC010000196.1, from coordinate 21,424 downwards.
CCGTCGGGAGGTCCAAGGCGCTTAAGCGGAACAGAACCCACATCGCGTGAACGCGCTGGACGGCGGGCCGGGGGGAGGTGCTGGCCAGGAGGTTCTTGAGCGGCTCGATGGCGCTCGTGCCGATGCGGTCGGAAAGTTGGTCCGTAGCGAGGGAGCGAAGGGCCAGGTTGGGGCTGGCGAGCTTCGCGATCAGTTCATCGGCGGTTGCCTTGGTGAGATCACCGGGACGGGAATGGTCGGCGCCTTTGTAGATGAGGCGCCAGATTCTGCCGCGCTCGCGGTCGCGGCCGGGGTGATCGAGCGGAACCTCGTAGTGGCCGATGATCCGGTTGTAGAAGTCCGCGATATACATCGCGCCGTCAGGGCCCAGTTGGATGAAGTTGGGGCGGAACCATGGATCGTCGGTTGAAACGAGATCCTTCTGTTCGTGCGCGACGGGCGATGACCCGTTGTGGGTGATCCTGTCGCGATTGATCCGGCTGGTGATGACGTTACCGACGTAGCCGTTGTGCTGGAATTCCTCGGGGAACTGGTCGGATTCGTAGATGCAGACGCTGGAGATGGCGGTGGAGCCGTGGAGGTGCTGCATCATCGGCGGGGCGAAACCCAGGCCGTCGTGTTCGCACCAAATGCCTTCGTAGTATCCGCCGCGGATGAGCTGGTAGATGGGCTTCGAGTGGGAGTCGGAGGTGTAGGCGTTGCCCTCGTTGTCGAAGGCGAAGCCGAAAGGATTTGTTTGGCCGGTGGTGAAGTGCTGAATCGAAGAACCATCAGGTCGGAAACGGTAGGTGTTTCCGGATTTCATGGTGATCTGCTGGGGGACGCTCCGCGCGGTCGTTGGCCGCGGGCTGATGGGATTTGTGGTGGGGGAGGAAACTTGCGCGAGCGGACCGACGGTGGAGACGTTGTTGAATCCATGGCAGCCATAGATCCAACCGTCAAAGCCTCGGCGGAAGTTGCTGGCCATGCCATGGGTGTCTTTGTCAAAGCCGAAGTCGCCAATGAGCGGCTCGACTTGATCGCATTTCCCGTCCCCATCGGTGTCGCGGTAGTAGCTGATCTTCGCAATGGCGTAGGCGATCACGCCGTCGCCATACGGATACAGACCGATTGGTATGTTTAGACCTTCTGCAAAAGTGGTCACCTTACGAGCGCGGCCGGTTTCGTCGAAGTCCTCCAGAATCTTGATGGCGTCGCGCGCTTTATCGCCGGTGGCGGCGAACGGGTATTCCAGACTGCTGCTCACCCACAGTCGCCCGCGCGCGTCGAAGGCGAGGTTCATCGGTTTGTGAACGTCGGGCTCGGACGCGACAAGTTGAATCTCGAAGCCGGGGGGCAGATGAAACCTCGCTCGCTCCTGCTCCGGGGATTGCGGATCGGCGGTGCGGACGTTTTCGGCGAAGGGATCGGATTTGGAGTTGGCGGCGCCGGTTGCGGGCGGGCAGAGCCGCCCGAAAGCGAGGAACGCGAGCAGGGTGACGAAACAATAACGCATACGGAAAAGTTTACCCGAGGCACCGGGGTGCGTTGCAGCGGGCGAAGAGAATGTGCTCTATCAGCGGTTCTAACTCACGCGATGTGGAGGGTGAGCGTGGCCGCACCGCTCCGCCAGCCGCTGCGACACCCGCCGATGCTGCGGTCCGCATCCAGAATCTCCCCCTCCTTCCGCACGGTGATCTTCACCTTCCGGCACCAGGACTCACTCCGCCGGCTGCGTCGCCGCTTTCTGCACCACGTTCATCAGCTTCTGAAACGCCGACGGCTGGTTCTCGCGGATGTGGATGTCCCACGCCTTATGCCAGGTGGTGTTGGTGGGCTTAAACCCCATGAGGTCGAGGCGATCCGCAATGTCCGGCATATGCGCAGCGCCGTAGAAGAGGGCCATGTTCTTCTTGCCCGCCTTGATTTGCTCGCGGAGCACTTTGACGGCAGCCTTGTTTCGTTCCGTGAGGAGGACGGTGCCGTCCAGGGCGCCGATGCCCATGGCGTCGTTCTCAATGTCGCCCATTCGGCGGGCGAGGATGAGCTTGAATTGGCGCGTGCCGTCGGGGCGGGTCATCAGGTCCAGGCTGTCGGTCGGCTCATCTTCGAACGTGCCGCTGGCGGCGGGGTTGGAAAGGGAGCGCAGCATCGACGAGAGCATGAGGGATGTCATCGATTCGCCGCGCTGGTTCTGGAGCTTCTGGAATGTTTCCGCATCCAGGTCCGCGTGCACGAAGTTCTTCGCCTGGTAGTCGATCACGTCGAGCTGATAGTCGAGGTCGAGCGTGTCCTTGAGAAAGCGCTGGAACTTGGCGATGTCGCTTTGAGACTGCTCGCCGTGCCTGGGGGCGTCCATTCCTTCGGGCTTGACCATCTAATAAAGGACCGCGTCGCATTTCTTGAAGCTGTCGTTGAGTTGCTGGAAGTAGTTCGTGTCTGCAATGTGGACGGCGGCGACCAGGCGCACCTTCACGCCAGCATCGTTCTGATAGGTGACGTCGGCTGTTTCGAGCGTGCCGCCGGTCTTGGAATCGCCTTGGAAGCGCATGAACTTCGCCTGCTCAGCGGCTTGCGTGGTCGACGATTTAAGCGCATCGGCGCGGGCGATGCAGGTAAAAAGCAGGGCGGTGGCGGCGACGACGAAGCCGAAGCGAGTTTTGCGCATGCGCCCTGTTTATCCCGCTGGCGGTGGAGTCGCAATTACAACTTCTCCACATCTTGTGTAGCACCGGAATCAGGCCATGATGCAAACGCGCAAGTCTCGCGACCTTATACAGTTGAGCCCGTCATGCAGCGCCAGCCGAGACAAATTTTCTAGGGGCATCCCTGAGAGCGGCGGGGCTATAATGCTCGCCGGTTTGGTGCGAAAGCGCCTGGTGATGGACGATCGCATGGACGCGAATGTCCCGGATGTGCAGGTCGTGGCGATCTTCTTAACTTCGCAGTCTTTCACACGTTAGCCGCTCGGAAAATGCTTTTGACCCCGCTTGCAACGCAGAAGCGGGTTCGTTACATTCCGGGACTTGGCTCGCCAAGAGCCGATCGATTCGGTTCCCGCACGGGGTTTTGACTGGATCGATTTTACAACCTCGCTGATTTACCTATTAAGCCTCATGGCAGACGGCGTCTTGGCCGCTGGTTTCGCATCGGGCTGATTTGAAGGAGTTTTGGATTCGGGATTTAAGGTTTCCGGTTGACCGCCCTCGGCTGCATGTGTTTGCAGCCGCAATCCGAGATCGAAAATCCAAAATCCAAAATCGAATCGCATGGCACAATCGCAAGCAGAACTCGTTAAAGGTTTGGTAGACGCCGGTGTCCACTTCGGTCACCGCGTCAGCAGGTGGAATCCCAAGATGCAGCCGTACATTCACGGCAAGCGCAACATGATCCACCTGATCGACGTGAAGGAGACCCTCAAGGGTCTGCTCCTCGCGAAGCGCCTCGTCGCCCAGGCGGTGGCGGGCGGTAAGGACGTGGTCTTCGTCGGCACCAAGCGCCAGGCGAAGCACGCGGTCGAGGAAGAAGCACGCCGATGCGGCATGCACTACGTCTCCGAGCGCTGGCTCGGTGGCACCCTCACCAACTTCCGCACCATTCGCGCGCGGTTGAATCGTTTGGAAGAGCTCGAAAAGCTCTTCACGACCGGTCAGATCGAAACCTACTCCAAGAAGATGAAGTCCGCGCTTCAGCGCGAGATGGACAAGATCAAGAACAACCTGGAAGGCATCCGCAAGATGGAGAAGCTTCCGGGTCTGATGATCATCGTCGACACCCGCCGCGAGCACATCGCGGTCAAGGAAGCCAAGAAGCTTGGCGTGAAGACGATCGCGCTGATCGACACCGACAGCGATCCGGATCTGATCGACCTGCCGATCCCCGGCAACGACGATGCGATGCGGGCGATCGAGATCATCATGCACGAGATCGCCGAAGCGGTCATCGAAGGCAAGAGCGGCCGCGTGGACGCCGGCAAGCCGACCGATGATCAGCAGCAGCAACCGCGTCGCCGCAGCGCCCGGGCGAGCTTCCGGGCGGATGAAGCTGGCCGCGAAGAAGCCGGCGCCGAGGCGCCGGAAGCCGCACCGCAGGAGCAAGTGCCGGGTGAGCCGGTCGCCGCGGGTCAGGGATAAGTCATCACACGACCCGTATGATTGGGTCGTGCCTTAGTAAGACAGACACCGGGCACCGCAACCGCGGTGCCCATTTTTTCAAGTAGATCACGCAAGTTAGGAGCAAAGCAGAAATGGCAGAGATCACAGCCAAGTTGGTGAACGACCTTCGCGCCAAGACCGGCCTGGGGATGATGGAATGCAAGAAGGCGCTCGGCGAATGCGCCGGTGACGTCGACAAGGCCGTTGAGTACTTCCGCAAGAAGGGCGTCAAGACCAGCATCACCGAGCGCGCCACCACCGAAGGCCGCGCCTTCGCATCTGCCGGCCCGGACGGCAAGACCGCCGTCGCCCTGGAGGTCCGCTGCAACACTGACTTCTCCGCCAAGGTGGAGCCGGTCACCAAGGCGCTGGAAGTGGGCGTCGCCGAGCTGCTGAAGAATCCGCAGGCGGATCTGACCCAGAACCAGCAAATCAAGGAGCTGCTCGTCAGCGCATCGCAGCAGACGGGCGAGAACGTGCAGCTTGGTCGCACCGCGGCAATCACTGCCAGCGGCAAGGCGGGCGCGTACAACCACTACACCGGCAAGGTTGCGGTGATCGTGGCACTGTCCGGCAATCCGAGCGAAGAGCTGATCAAGGATCTGTGCCTGCACATCACCGCGACTCGGCCCATCGCGATGTCGCGGGAAGAAGTTCCCGCCGAAATCGTCTCTAAAGAGATGGAAATCGCCGTCGAGCAGGCCAAGGCGACCGGCAAGCCGCAGAACATCGCGGAGAAAATCGCAGAAGGAAAGATGCGCACGTTCTATGAGGAGCGCGTCCTGCTCGATCAGAAGTTTGTGAAGGACCCGGAAAAGACAATCTCGGCGCTGCTCAAATCCAATGGCGCAACGCTGGAGAAGTATGTGCGGCTGGAGATCGGCGCGCAGTAAGAGAGTTGACAAGATGCATGGGCGAGACGCCCATGCCAAGCTGAGAACGAAGGCGGCGCATAGCGCCGCTTTCTTTTTTGCGCTGGGCGAGAGGGTTCGTCTCCCCGTGCGGCAGTTGTCCCTCATTCCCCTCTCCCGGTACCCCGGGAGAGGGTAGGGTGAGGGTTCTTGTTAGCGAGCCGGTGACGTGTCAAAAAATCAATGCGCCATCGCCGCCTCGGGGATGAACCCGTCAACCAGCATCTGCGCCATGTGCTTGGCAACCAGCGCCGCATCATTTCGGTCGTGCACTTGACGAAGAATCAGCGTGCCCTCGACCAGCAGCGCGAATCGATCCGCAAAGGTTTCTGGATCCATCGCTCCCGCCTGGCTCGCCAGATCGCGCCACTTGTCCCGGCTGGCGTGCTTGTAATCCGCCGCCGCCTGGTGAACCGGGTCGTGACGGTTGGGAAACTCCGCGCCGGCATTGATGAACATGCAGCCGCGGAAGTCAGGCGAGTTAAACCACGTATGCATCACGTCGAAAACCGCCAGCAGCCGCGCGCGCGGATCATCCCCCGCGGCCGCTCGAAGCGCGCGATCGAGCGATTCCGCTTCCCAGCGGTCACGCCGCTTCACCGCCTGCACAACCAGGTCATCCTTGCTTTCAAAGTGCTTGTAGAAGGTGGTCTTGGTGACGCCGGCCTCCTTGATGATCTGATCGATCCCGACGGCATTGAATCCGTGTAGGTAGAACAGATCGATCGCACGGTCGATCAGCCGCTCGCGCGCGTTGCCGGGCGTGATGGAGACCCCCAGGATCTCTGCCGCTGTTCTGCGTTCAACGATCGACATAAGCAATGCCTGGCTCAGAGAAGGTGACTTCAAGTGCACCCCGGGTTTACTTGGAGTGCACTCGTCCGGGGGAAAGGGCCGCGATAAATTTGGTGTTTACCTCAGTGATCCCGGCCGGATCCGTGTCTCACGAATAAAGCATCTTCAATTTCAACAAAAAGGAACACCCTTATGACGGAAACACTACAAACCAGCCGAACCCTCAACGGAATTGACGTTTTGTCGCTGAAGCAGCTGCCGGAAGGCGTTGCGCAGGGGCGACACAGCGGCATCGTCAAGTTCGGCGTCTCCACGCAGTGGCGTGGCGGGACAACCAGCGAAACCCGCGTCACCGGTTACGACTTCTCAGGTCCGCACGTGAAGCGGAACTTTTCGATCCACAGTGATGAGCCGTACGAAATCCTGGGAAGCAACCAGCACCCGAACCCGCAGGAGCTGCTCATGGCCGGCTTCAACGCCTGCATGACCGTCGGCTACGTGGTGGGCGCCACCGCCCGCGGAATCGAGCTGGAAAGCATCAGCATCGAGACGGAAGGGGAGCTGGACATGCGCGGCTTCCTCGGCCTCGACGCGAAGGTCAAGCCGGGCTACGACACGCTGCACTACACCGTTCGCATCAAGGGCGACGGCACGGCGGAGCAGTTCCGCGAGATTCACGAGGAAGTGATCCGCACGAGCCCGAACCGCTTCAACATCGCCAACCCCATTCGCCTGACAGCGGATCTGGTCGTGGAGTGATCCGCCGCTTGTCGATGTCATCCTGAGGGTACTCCCGAAGGATCTGGACGGAATGGCATTCGGTGCCAGACCCTTCGGAGTACCTCAGGGTGACAACGATCACCAATCTCGCAGCCGACCTGTGGCGAAGCGCTTGCGTCGCCCTCTCTTTTTACCTCTATTGCGCCGCATGAAGCTCGCGGTCTCGACGTACTCCCTTTCGCGCTGGCGCAGTGAGAACAAGAAATCACTGGAAGATTCGCTGAAGTGGATCAAGTCGGCAGGTGTGGATGCGGTGGAGTTCGCGGGGCTCGATGTGCCGGACGAGCAGGCGGTGGCGCGCTCGGCGAAGCTGAAGAAGTTCTGCGACAAGATCGGCCTGATCCCCGTCAGCTACTGCGTCGGCGCTGAACTGCTCGTCCCCCCAGCGCAGCAGAAAAAGGAAATCGACCGGCTGAAGATGCACGTCGACGCTGCGTGTCAGCTGGGTGTCCCTTCGATGCGCCACGACGTGACGCGAGGTTTTGGCGAACATGCCAAGCCGCTGAAGATCCCCAGCACCTTCGCATCGGCGCTCAAGCACATCGTCCCGGCAATCCGCCAAGTAACCGACTACGCGCAGTCGCAGGGGATCAAGACGTCGCTGGAGAATCACGGCTTTTACATGCAGGCCGCCGACCGGGTGGAGAAGCTCATCCAGCGCGTGAACCATCCCAACTTCCGCTTGACGATCGACCTCGGGAACTTCCTCTGCGTAGCAGATGATCCGGTGGCGGCGGTGAAGCGGCTGGCGCCTTACGTCATCATGGCGCACGCGAAGGATTTTCATGTGCGAGCGAAGAAGATGATGCCGGCGAGCGGCTGGTTCGCGACGCCGACCGAGCTCGCCCTACGCGGCGCGATCTGCGGGCATGGGGTGATTGATGTGCCGATGCAACTGAAGCTGCTGAACCGTGCGGGGTATGACGGGTATTTGTCGCTTGAGTTTGAGGGGATGGAAGAGCCGACGCAGGCGGTGCGACTTGGCTTGGAATACTTGCGCGAGAAAATGAAAGCGTTGGCTTGAAGCGTGGCATGGGCGTCTCGCCCATGCATAAGTGCAAAGCATCGGCGAGCCGCCATGCCACGCGGGGATCACCGCGCTATTTGCCGAAGTAGATCCAGGAAGGGCGCACCCTGTTGTGCAAGATGCGCTTCCAGTTTTGTTGTGCAGTCGCAGTTTGAGCACGCCCACGGCTCCTCCCCCAGCAGATCCCGACACTTCCCGCGCGAATGCGCATCCTGCACGCGCACCAGCTCGAAATATTCCTCCCAATACGCCCGCTCTTCATCCAGCGGCTGCGCACAGAAGCACACCTCCACCCACTTCACCGAACCATCTTCCATCAGCCGCGCATCGGTCATGTTGCGGAGGTATTCATCCCCCGCCACCGACCCGCGCCCGAGCGTGCCGTTTTCGATCGCTTGCAGGAGCGCTTTCTCCCTCCCCGCCTTCACGCGTGCTGTCACGAGGTACCGCATATCCTGATGGTATGCCCCATTTGCACTACAGACCCCCGCGCATAAGATGGCCCGCCTGCCCCGAAACTCAGCCGTTCCCCGGCGTCTTTGCGGGGTGACTCGTCTAACCCAACAAAAATATGCCCACTTTCAACACCTTCGGCGCCGAATCGACTCTTTCCACCAAGGCCGGCGATTTCAAGATTTACCGGCTGAACAAGCTCACCGAGAGCGGCATCGGCAACCTCGACAAGCTGCCGTTCTCCATCAAGGTGCTGCTGGAAAGCTGCCTGCGCAACCTCGACAACTTCCAGGTGAACAAGGAAGACATCGAGCGCCTCGCCAGCTACGACGCCGACAACGTGAAGCCGGACGAGCTTCCCTTCAAGCCGGCCCGCGTGATCCTCCAGGACTTCACCGGCGTGCCCTGCGTCGTGGATCTCGCCGCGATGCGCGCCGCGATGAAGCGCGCCGGAGGCGATCCGCAGAAGATCAACCCGCTCGTCCCGGTGGATCTCGTCATCGATCACTCCGTGCAGGTCGACGAATTCGCAAATCCGCTGGCGCTGCTGCACAACGTCGAGAAAGAGTTCGAGCGCAACCGCGAGCGCTACGAGTTCCTCAAGTGGGGACAGAAAGCCTTCGACAACTTCTCCGTCGTCCCGCCCGCAACCGGCATCGTGCACCAGGTGAACCTGGAATACCTCGCGCGCGTGGTCTGGACGAAGGACGGCGTCGCATACCCAGACTCCCTCGTCGGCACCGATTCGCACACGACCATGGTCAACGGCCTCGGCGTCGTCGGCTGGGGCGTCGGCGGAATCGAGGCCGAAGCGTGCATGCTCGGCCAGCCGATCTACATGGTCACGCCGCAGGTCGTCGGCTTCAAACTGCACGGCAAGCTGCCCGAAGGCGCCACTGCCACGGACCTCGTCCTCACCGTCACGCAGATTCTCCGCAGCTACGGCGTCGTCGAAAAATTCGTCGAGTTCTTCGGCCCCGGCCTCGCCTCGATCTCCGTCGCCGACCGCGCCACCATCAGCAACATGGCCCCGGAATACGGCGCAACCATCGGCTTCTTCCCCATTGACGACCAGACGCTGAACTACCTGCGCCTGACGGGCCGCGAAGGTCGCCACATCGACCTCGTCGAACGCTACGCCAAGGAACAGGGCCTCTGGCGCCAGGACAAGGCTGAGCCGGAGTTTGCGCAGGTGCTCGAACTCGATCTCTCCACGATCGCGCCGAGTCTCGCCGGCCCGCGCCGGCCGCAGGATCGTGTCGAGCTTCCCGGCGTGCAAAAGTCCTTCCGCAAAGCCTTCGCCGAAGCGCTCACACCCGCCGCAGCGACGACATCCTCCGATCAAGCCGCGGGATTGCAATCCCCGGGCTTAGGAAATGGCGATCTGCATCACGGGGATGTGGTAATCGCCGCCATCACCAGCTGCACCAACACCTCCAACCCCGGCGTCATGGTCGCCGCCGGCCTTCTCGCCAAGAAAGCTGTGGAGCGCGGCCTCACCGTCAAGCCGCACGTGAAGACCTCCCTCGCCCCCGGCTCGCGCGTCGTCACCGACTACTACAACAAATCCAACCTCACCGAATACCTCGACAAGCTCGGCTTCCAAACCGTCGGCTACGGCTGCACCACCTGCATCGGTAACTCCGGCCCACTCCCCGAAGAAGTCTCGAGCGAGATCGAGCAGAAGAACCTCGTCGCCGTCTCCGTTCTCTCCGGCAACCGCAACTTCGAAGGCCGCATCAACCCCCACGTGAAGGCCAACTACCTCGCCTCGCCGCCGCTCGTCGTTGCGTATGCCCTCGCCGGCACGATCGACATCGACCTCACCTCCCAGCCCATCGGCACCGACAAAGACGGCCAGCCCGTCATGCTCAAGGAAATCTGGCCGATGCAGGAGGAGGTCAACCAGGTGATCGCTTCCAGCATCTCGCCGGACATGTTCGAGAACCAGTACAACGGCGTCGGCGAGAAGAACAAGGAATGGAATGACATCCCGGTGAAAGGCGGCGAGCTTTTCAACTGGGATGAAGCCAGCACCTACATCCAGGAGCCACCGTTCTTCACAGACCTGAAGCCCAATCCCGAGCCGATCGGCGCCATCACCGGCGCGCGCTGCCTGGTGATGGTCGGCGACAGCGTGACGACGGACCACATCAGCCCCGCCGGCGCCATCAAGAAAGATTCCCCCGCGGGCAAGTACCTCATCGAGCACGGCGTCAAGCCGCTCGACTTCAACAGCTACGGCTCCCGCCGCGGCAACGACCGCGTTATGACCCGCGGCACCTTCGCCAACATCCGCCTGCGCAACCTGCTCGCCCCCGGCACCGAGGGCGGCTTCACCACCTACTTCGGTCCCGCTGACACCAAAGCCCGCGGCTCTGCCGCGGGAACCACCGACGGCATCGGCCAAGTCACCACCATCTATGACGCGTCCCTGAAGTACAAAGAATCCAACACCCCCCTCGTCGTCATCGCCGGCAAAGACTACGGCATGGGCTCATCCCGCGATTGGGCCGCCAAGGGCACCTTCCTCCTTGGCGTCCGCGCCGTCGTCGCCGAAAGCTTCGAGCGCATCCACCGCTCCAACCTCATCGGCATGGGCGTCCTCCCGCTCGTCTTCAAGAAGGGCCAGAACCGCACCACCCTCAACCTCACCGGCACCGGAGTTTTCGACGTCGTCATCGACGACACCCTCAAGCCCGGCCAGGACGTGACCGTCCACGTGAAGAATGAGGACGGCTCCACCCAGGAATTCGTCACCACCTGCCGAATCGATACCCCAGTGGAACTGGACTACTACCGCAACGGCGGCATCCTTGAAACCGTCCTGCGCCAACTGCTCAAAGCCAAGTAGCCTCGTACCGCGCTGAATCTTCCCCCTCTCCCGGTACTCCGGGAGAGGGCAGGGTGAGGGCTCGCCGCGGATCTCCCAATTAATCCCACTTCGCCAACAGCTCTACCCCCTCTCCCGTCCCGGGAGAGGGCAGGGGTGAGGGTCTAAGTCTACACCCGAAGCTAGTGCCTCATCTTCCGCAAAAACACCTTCCCCTGCCCCTGCGAAACCCCCACCCAATATTCCGAATTCTCCATCTCAAACGCCACCAGATCCGCAGTGCTCGTCGGCGTCCACCAGTTGGGCGCCTTCTCCAGCGGCATCGGCTTCTTCACGCTGCGCACGCGCTTCCCATCGGATCGCGCCCGCAGCGTCTCCACCATCCGGCTCGCCTGCGTGGGATCAATCGAGCAGGCGTACCAGTCATACCCGCCGGTTGTGCTGCCGCGCGCGTCCGTCGTCGCAAGCGTCGCACTGATCTTGATGTCCTTCAGCGTCATCACGATCGCCGCCTCCGGCTGCGCGATCGCCTTGCCCGCCCCTCCCATCAGCTGCATCGCGCCCGCGATTCCCACCGACAACAGAACCACCACGCCGCTGACGATCGCCGTCAGTTTCACTTTCGGGCTCGTCCAGATCCCGCCCCGGCGGGCGCGGGGCTTCCGATAATCCATCGCCTGCGTCACGTGTTCCTCTCGCTTCCCGGGCTCGCTGTTCCCGTAATCCAACCATCGGGCAGCCAGCCCGCCGCCTTCACTTTTGGCCGCGCTTCCAGCCCCGCGCGCTTATTGGACGATCCCGCGCATCCTCCCATGATTTTGCTAGACGCTTCCTCCCGGCCGCCGTACGATTCTGCCGATCCTTTAGCTGAATCAGGAGGTCTTATGAGCATGTATCCAGATCAATCCCGTCCCGTCGAACTCGAATATGGCACCGATGACAAAGCCGTCTTCAACTTCTTCAATGCCGTCTACGCGTGGATGGCCGTCGGACTCGCCGTCACCGCCGCCGTCGCGTGGTACGTGTCGCAGAACATGGCGGTCATGAAGGTGCTTTACGGGCGGGGCGTCTATCTCGCGGTGCTGCTCGGCACCGTCGCGCTGGCGTACTCCGTGCGATCCGCCGCACGGCGTGTCAGCGCCACCGTCGCCACGGCGTTGTTCCTGCTCTACTCCGCGGTCATCGGCGCCATGATCAGCGGCATCTTCATCATCTATCCAATGGCCACCATCGGCGCCGCCTTCGTCATCACCGGCGGCGTCTTCGGCGGGATGAGCGTCTACGGCTTCGTCACCAAGCGTGATCTCACCTCGATGGGCTCCTTCCTCATCATGTGCGTCTGGGGCCTGTTCCTCGCGACGATCGTGAACATCTTCGTCGCCAGCGACGCCTTCAGCTGGATCATCACTTATGCGGTTCTCGCGGTGTTCATCGGCCTGACCGCCTACGACACGCAGATGCTCCGCAACATTGCCCTCGAAACCGCCGGCGACGCGAATCTTGCGGCGCGCTACGCGATCATCGGCTCCCTCGAGCTCTACCTCGACTTCATCAACATCTTCCTCTCCATCCTGCGAATCCTCGGCAGCCGCCGGTAACCCCGCCGCGCCTCACCATCCGTCATCCTGAGGTACTCCGAAGGATCTGGCCAAGTCTTGCCAGGTCCTTCGGAGTACACTCTTTTGGTAGACCACTCACGGAGATCCCATGAAGCGCACCCCGCTGATCCTGCTCGCACTTGTCGCCCTCGGCCTCTTCACCCTCACCGGCTCCGGCCAGAATCAGACGCCGACCGAAGATGGCTCCGATGACGGCATCATTCAAAACGCCGCCCGTCCCACGCTCGCGCCGCCTTACGTCGAGCAGATGCTGGTTCGGCAGAACGCCATCATCGCCCGCGGCTACACCGACCTTGGCTCCATCCGCGGCGACGACGGCTCGACGGTGCATGTCCTGGCGATTCAATTGAGCGATGTCGCCACGAAGGAAATGGTCGGCGGGCTTCTCGTGCAGGTCCGCAGCACACGCGGACGCACGGCCGAGACGTACGTCGACGCCAACGACATCGACAAACTTCTTCAAGCCACCGACGAAATCCGCAAGCTCGACCGCACCGTCACCCCGCTCAACAGTTTCGACGGCCACTACCGCACCGTCGCCGGCCTTGAGGTCAACAACATTGAGCGCGAAGGCGCAAGAGTCGGCGAGATCCGCACCGTACAGCTCCGCCCCTCCACCGGCGACATCGTCTGGGCGCGCTCCTTGATGCGAGCCTCCCGACTGGAAGAGTTCAAACGCCTCCTCTCCGCCGGAAGAGACAAGATCGCCCAGTTCAAGAAAGACCCGACGACGAACCCCGACTAGCCGACGTTTAGCCGCCTCGCGTGCGAGGCGCTGCCTGCGCCGTTCGCAAGAGCATTTGAAATCCTCCACCCCGCGCAGAAGATCGCCCCTTCATCGGAGGTGTGATGCTCAACGTCGCCATCATCGGCCTGGGAAACATCGGCAACACCCACGCCCGCGTCTATCAGAAGATGTCGCAGGATGTGAAGCTCGTCGCCGTCTGCGACATCATCAAGGAGCGCGCCGACAAAGCCGCCGCCGCCTACGGCGCCCAGGCGTTCTACTCCATAGCAGACATGATCAAGAGCGGCATCAAGATCGACGCCGCCAGCATGTGCACCGCCGGCAAGGAAAACGGCGGCGACCATTACCAGCCCACCGTGGAACTGCTCAACGCCGGCATCCCCACCCTCGGCGAGAAGCCCATCTCCAACGAACTCGCCAAAGCCGAAGAGATGGTAAACCTGGCGCGCGAGAAGAAGGTCCCCTACGGCATCAACCTCAATCACCGCTTCACGCCCGCCGCCCGCCGCGCCCGCCAGTGGCTCGATGCCAACCGCTGCGGCGAGATCAACATGATCAACATGTTCATGTGGATCAACAACCCCAACGAAACCAGCCCGCACTTCCACATGCGCGCTCTCCACTCCCACTCCATCGACGTCATGCGCTACTTCGGCGGCGAGGTGAAAAAGGTCCACGCTTTCTTCAAGCGCGGCCATAAACGACAGGGGTGGAGCAACGTCCACGTGAACATGATGTTCGAGAATGGCGTCATCGGTCACCTCATGGGCAGCTACGACGGCGGCGGGCCCGGGCACCCGTGGGGCCTGGAGAAGTGCGAGATCGTCGGCCAGGATGCGCGAATCATCATCACCGACGCCTGCGAAGTTCTGGAATTCCAGCACCGCAACCAGATCGAAAGTGAAACCTACAAGTACCTCGGCAACATGAAGTCCTTCGGCGAAACCTTCGACAGCCGCATCGCCGCGTGGATCGAGGATATCAAACAGAAAAACCCGCCGGAGAAGATCGAGGCCAAAGCCTCCGATGCCTTGGCCGCCCAAAGAGTCATCGAAGCCGCCATCGAATCGTGGGACAAGGGCAGCGTCATCTCGCTCTGATGCGTGGCATGGGCGTCTCGCCCATGCGCTCGGGTTCAGCATGGGCGAGACGCCCATGCCACGCAAAGTTAGGAGTCTCCACATATGCTTCGCGTCTGCGTGATCGGCATGGGCCCGATCGGAAACATCCACTCCCGCGTCTATCGCGATGATGCCCTCGCCGAACTCGTCGGCGTCTGCGATCGCGACCCCGCGCGCATGACCGCCGCTATGAAAACCTTCGGCGTCCAGGGCTACACCGACGCCGCGAAGATGCTCGACTCCCTCAAGCCGGACGTCGTCAGCATCACCACCGGCGGCCACGAATACGGCTCCGACCACTACGAGCCCACCATGCAGGCGCTGGGCGCCGGCTGCCATGTCCTCGGCGAAAAACCCATCTCCAACGACATCAAACAGGCCGAGGAAATGGTCGCGCTCGCGCGCGAGAAAAACCTCTGCTACGGCATCAATCTCAATCACCGCTTCACCGATGCGGCGCGCCTCGCGAAGAACTGGGTCGACGCAGGACGCCTTGGCCACCTGCTCTTCGTCAACATGAGCATGTGGATCAAGAACCCTGCCGAAAGCTCGCCCTATTTCCACATCAAGGCCCTCCACCCTCACACAGTCGACGTCATGCGCTACTTCTGCGGCGACATTGAATCCGTCCAGTGTTTTGCGACCAAAGCGCCGGGCCGAAGCATCTGGTCCACCGCGCACTTCTCGATGAAGTTCAAGAACGGCGTAGTAGGGGGGCTGACGGGTTCCTACGACATCGAGCGCGGCCACCCCATGGAACGCTGCGAAGTCGCCGGCACCAAAGGCCGCTTTGTCCTGGACGATATGTGGCGCGAGCTCACCCTCTACCCCGCAGGGAACCTCGAAAAAACCGTCTACACCAACCCCGTCTTCGGCGGCCACCGGGATTTTGAACAAACCTTCAACAACAGAATCCACCGCTTTCTTGAACAAGTTTCGCAAGGCGCCCCTCCCAAGCAAATCGACGGCTCCGGCGAGGAAGGACTGGCCGCGCAGAAGGTCCTGCAAGCCGCCATCGAATCAATAGAGACCGGAGCGGTCGTGAGGCTTTCGTAGCATGGGCATCTCGCCCATGCCCATGGCCGAGTCGGCCATGCTACGGAGAAGATATGAAACTCGGTTTGAACTCGGTTCTCTTCGGCGGTCACGATATGGAAACCGCGTTCCGGTACACGCAGATCTGCGGCTATGACGGGATCGAGATCTCCGCGATCGACGGCATGAGTGAGCATCTGGTGCTCGATCGATGGAAGGAGATCGCGCCGCGTGTGAAGGAGCTGAGCAGGCAGTACAACCTGCCCGTGATGGCGATGGAGCAGCCTTCGCAGGACGCGGCGAAGATGGAGCAGGCCTTTGCGGCCGCCGCCGAGATTGGCATCCCCATCGTCAACTGCGGCCCTGGCGGGAAGGCGAACGATGAGTCGACATATCAGCAGGTTATCGATTCCCTCGGCAAACTCGCCGACCGCGCGCAGCACTTCGGCGTCACGCTGTGCTTCAAGGCGCACGTCGGGCAATACGTCTACAACACGCCGACGACGCTCAAGGTGCTCAACGCCCTCAACCACCCCAACCTCGGCCTGGACATGGATCCGAGCCACATCTGGCGTGCGGGCGAAGACCCGGTTGAAGCCATTGGCGCCGTCGTGCATCGCATCAGGCACGTCCACATCCGCGACTGCAAGGGCCGCCAGCAAAACCCCGGCCCGCCTGAGCTTCAAGCCAACGGTCGAGGCGACATCAACCTGCCGGGCTACATCCGCGTGCTCAAGGAGAACCACTACGCCGGCCCCGTCGATCTGGAAATCATCGGCGCCAAGAGCTACGACCTCCCACGCTGCGTCGCCATCGCCGCCGAATCCCGCGGCCACATGCAGGCGTGCCTGCAAGCTGCGGGGACTTGTTAGAAGATCATCATGCTCATCAACATTGGTATCCTTGGTTTTGCTCACGGCCACGTCGACGCTTATGTCACTGCCTGGAAGAAGATGAAGCGGACGGTGCACGTTGTGGGAGGGTGGGATCATGATTTTCAGCGGGTGGCCAAGGCGGGAGAGCGGCACGGCTTGCAGATGTATGACAATCCGGAGGATCTGCTCGCGAGCGGGGATGTCGATGCGGTGATGATCGCAGCGGAGACTTCCCTGCACGCGGAGCTGGTGGAAATGGCGGCTCGCGCGGGCAAGACGGTCATCCTTCAAAAGCCCATGGCGCTGACGCTCGAGGAGGCGGATCGGATCGTCAGGGCGGTGAAGCGATCCGGCGTGCGCTTCACGCTCGCGTGGCAGATGCGCGTGGATCCACAGAACGTTCAGATGCGCAAGCTGGTGCAGGATGCTAGATTGGGGCGCATCTTCATGATCCGCCGGCGGCATGGGCTGTCGACACACACCTGGGCGGGGTTTGAGAACACCTGGCATGTGAAGCCGGAGTTGAACCGCGGCATGTGGGCAGACGATGCGGCCCATCCGATTGACTGGCTGCTCTGGATGAAGGGGTTGCCGGAATCGGTGAGCGCCGAGATCGCAACGCTGCACTCGCCGAAGGTGCCGGACGATAACGGCGTGGCGGTGTTCCGTTATGCGGATGGAACCCTCGCGGAGATTGCGTGCTCGTTCACGTGCCTGGCGGGGGAGAACACGACGGAGATCGTGGGGGAGAAGGGTGTGATCATCCAGAACTTCGGCGACGGGCCCAGCGCTCAGGCGCCACGCGCGGACGATGCGGCGGGGCTGAAGTGGCTGCTGAAGGGGCACAAGCAGTGGACGATCAGCGGGATCCGCTCGCCGGAGAATCACGGGCAACGGATTGCCAATCTGGCCAAGCCGTTGTGTGAATTCCTCCAGGGGAAGCGGGAGCCCATCTGCACGGCGGAGGAGGGACGGATGTCGCTGGCGATGACCCTGGCGTGCTACCGGTCGAGCGAACTTGGGCGGCGCGTGATGATCGCTGAGATGGATCAGAAGAAGCTGGCGTGACGTTGCCAGCTTGGTGGCCAGGTGGCGATGCGATCGCATGTCTCTCCCCCTTGAGAGTTGCGGCACATGACCGCGCAGCGCCGTGATGGCTGCGCTGCGCGATCACACCGCGTGCCTGCGCTTTATCGGAGGCGGTGGTTGTTCGTGTTGTTCGCTGGCGGGCGGTTGCCGGTGCGCTGACCTCCGTTGGAGTTGTTGTTGTTCTGGTCATCGGGGGGTGGCGGGCGGTTGCCCGGCTGGTCATCGCTGTCGCCGCCGTTTTGGCGCTGGCCCTGGCGGGGCGGGGGTGGGGGGAGCTGGTTGAAGAAGGCGCTGAACTCGGCTCGGGAGAGGGAGCCGTCGTGGTTGGTGTCGAAGTGGTCGAAGCATTCGTCGGCGCTGGGGCGGCTGGTGGGTCGGCGGTGGCCTTGGCCGCGTCCCGACACGCCCTGACCATTGCGCCCTTGTCCGCCGGTGGGACCTTGTCCGGCGTCGGGACCGTCGCCGGGGGGAGGCTGGTTGCCTCCTTCGCCGTTGCTGGGGGCGTAACCTTGCTGGTCATTGGGAGGCGGTTGGGTGCCTTGTCCGCCTTGGCCTTGCTGACCTCCTTGACCTCCTTGACGGCCCTGATCGCGCTGACCTCCCTGGCCACCACCTTGTCCGGCGGCGGGTTGTTGGCGGCCGCCCTGGGGTGGTCGCTGGCCTTGTGGGGCTTGTGCGGACGAGCCGCGCTGGGGCGGGCGTCCGCCGCGACCGGCTTGCTGGGCGTAGCTGAGCGTGACCGACGCCGACAAGGCGGCCGAGGCGATGAGTGCGGGGAGCCACAACGAGCGGCGGGATGACGTTGGCATGCGAGTCCTTTCCGATAAGCGTGCTGTTGTGTATGGGTGCGGGTCGGGGGTGAATTGGTTTAGTGAAGGGGAAGGGGGATGGGTTGGGCTAAGAGGCTTGGGGATTGAGTTTGTTTCGAGCGTGATTGTGGCGCAACTGAAGGTGAAGACGGTAGTTATGAGCGTTGTTTGTGTACAAAACCGGGTCCCGACAAGGTCCCAACGGGTCCCGGAAAGGGTCCGGTTGGGTCCGGAAAGGGTCCGGCCGGGTCCGGACAGCGTCCGATCGGGTCCTGAGGAGGTCCGGGGTTGCTCGCGGGAAGGGGCGGCGGGGAGGGGGCACGAAGCGGAGGATGAGCTTGGGGTGCACGTCGAGGTGAAAATAGGTGTTAGGGCGGTCATGTCTCTACTCCTCCCTCGGCGCTGCGCGGGAGGGCGCCTTCGCGCGCAACATGGTTAGGGGGGCAGATGGGAAGTGTCGAGAAAGGTGCGGATTTCAGCTTTCAAATTTCAGGATCTTGGATTTGAGGTGGTGCGCGATTGGGTTCATTTTCGCGCAATTCGGGGTTTAGGCGTTTTCGTTTTTCGCGGCGGCTCTTGATGACTTCCACCTCGCGAGGCTGTTGGAAGGGTGGCTTGGCGATGGTACAATCCATGTGGTGGGGAAGGTGGGTGTGGCCTGTTGACTAGAGCGAGATTGACGTGGGGTACTGGGAGATATGTGCGCGTCATTGAGAAGCTTGAACGGCGGGTGATGCTGGCGGCGTTTGCGGTCTTGGATAAGGGTGTGCTGACGATTAACGGCACAGCCGGGGACGACACAATCGTCGTCGACGAGAAGGTCACGATCATTGATGACCTCTACAACAGCTTCACGACGTTGGTTGTGAAGCTGGGGGCCGACTCGGCGAATTTTTCGGCTTACTATACGGATCAAGTAATCGTTAACGCGGGGGCTGGGAACGATACGGTTACCATTCCCGCGAAATGGACGAACAGTAATTCGAGAGCACTCACAACATCCATCTACGGGGGTGATGGCGACGACACGCTGGGTGGGGGCGATGCGGCCAACGACTTAATCGACGGCGGAGCAGGCGATGATTTGATCGGCGGGAGTTTCGGATGGGACTCGCTGTTCGGCGGGAGAGGGAACGACACGCTTAACGGCGGCGACGGCCCGACCTTCCTAAGCGGTGGGGACGGTGCGGATCTATTGAACGGCGGCGCGCGGGAGGACGCGCTCGATGGCGGCGAAGGTGATGATGTTCTCAACGGTGGCAACGGGAACGATGTGCTGCGCGGGGCGGAAGGACAGGATCTAGTTAACGGCGACGCGGGGGATGACCTGCTGCATGGGGTGGGTGGGACTACCGACACGTTGGACGGCGGCGATGGGTATGACCAAGCTTTGGCGGATCATGGGGCGGCCTCGGACGGGCTGCTGGCGGTTGAGACGGACGTTGTGGTGAACGGCGGGACTTTGAAGTTGGAGGCGCGCCCCTTTGCGGATGTACGCGTAGGCATCAGCGGTCAACAGCTAATGATCAAGGCGCTGGGGCTGGTGCTGGAAATGCCCAAGGCATCGGTGCAGCGCCTGGAGATGATCGGGAACACGCTGGTGAACGACACGTCGCTGCCGAGCGTGCTGACAGGCAACACCTTGTACGGTGGGGGTGGCGCCGACGTGCTGACGGCGCTGGACAACTACGGATTCGCGGACGGGGGAGGCGGAAATGATACCTTGCGCGGCGGTGGATCCGGCAGCGAAGAACGCCTGCAAGGCGGTGAGGGGAATGACGTGATCTTTTCTGACGGCGCGCGAGAACTCTGGGGCGGGGCAGGGAATGACATGATCTACGGGAGCAACGCGTCCGAGTCCATCTGGGGCGGCGACGGAAACGACATCATACACGGCGGACTAGGGAACGATGAAATTCGAGGCGGCGCTGGACAAGATCGTTTGTACGGGGATGGAGACGATGACTTCATCAACTCCCGCGATCTTCAAGCAGATGTTGTAGATGGGGGAAGCGGAAACAACGACGGCGTGGTTGATGATGGCGCCGGAGTAGATCGCGTCAGTCACTTGGTGCCCCAGGCGGTTGCGCGGGTTTCGGTGACGAAGAATGGGACGCTAATGATCAACGGAACAAGCGGAATCGACACGGTAGGAGTCGATTTAAGTTCGACGCACGTGGTGGTGCGTCTGGATGAGGCGCAACGGTACGCTTCTGACCTTTACTACAAGAAGACAAGCGTTCGTCGGCTGAACCTGAGTTTGGGAGATGGGGCAGACTTCGTGGTAGTTCTGGCGGCGCTGGTCGCGACCATCAATGGTGGGGACGGAAATGACTCACTGGTAGGTGGGGATGCGGATGATGTCATCCTGGGTGGAGCGGGCAATGATACCTTGATCGGACTGGGCGGTGCGGACACGTTGGACGGTGGGAAAGGGAAAGACCGCTTGTCAGGGTACGGCGGGAACGACTTGTTTCAGGCAATAGACTTAAGCGCAGATCGCCTTTATGGAGGAAGCGGCAAGGATCGGGGTTGGATCGACAAGTCGAAGGACACGCTTCAGAGCGTGGAGACGGTTCTATAAGCTCCCCTTTCTGGCGCTGTTCGTTGCAACAGCGATCAGTACGCTCGAAGTATGACGCAGCAACTGCATGGTTGGCCCGGAGCGGCATTGATGAGCGGCCTCGCCGGTTCGGCGGCGGTGACGGTTGTTCATGAGGTGGGGAAGCGGGTGACGGGGAAGGCGCCGCGGATGGATGTTTTGGGGAGGAAGTTCATTGAGCATGGGCTCGAGGCGGTGGGGATTGAGCCTCCGCGGCGGAATGTGATGCAGGGGGTGGCGCTGGTGGGGGATCTGGTTTCGAATGGGTTGTATTATTCGGGGGTGGGGTTGGGGGAGAAGAAGCATGCGGTGCGGAATGGGCTCTTGCTGGGGGTTGCGGGAGGGGTGGCGGCGGTGGCGTTGCCGGGGGTGTTGGGGTTGCCGACGAAGGCTAGCCGGAGGACTTGGGAGACGATGGGGATGACGGTGTTGTGGTATGTGGTTGGAGGGGTGGTGGCGGGGGTGGTTTACCAGGGGATGGGTGAGGGTTGAGCGGTGGGTGTGCGAGGAAGTTTGAAGCGGGCGACACCCTCACCCCCGCCCTGCCCATCCGGCTGCGCGGGAAAGAGAGTACGGGAGAGGGAGTGGGCGTGA